>DATDGT010000124.1:0-13535 GCA_036521975.1 Bryobacteraceae bacterium
CTCCTCGCCTGACAAATCGCATTCGAAATACATAGCCGCGAATGCGCCAGCAGCTTCGTTCAAACGGCCTTATCGAAGCTGCCCTGGCGGTCGCCAAACTGGCTATCCCCCGAGCTCACGCGCCAGGGCAGCCCCGATAAGGTCAAAGCGTTTCTCGGTACTAGCGGGAGTTTACTGCCAGAGACCAAACATGACGGCCAAGTATTGTTTTATGTTCAGCTTGGGCCGCCAAAAGCGTATTACCCTATTGAACATAGGTAATACAATTGAACATAGGTAATACAGCACCGAGCTTTAAAAACAATTACTTAGATTTGTGTTTCGGCACTTCGCAGTAAACTCCCGCTAGCCCTTTGAAGCCGGCTCGTGGGGGGCTCTCTCCGAGTGGCGCTTCACCCGGCCGAAGCTTCCCACAACGGGATCCTGGGGCATGTGCCGGGAACGATTTCCCGAGAGATATCGCCGCCCGCGGACGCCCGTAATCGCGCGGTGGCAGCAACTGCCATCCGCCATCATAATAAGTGCCAATGGCCACGCCGCCGCGTCCCTGCGTCTTCTTCTCATACGCCCGCAAGGACGGCGCCCGCATCGCCTCCCAACTCCAATCCGCTCTCGAGCCGGACCACGACATCTGGCTGGACACCGCCCGCCTCGAAGCCGGGGCATCGTGGACCGTCGAAATCGAAAAGGCGATCGACCGCTGCGACGTCCTGCTCGCTTTGATGACGCCCGGCTCGTATGTCTCCGATATTTGCCGCGCCGAGCAACTCCGGGCCCTGCGCCTGGGGAAGCGGGTGATTCCTCTGCTCGCTGCGGCAGGCTCGGACAGGCCCCTGCACCTCGAAACCAGGAACTATCGGGACTTCACCGGCGCCGAACCTAAGTGCAGCACAACTGCGGCAGCTCCGTGAGGACATCCGGACCGGCCGCAACGCGGTCGCCCTGAAGCCACAGTTCCGCAGCACCTACGTCACCGCGCCGCCGCTGCCCCGCAAATTCATTCCACGGCCGGAGGCGCTCGAAAGTCTCCGCAGCCTCGTAATTGCTGATGATCCAGGTCCCTCCATCGCCCTCACCGCTCTCCGCGGCATGGGCGGAATCGGCAAAACAGTCCTCGCGCAGGCCCTAAGCCAGGATGCCGTGGTGCAGCAGGCCTTCCCGGATGGCATCGCCTGGACCACGGTGGGCAAAGATGTCTCTGGCAATCTCACCACCCGCATGCAGGAGGTGCGCCGTGCCTTGCGCGACCACCCGGCCGCCGATGAGTCCGAAAGCCACTGCATCAATCGCTACCGCACGCTTCTGCGGGAGAAGGCCGCGCTGGTGATCGTGGACGATATCTGGCGCACGGCCGACATCGAACCCTTCCTGGCGGAATCGTCCCGTTCGCGGCTGCTGTTCACCACGCGCGACAGCTCCGTCGCCGCGGCCACCGGCGCGGTGGAACACCATCGCCGGTCTGCTCACTCCCGAGCAGTCCCGGCGACTGCTGGCAAGCTGGGCCGGGCGCGTGCCGGAAGACCTGCGGGCCGAGGCTGCCGGGTTGATCCAAGAGTGCGGCCGACTGCCACTGGCGCTTTCCATGCTCGGCGCCATGGTGCGGAACAAACCACCGGCTTACTGGAGCCACGTGCTGGGGCTGATCCGGAGCGCGGACCTGGCGAAGATCCGAGCGCAGTTCCCGAATTATCCGCACGCTGACCTTTTGCGCGCCATCCAGGTGAGTGTGGATGCGCTCGAACCCGCCGCCCGCCGCTGCTACCTGGCGCTCGCGGTTCTGCTGGAGGACATGCCCGCCCCGCCATACGTCCAGAGGACCTTGTGGAATCTCGGCGACGGCGAGGCGCTCGCGACCGCGGAGCAGTTCGTCAGTCTCTCGCTGGCGCAGCGCGATGCGGACAACGGAGGCATCCGGCTGCACGACCTGCAACTGGACTACGTGCGGGCACAGTTCCAGGATCGGGAGGCCCTCGATCTCATCCACAGTGCGGTGCGGCTTTCCTCGCATGTGATCGAACGCGACCCCAGCCAGTTTGCTTCCCAACTGGTAGGGAGGCTGCTCCCGCACGGCGATTCGCCGGCCATCCGTCTGTTCACCACAGAGCTTGCCGCCGCAGCGCCCGCGCCCTGGCTGCGGCCGCTGCCGCCCGGGCTACAGCCCCCGGGTACGGGGCTGCTGCGCACGCTGGGAAGGCCACCTTGCTCCTGTCGAAGGCGTGGCGGTGACGGCGGACGGGAAGCACGCCGTTTCCGCCTCTCGAGACGAAACGCTGAAGGTGTGGGACCTGGAGATCGGCCGCGAACTGCGCACGCTCAAAGGCCACTCCGCCTCCGTCGATGGCGTGGCGGTGGCGGCGGACGGGAAGCGCGCGGTTTCCGCCTCTCGGGACAAAACGCTGAAGGTGTGGGACCTGGAGACCGGCCGCGAACCGCGCACGCTGGAAGGCCACTCTGATTCCGTTTACGGCGTAGCGGTGACGGCGGACGGGAAGCGCGCGGTTTCCGCCTCTTGGGACAAAACGCTGAAAGTGTGGGACTTGGAGACCGGCAGCGAGACGAGCTCGCTGGAAGGCCACGCTGCTCGTGTCAGTGGCGTGGCGATGACGGCGTGCGGAAAGCGCGCGGTTTCCGCCTCTCAGGACAAAACGCTGAAGGTCTGGGACGTGGAGACCGGCCACGCCCTGCTTACGCTCGAAGGCCATTCTAACTGGGTCTGTAGCGTAGCAGTGACTGCGGATGGGAAGCGCGCCGTTTCCACCTCCTGGGACAAGACACTGAAGGTATGGGACCTGGAGACCGGCCGCGAGATGAGCTCGCTGGAAGGCCACTCTAATTTTGTCATTGGCGTGGCCGTGACGGGGGACGGGAAGCGCGCGGTTTCCGCCTCTCGGGACCAGACGCTGAAGGTGTGGGACCTGGAGACCGGCCGTGCCCTGCGCTCGCTGAAAGGCCACGCTGCTCCTGTCTCTGGCGTGGCGGTGACGGGGGACGGGAAGCGCGCGGTTTCCGCCTCTTGGGACAACACGCTGAAGGTGTGGGACCTGGAGACCGGCCGTGCGCTACGCACGCTGGAAGGCCACTCCGATATGGTCTACGACGTGGCGGTGACTGAGGACGGAAAGCTCGCGGTTTCCGCCTCTGCGGACAAAACGCTAAAGGTGTGGGACCTGGAGACCGGCCGCGCGCTACGCTCGCTCGGAGGGCACTCCGCTCGGGTAAATAGCGTGGCGGTGACGGGGGACGGGAAGCGCGCCGTTTCCGCTTCTGATGACAAAACGCTGAAGGTGTGGGACCTGGAGACCGGCCGTGCGCTGTGCACGCTCGAAGGCCACGCTGCCCCCGTGCACGGAGTGGCGGTGACGGCGGACGGTAAGCGCGCGGTTTCCGCCTCTGAGGACAAAACGCTGAAAGTCTGGGACCCGGAGACCGGCCTGCTGTCCGCCACCTTCCACTGCGACGGGAGCGCAGAATGCTGTGCCTTTGCCGGCAACCAAAAAATTGTCGCGGGAGATCGCGGCGGCCGCCTGCATTTCCTCCAGCTTATAGAGCGGCCCTGATGACACGATTGCGCGACTGGGTGCAGGCGCTCCGAGTCGCCGCCCCGTCCCGCCGCTTCTGTTTTCCGGTCGAAGATTGACCTCCCGTTGACTGCGCTTGCAACTGCCCGAATAAGCGGCGATATATGGAAAGTCTCGGCCACAGCCGGATCGTCTACTCGGAGAAGGATCCATCGGGGTGCGATGCGCTCTTCACTCATAGTTGCATCCCTCCGGAGACGCGGGTATGAAAGGCAACTCGGGCGCCCGCTTTCGAGTAATCGCCGCCGCCACTTCCGAACGGAGCCGCGGAGATTCGCGGCGCAACGCACCGATCACGTCGGCCGCTGGGCGGTCAGCCGGAATGGCGACATGCACCAGCAGGCGCCCGCAGTCCGGTGCCGGAGAAACTTCATCGACGAACAAACCGCCGAGGTCATCCTCGCCGTTGCGATCTGCGAACGCGAGATTTAATGCCCGCTCCACCTGCCGGCAAAGTTGCTGTGCTTTTCGTTGTGCCTGCCGGTCAGGAGACCGGCTGCCCGAGTCCGCTTCGTACAGAGCTTCGGCGAACTCTGCATCCACGAACTCTGATTCTCTGCTTCGACGTTTATGTTCTTTCAAAACAAACTCCCTACTGCACACACACGTAGGCCTCGCCTGCAACGCAAGAAAGTGCGTTACGGCGTCAACTCACTAGTTAAAACGATGGGCGCCAGCCTGGCCGGCCGGCTTACTTATGCGGCGTAGGGCAGGCTCGGCGGCATCGTGCAGTGTGCAATAGGGGACATAGTCGCCTCCGCTGAGTGTTGGATACTGAGTATCCTCAAGTATTATCGCCGTTGCGCAGCCTTGCTGCAAGTCCCACGAGCTGTGCGGATTATTATTGAGACTGAGACCGGTGATCCCCCTTTTTGAGAGCGATTCTTCCCTGCCCTTCCCGGAGCAGCTCGAAGAAGGCGCCGTGCTGCTGCACGGCTTTGCCTCTGGCAAAGCGGCCGGGTTGCTAGAAGAAGTGGCGCGGATCGTGGAAAGGGCGCCCTTTCGGCACTTGGTTACGCCTGGCGGTCACACCATGTCTGTGGCAATGACGAACTGCGGCCGGATAGGTTGGGTCTCGGACCGATCTGGTTACCGCTACGATCCGATCGACCCCGATTCTGGAGCGCCTTGGCCGGCGATGCCTGAAGCATTTCTCGAGCTCGCGGCGGGCGCGGCGGCCGAGGCTGGGTTCGCGAATTACCAACCCGACGCCTGTTTAATCAACCGCTACATTGCGGGGACCAAACTCGGCCTCCATCAGGACCGCGACGAAAAGGATGCCTGGGCGCCGATCGTTTCCGTTTCGCTGGGACTGCCCGCGGTATTCCTGTGGGGCGGCAAGCGCCGCTCTGATCCTACGCGGCGCTTGCGGCTGGAAAACGGCGATGTGGTGGTGTGGGGCGGTCCGGCGCGGTTCGTTTACCATGGCATCGCTCCGCTTCGGGATGGGGAACATCCGCTGACCGGTCGCGCCCGGATCAATCTCACATTTCGAAAGGTCTTCTAAAATAACATCACGTCAGCAGCGCCAACTGCGGGAAAGCCATGAGTTTACTCTTATCCATTCTTATTTCCGATATTCTGCCAATTTTTGCGATCGCCAGTGCTGGTTTTCTTCTAGCGCGATATGCCGCGATCGATGTCCGGATGGTGGCACGTGTCGTTTTTTACTCACTCCTGCCGTGCCTTGCGTTCCGGCTGCTCGTGACCTCAACTGCCTCCGGGCCCAACGTCGTCCGTCTCATGCTGCTGGCGGTGCTGATCATGGCGGCCATGGGACTTGTGGGTTATATCACCGCAAAGTGTCTGAGGCTGGACCGCAAGGTTCTGCGGGCCTTCATGATGGTCGTGATGCTTTCGAACACCGGCAACTATGGTTTGCCGGTGGTCAGATTTGCATTCGGCGACGATGCCCTCACTTACGCCACGATCTTCTTCCTCACCGGGTCGGTGATGACGTATGTGGCGGGGGCTTTTTTTGCCGGGAGCCATCGCAGAAACATTCCCGGCGCTCTGGAAAAGATATGGAAGATGCCATCACTCTACGGAATCGGTCTCGCGCTGGTCGTGCTGTCCATAGGACGTCCTTTACCGGATGCGATGATGCGGCCGATTGCGCTTCTTAGCGATGCCGCGCTTCCCGTCATGATTCTCGTACTGGGGATGCAACTGGAGCGCGCCGTTTGGCCGAGCCAACCCGGAATAGTGATTCTGGCCGCGGGAATTTCGCTGTTCGTGGCACCATTTGTCGCACTCGGTTTGGCTGCGTTGTTAGGCATCTCGGGACCGGCCAGGCAAGCCGCCGTGATTCTCTCCTCCATGCCAGTAGCGGTGGTGACGACGATTTTCGCACTGGAGTTCGAAGTCGCGCCGGAATTTGTCACCAGCGCAGTGTTCTTATCCACGGTCACCAGCCCGCTGACGCTGACTCCTTTAATCGCCTATCTACGCTGACCGCGAGGGCTACTGTTCCTCAATCCATCGGGCCGGCCACCACAAATACCCGCTCGGGTCTCTTACAATCGCCGACCGCAATCGATAGGGGATGTTATCGGGCGGCCTGATCGCTGTAGCGCCCGCCGCAAGCGCCCGCGCATACGCCGCGTCCACGTCCTCAACGAATAAGAAGAACCCGTTGGATGGAATGCCGGAGCGGTCGGCCGGTTCCCCCATCTCCAGCACCGCACCGCCGATCCGCACTACGGCATGCATCACGCGGCCCGCTTGCTCGAACACGGCCACCTCCTCAGCACCGAAGGCTCGCTTCAAAAAATCTATGTAGTTCCGCGCGCCTTCCGGATGCGCATACGGCACCACCGTTCCAAAATCCTCCGTCGTGGGGGCCAGACGAGTTGCGATGTACCAGTAATTCCCAAATGCGTCTTCCACAAAGGCGGAACGCTCCCCGTAGGGCCGGTCGGCGGGCGCTCCCGCGGCTCCCATCAGCGTCTTCGCTCCCGCTGCCATGGCGCGCTGGTAGGCGGCGTCGCAATCCTCCACATACACGTGCAGCGCCGACGGCAAGTTTCCTCTCCGCGCCGCCGCACCTCCCCCAATCGCGATCATGGAATCCCCGATCCGCACCTCCGAATAGAATCCGTAAGCGCTCCCCCCGGTGTCGCGCTTCAGTTCCTCTGCGCCAAAGGTAGTTTTTAGAAAATCGACCAATTCCGGCGCCTTCTCGTGGATGATGAAAGGCGTGATCGTGCGAAATCCTCCACGAACCCCTGTGCCGGATGTAGTCGCTGATGTGACGCCAGATATAGACATAAACGCTCTCCTTTCCAATTCCGTTTTTAAACGGGTCTTAAAATCCTCCGCATGCAGATCGCGCAGCGCCAGCGCGACCTCGGCCAAAGCCGCCAGCTCCCGGATCGCCGCCCGCTGCCGACGGGGTCCCCGCCAACAGGCCATCGATGGCTTGGTCGAGTTCTTCCACCAGCTCGCGGTCAGGCATGGGCGCCCTCCATTTGGGCCCGCAGATTCTCGATCGCGCGGAGTTGAAGCTGCTTCACCGCGCCCTCGCTGCGTCCCAGTGCCTGCGCGATCTCGCGGATGCTTTTCTGCTCCACGAATCGCATCTGAATCACGCGGAACTGCGCCTCCGGCAGTCTCTCCACCAACTGGAAGAGCATCGCGCGGCGCTCGATTTCATCCGTAGCCGCTTTCTCCTGATCAATCGCCGGATTTCCCGCCTCCTGGCCCGAACGCCGGAAATGGTCAGCCACCACTCGCGACGCAATTTTCAATAACCACGCCCGAAAAGGCACGCCGCGCCATTCGAACTTCCCGATTCCAGCCAGCGCCTCCCGGAACACGTCTGCCGTCAGATCTTCGGCCTGGCTTCGGTTCCCCACGCGGCGCGCGACGTACGCGTATATGCGGTGAAAATTCTCCTCATAAAGCGTCCCAAAGCGGGAAGGGTCGCGTTGCGCGGCTTCGATCCGCAGCCGGTCCTCGGTGCTCTCCGTCATTGCCTCCCTTGGGCTGTTTCCATTAAGAATATCCGGGAGGATCGAAAAGTTACGCGCGTTCGGATTCTCACTTAATTGTTCAGTTCGAACGCTCACTTAGTACACGGTTTCAAATGTACGGCCACGTTTTTGCGGCTTCCGGTGGGGCAGGCCCTCGGCCTGCGGCGGCCTCCCAGGCCGCCTGCACCCGGCGGGCCGAGGGCCCGCCGCAGCGCAGGGCGCTGCCCCACATTCCTCTCGAATACGTGGCCGGATTTTTGAAACGGAGTACTTAGCCGGCAAGTGAAAGGTTTAGTCGCGGCCACTGCTCGCTCAAGTCGAGCCTTTATGCGGTTAGCCGTTTCAGGGCAAGGTGGATGGACCGCGCGAGAGGACGCAAGCGAGCGCTTCGGCGTCCGCGCGCTTCCCGGGATGCGTCAGGAGGGAATAGCAGGTTTCGAGCCTCCCTGGAAAACTCCATCTGGATGCCTTCGGCCCGCCGGCCCCGGTTAGCAATGTTCGACCCATGCAACCCACAGATGTGCTCCGTTTCTCCATTTTCAGTCGCATCGATCGCGCGAATTCGGTGCGCATCAAAGGATTCATTTATAGCTTCAATGGTCGCCTGCCGCCCAAACTTCCATCTGCCGCCGACATACACAACCGCCTTATCACTTTCTGAACCGTGGAAGGTGGCCACCACCTCGGTCTGTGGCAACAGGGCGAGCAGCTTAGGCTCATTGAATTCCGTGCTCGGGATGTGCAAGGCTTCTTTATTGCCGCGCCTGAGATAACCGGCGAATTCATACCACGCCCAGCCGCCAAGTTCCACCACGGCCCGCATGATCTCGGATGTGCCGGGTTCGATCCCACCGCCGTGAGGAGCGATCAGCAGGCACTTCTCGATGTTCGCGTCGCCGAAGGCCACCCGAAAATCGCGGTCCCGAACAAGGTTCCCTTGAAGAATTTCTTCGTAACTGCGCGGCTCGGCCAAGGAACCACAATACAACACGCCTTGAATATTTCGCCTGTGATAGCCTTGCAGATACTGCGAGGAGGTCAAGCGATGCTACATCCCCTCACCAGGCTCAAAGATAATGTCGTGACCGCAATCAAAAATGCCCGCAACGCATTCAACGATCCCTTAAATAGCGTGGTCCAACAGAAGCTCCGGGAGGCGTTTCCCGGAGATCCCCAAACTCAGGAACAGGTGCGCCAGAAAATCGCCGCGAATCTGAGCGAAGCGTTCGCCGGCGCCTCGGCAGACCAGCGGGACCAAAGATGGTTTGCTCCCCGCAATCCCATGGCCGGGCTGGCACAATCGGCGATGAACGTGCGACCTTTAAGGCGTGCCTCGCCCTCGGCCACCGATACCGGTTCAGGAGGAGGAGCCGGGGCCGACCCTGGCTGCTTCCCCGCGTTTTTGATGAACACGAAAGCCAATGACGACGGCGACGCCGTGTCAGGATTCGCTTTGCTGAAATTCGATCAAGAAACGATCGACATCGGCTACATTAACGAGGACGGAAGGGTGTTCCATAACGAGACTCGGGTCGCCAACCAACCGCAGTGATAGCCATCTGTATCGGATATGCATTGCGGGTTCAAGAGAAGGCTCACACCCACGAAATCCGCCCAGGGAAAAGCCTCCGCTTGGCCTCAGCCGAGCTCAAGCCACTGCGGCGGACGCGGAAAAATCCTCCACTTTGGCTTCCCTTCTCGCTCGCCAGCGGCGCGCCCATGCCGGCAGCTCGGAGTTGTTTTCCGCTAATATGCAGATCAGCCGCTCCGGATCTCCCAGGTCGTTCCATTCGACACCCTCCAATGTCATTGTGGTGAGACGCGCCACGCCCGGCGAGAGAACCTGGCGCGAAAAATCCGCCGGAGCGATCCGATCATAGACCCAATCTTCGATCCGTATTTCTCCGCCCGCGGTCGGGCGGAACTTGACCCCGCCTAGAGCGTTCATCACTTCCGGCACAGACTCAACCGCCAACTTCAGGAATGTCCTCACATGCCCCACCATCACAAAGGTGTTCCACAAAGAGCCCGTTCTGAATAACTGCGCGGCGACCTCAGGAGAAGGTTTCTCGACAAAACGGCGGATACGATGCACCGCGCAGCAAGACGCGCCTGTCTTCTCCCCGAGCTCGATCCATCCGAAGTCCGCTTCGGGAGCTTTCGGCTCCGCGCCCAGCAGCACGACCGATTCAGACCGTTCTTCCGCGGCGAGGAAAGCCGATTCCAAGGCAGCCGTGAACGCGTTTTCCGGCGAATAGTAATGGTCGCAGGGAAAAATCGCTACGATAGCTTCAAGTTCGGTTTGGAACACGCGAACGAGCGACGATAGGATTGCCGGGGCCGTGCCCCTATTGCTCGGCTGGACGATCCTCTGTGAAGAGCGTCTGGAAGACTCGCGACGGTAATACTTCTCGTGAGCTTTGGTCACGGAATAGACGATCTGATCCGGAAGGATGCTTCGCTCCGCACGCCGCCGCGTTTGATCCAATAGCGTGCCTTCGCCAAATAAGGGGCAAAATTGCTTGGGGCGGTCGTCGCCGCAGATCAATCGCGTCAATCCCTGCAGACGAACGCCGTCGCCGCCGGCCAGAACGACACCCCATCGGCGCGCAAAACTCCCGGCGCGCAGCGTGAGCTTCCATCGGCCGGAGGAAACTCGCGCTTCTCCCGGTGTGCGCCGAGGGTCTGCCTCTCTCACCGCGTCCACCGCGTCTTCAATTTGCTCGCGGCTATCCACTTGGATGCGTGGAAGCACCACTCCCGGGCGCTTCACTGAACGGCCGCGGCATTGTTTCCCGCTCGGCGCAGGAAACCTCCTGGATCATGATCTCCTGAACTCGCATCTGTCTCCCTTCTTGAACTTGGTTGAAATTAGAACGATGCGTTGGCGGATAGGCTGGCCTTTGCCGGGCCGCGCTCTGGGTGGACGCTACAGCGATTCTTCAAGTCCACCTCGAATGCTTGGAGCCGCTCTCCATCCATCTCGATCTCAAGGAAGCGATCATCCTCTGCGGCCCCGATCACGCGGATTAGCTTGCCCCTCGGGATCGTGACGGTGGCATGGTGATCGTCCAGAGCCATGAATGGAAGCTCGCTGCGATAGTATTCGCTGTAATCCAAGAGGCCCTCACTCTGAAGAATATTTCCGAATTGTTGAGGGTAGAACTAGGGAAAACCCGGGGCGAAGATCAGGCAACAATGCCAACCTTTGCCGCGTATCGCGCGAGTTCGGCTATGCTCTGGACGCCGAGCTTCCGCTTGATGCTGGACTTGTGGAACTCCACGGTCCGGACGGAGATCCTGAGCACGGTTGCGAGCTGCTTGTCGGACCGTCCCTCCGCCAAAAGCTGCAACACCTCGCGCTGCCGCGGAGTGAGCCGTCGAGATTCGTCGCCGACCCTCCGGCGGCGGCTTAGGAGGGCCTCCATCACCGGTTCAGCCAACGACCGAGTCACATAAGTGTGTCCGCGTAGGGCCTCCTGGATAGCCGCGATCAATTCTTTGCCCGCCGAATCCTTCAAGACATAGCCGGAACCGGAACCGGCGGCACTGATCGCCTCGACGGCGTACATGGGCTCGAGATGCATGGTAAAGAACACGATTTTCACCCTGCGGTTGCGTGCCCGGATCTGGCGTGCGGCCTCCACGCCATTGAGCAGTGGCATAGTGATGTCCGCGACGACGACATCGGGCCGCAACCTTGCTGCGGCCTCCACAAGGGCGCGTCCGTCGCTGACCTCACCAACGATCTGAAATCCCGGACGGTCCAGGATCCGCCGCAGGCCCTCCAGAACCACTTGATGGTCATCTCCAATCAGGACTGTGCAATGCATTGCTCCCGATCCTCGCTCAACGGCACAGACACGGTCACGGCGGTTCCCGAGCCAAGCTTTGAATCGATCGCCAGCTTGCTGTTCAGGGCGCGCACCACTCCTGCATGCTGATCAGACCCAGGATAACGCGTGCCCAAGCCTCGTGTGGCTCTATGCGACCCTCCTTCAGAAGACGCCGCAAAATCCGACCCTCGATCAACAACGCCAATCGCGTTCGTTGGGCGAATTGCGGCAAGACGAGTTTCAACAACGCGGCCAATCCCCGGGCATTCCCCGGACCGCGGCGCCACCGCTCACCGGCGGGCCCGCGGGCATGCGCACGGGCGCTAAACTCGATCAAAATTCCGGCGTGGAGATGTACCTGACCTACCGGCCGATGCTGCAAGAATAGGGAGGGGTTGGTAGGCCAGAGCTCTAAAGACATCATTTCGAGGTGGACGCCACGTGGAGGCTCTTGCAGGGCAGTTTGAAGCCGAGATTATGCTGCTTCACGCAGTGGGCATGGGGGAGCACACGCTAGCCGAGGAACGGATGCCGGCAGAGAAGGCTCAACTGGATGCGTTCCTTGCAAGCGAGCTCAAATACTTCACCACACAACGCGTTTGCGTGATAGCCGACGACCCTGCGCGGGCCATTGCCGAGGCCGCGCAATCATGGGGGCCGGATCTGGTCATGATTGCGACTCACGGTCTTGGTTTTTTCCGCAGGCATTTGCTCGGTTCCGTCACCACGAAGACCCTGCACGATGTGGCATGCCCGGTCTGGACGAGCGTCCATGCGGAGTTTACTCCCCCTCTCGAAGAGATTCATTGCCGCAGGATCCTGTGCTCCGTAGATCTCGGCGAATGCAGCAGGAGTACTTTGGAATGGGCGGCTTGGCTCGCTGCCGAGTATCAGGCCACTCTGGGGATTGTCCATGCAACGGCTGCCGCGGATGTATTGGACGCGGGCTGGCAGTTGAGGGATGAGCTGGCACGCTACATTCTGGAACAAGCGAATATCCGTATCAACGCGCTCCAGATGGAGGCCGG
This sequence comes from Bryobacteraceae bacterium, assembly GCA_036521975.1. Taxonomy (GTDB): domain Bacteria; phylum Acidobacteriota; class Terriglobia; order Bryobacterales; family Bryobacteraceae; genus Palsa-187. Next base: position 12,417 of record DATDGT010000124.1, read on the forward strand.
CACGTCAGCGGAGGTGTTCATCGATGCGGGAAAACCCAGTGCGGTAGTTCCACGCGTCGCCGAGCAGTTCAACGCCGATCTCCTGGTGATAGGGAGGCATCGGAGTGCCGGTCCAGTCGGAGACCTCTTTCAGAACGCTCTCGCCATCCTGGGCGGCTCGCCATGCCCGATCATTAGCATCTAACACCGGTCGCCCGGCGCGTGACCGGGCGCTCACCGGTTTCCATTTGGGGTATCTGACGCAGAGCAACGTCCGAACTGCGCCAAGACACCCAAACTGGCCGGGAGGCTAAAATAGTCGTTCCCCGTGCCCGCGCTTCATCCCGCCGAATTCCTACGAGCCCTGCTGGATGCCTCACCCAACGCGATCATTGCGGTGGACGATGAGGAGATCGTTCAATTGTGGAATCGCGCCGCGGAGACTATGTTGGGTTGGACCGAGTCCGAGATTCGAGGCCACCATCTGCCATTGGAAATACAATTGCGCCCGCCTTCCTTGCCGGAAACCGGGATTCGTGTCACGAAAAAGGATGGCGCATCAATCGATGTGGATGTTCGTCTCACACCCTGGTCCGATGCCCAGGGGAATCGCCGTGGGATGCTTCTTATCCTGGCCGATGCCACCGAGCAGCATGCTATTCAACGGGAGTTGTCGGAGTTGACGCGTCAGAAGGAGGAAGCGCGGAGTGCGGCGCGGCTGGAACGGCGGTTTCGCGAACTTCTCGAGGCGGCGCCCGACGCCATCATCGAGGTTGATCCTGAAGGTCATATCGTGCTCCTTAACCGCGTGACGGAAAACATGTTCGGCTACTCCCGCGAAGATCTTCTTGGACGCAGTGTGGAGCTTCTGATTCCCGAAAATCTGCGCGCCCGCCATGCCGATCACCGCAGGCAATATTGGAATTCGCCGGCAACCCGTCCTCTGGGCGACGGTCTCGCGTTACAGGGTAAACGCAAGGATGGTTCACTATTTCCCGCCATTGCTGTCCAAAATAGCGCGATGATTTCGGCGGCTGACGGCGGCCGGAGCAGGCCGATCCTCATTACTCTGGAGTGGGTTCCCTGACAAGAACCACTCATCGAGGAAAGAGGATCAGCCGTGACTCAAGTATGTAGCGT
>DATDGT010000125.1:0-49723 GCA_036521975.1 Bryobacteraceae bacterium
GCTCCTGCGCCGATGCAAGAGTTCCTCGCCGATTCCGCCGCGCTTTCTGTGAAGCCGCATCAGGGCTATGGAAATGCCGGGCCGGTGGGAAGTGTGGAAAACCAAACCCAGGTTTTCCACTTTTCCACGCGGCGCACGCGACGACGACAACGAGCTCTATCTCTTCAAACCCAAAACCCAAGAAAGGAAGTCGGCCGCTGCGCGGCCTCCTCATTCCTGTCAACTACTCTGCGTTGTCAAGTTCTTTCATGCTCATTCTTCGATTGGAAAATGCTCAACGCACGGCTATGGTGGAACGAAAATGGATCGGAGGATCCTGTCACAACATCGCATGCCTGCCGAGCAAAAACGTCATCTATAGCGCCAAAGTGGCGTCGCTGTTTGGCCGCGCGGCAGAGTTCGGAATTGAAACCGGGGCATACTTGATCAACATGGAGCGGGTGCGCGAACGGAAGCGCAGAATGGTTGACGCTTCGGTGAAATACCATCTGGCCAAGTATAAGGAGAGCGGCACAGACCTGATCCTGGGCGAAGGCCGGATGGTCGGCCGCAGAACGCTGGAAGTGAAAACCAGGGACGGAACCACACGCCGTGTGACCGCGGACCGGCTCTTTCTGAATCTGGGCACTCATGCCACCATTCCGGATACCCCGGGGCTGGCGGCAGCCAGACCGATGACACACATCGAAGCTCTCGAGCTGGATCGTGTTCCCAGCCATCTGATCATCGTGGGTGGCGGGTACGTGGGACTCGAGTTCGCCCAGGCGATGAAGCGCTTCGGTAGCCAGGTCACCGTGATCGAAAAAGGATCGCAACTGCTCAGCCGCGAGGATCGGGATACCGCGGAAGCCCTCCTTGAACTCTTCCGCGACGAAGGCATTGAGGTGCTGCTCCGCGCGGAGGTGAGGAAGGTGAGCGGCGTTTCCGGTGAAAGCGTCCGAGTACAGATCGGCCACGAGGCCCGGGAGCGCACGATTGACGCAAGCCATATCCTTGTCGCGGCTGGACGCACCCCGAACACAAAGGGTATAGGGCTTGAGGATGCCGGCATCGAGCTGGATGAGAGGGGCTACATAAAGGTGAATGACCGGCTGGAGGCAACAGAGCCGGGCGTTTGGGCGGTGGGTGAGTGCGCGGGAAGTCCACAATTCACTCACGTCTCGTATGATGATGCTCTTGTGATTCTCAGGAATTTGAAGGGAGGCCGCCGGACGACGCGCGACCGGCTGATTCCGTTTTGTATCTTCACCGATCCCGAGCTTGCGCGTGTGGGGTTGAATGAAGCGGAGGCCCGACGACAGGGCATCGAGTACCGCGTGGCCAGGATGCCGGCGGAAGGCGTGTTCCGAACCCGTACGATTTCCGAAACGCGGGGATTTCTCAAGATGCTCATCGACGAGCACGGGAACCGGATTCTAGGTTTCACCGCTTTCATTACCGGCGGCGGCGATTTGATCGCGGTGGTGCAGACCGCGATGCTGAGCGGCATGGAGTTCCCTGCGCTTCGGGACGCAATTTTCACCCACCCGACTATTCCTGAAGGATTGAATCTACTACTCTCGGACGTCGAAGTAAGAGAACCCGAAATGGCCCGAGCATAAAAACGGGCTTTAGGAGCGCGCCTGCCGCTTAACTTGCGACCTTCCCCATGTGGCGGCTTGGGGGCACAACTGAGGTGATTGTATGAATGCAACCCAGATTCTTCACGACATGAGCCCGAGCATCGGGCTCGACAACATCAGCCCAGACATCCTGGGGAGCGGGAGGTTGGTGGCGATTGTATGCTTGATGGCAGCCTGCGCCTTCGCACAGAAGGCAGAATCGCACCTGCCTGTCGCAGATCCGGAAAAAATTGCGGACGCGCTGCGCGCTGGCCCCATGTTAATCACGAAAGATGCGACGCTTCTCGACTGGCCGTCGTCGCCCAACGGCGAATACGGTGTTCTCCGCAAAGGTACGAATGAATGGACCTGTCTTCCGGCCATTCCCGGGTATCCACACGACGAACCAGGATGCTTCGACCGCGTATTTTTTCAGTGGATGAAAGACAGCATGGCCGGCCGGACGCCACACATTGATCGTATCGGCATCTCATACATGTACGTTGGCGCATGGGTTAAGTCGGCGAAAGGCTCTTCTGGCCAGGAGTTCCATGTCGGTCCGCACGTGATGGTTGTAAGCCCGCATCAGGATGACTTCCAAGGGTTCAATCGTGACGGATCAAATGGCATGCCGTACGTGGCGCATCTACCAAACCGCACTGAGCTGTACCTGGTGATTCCGATTCGACAGTGGGATGAGCGATAATTTGCGCCACGAGCAAAGGCCGGCGACGAGAAAACCGGATGTATTGAAAAAGGAGAACATCATGCAAACACTTCGAGACAACTATTTGACTGCCTACCGCAACCTGAAGCTGACCCGAGAAGCCGAAGGCGTGCTAGTCGTCCAATTCCATAGCAACGGAGGACCGCTCACATTCACGGCAGAGGCCCATACGGAGGTTGTGGATGCGTTCTACCGGATTTCACAAGATCGAGCGAATAAGATCGTAATCCTCACGGGGGCGGGAGGGGACTTCATGATCGGTGTGGATTGGTCGTCTTTCAACAACGTTTCCGATCCCGGCGTATGGAGCCAGATCCATGACGAAGGCGTGCAGGTTTTAGAAAACATGGCCAACATTCGCGTGCCGGTGATTGCAGCCATCGAGGGACGTGCCCATATCCATTCTGAGTACGCGCTACTGGCCAACGTCGTGGTTGCGGCCGAGGGCGCGACGTTCCAGGACGTAGGCCACTTCGCCGCGGGTGTTGTGCCCGGTGATGGCATCTTCACCGCGTGGAGCTATCGCGCTGGAGCGGGACGGGCAGAGGCTTTCCTGCTCAATCCACAGCCCCTGCCGGCGCGTACTGCCTATGACTGGGGGGTGGTTGCCGAGGTCGTTCCGAACGGTAGGGCTCTCAGCCGGGCGCGCGAGTTGGCCGCGCTTTACCTGAAAGCGCCGGAAGTAACGCGCCGCGACACGCGCATCCATTTCATTCAGCCGTTGAAGGAAAGGATCGTGCGCGAAGTTGGCTATGGACTGTCAGTCGAAGGAGCCTCCGCAGCCGACCTGATGAAGTCAATGCAGGCAACAAACGAGGCTGCGGCGCCGCAAAGAAGATCCGCGTAAAATCGCAGAACGCGGGGCCGCGGTCTAAGCATTCGCCGCGGCCGGCTGGGAAGTTATCGGTTTTGCGAGAAACGCGCCGTTTCAGTCCCGCGCCGAGTGCCGCGCGCTGAAGCCGGTGGATCTGGTAGTGCGCCGCGCCACCGATGAGATTCGAGAGGGATCTCCCTTGCAGTCCAATACGAAGTAGCCGTGTTAGGCGGGATCGCCTACGTGTCCATCGGTGGTAATGTGTCTGAATGGCCCGCGCGTTCATCAGCTACTCCTCCAAGGACCGCAGTGTGGCCGAGAGGATCCACAGCAACCTCGAGGGTCAGCACTTTGATGTCTGGCGCGACCAGCGAAGTATCGATACCAATTGGTCGCGAGAGGTTGCACGTGCTCTAGCCTCCTCTGACGCGATCGTTTTGCTGTGGACCGAGAACTCGGCGGGCTCGGCCTGGGTCCAACATGAGTGGCTTACGGCCAGGGCGATTGAAAAACCAATCGTTCCAGTTTTTTTGCCTGACGCGCCCGAACCTCCAGCGGCGCTTTCCAACATACAGGGCATTCATCTATCCGATACCAACACTCTTGACGGTTTGGCGGAACGGCTGGCTAAAGCCTTACAGGCCCCTGTAAGTTACGAGTACGAAATACTTCCAGGGAACTCGCAAATCCCCTTTCTTCCGAACCCCCGTTTCGCAGGTCGTCATACGGAGCTGATCGAGCTCTATTTGAAGTTTATTGGCAATCTGAACAAGATTGGTACGGCTCACGTTGGGATTACCGGAATGGGTGGCATCGGCAAGACTCAACTGGCAATCGAATTTGCGTACCGCTTTAGCTTCGCGTTCCAGCACGTGTTCTGGATTCAAGGCGCCGAGCCTTGGTTGCCGCAGTTCCTCGATATCGGGAAGCGACTCGGGTTGGCGGCGGGCCAACCGGCGGCACAAGTGGATAGCCAGGAGCTGCTCATTGCTTTAAAGACGCACTGCCTTGCTCACCCGAACACACTCATTGTGATTGACAATGTTCGTGAACCCTTGGCGTTGAACGATCCGCTCGAACTTGGCGGCAAAGAAGTCGCGGTTCTGACGACCGGCGCGGACATATTATTTACCACACGAAAGAACTTCGACTTTTCGGACTTGGGTGTTTCTTCGCAGGCAGTCGGCGAGCTTTCGCACGATGCAGCCTATGAACTCCTGACCCGGGACCGAAAACCGGCTAATGCATTTGAGCAACAACAGGCGGGCGCTATTGTCAACGCGCTTGGATATCTACCGCTCGCTGTCGTTTTAGCAGCAGGCATGCTGCGCAAGCGAACCTGGATTTCGTTCGAACAATATCGCGAATCACTGGCCGGAAATCGGCTCGAAACAATCGATATGAACGTCATTTCCGGGATCGAGTTGGCCACCCGGCACAGCGCCCCAGTGGCCGCAACGTTGGATGAGCAATGGACGCTTGTCACGGACGATTATTCCCGGCGCATTTTTTTCCTTGCGGCGTTCTTCGATGAGTCCGAGATCGTACCAAGGCGCCGGCTGGAGCTTCTCTCAGGAACAAAAGAGGGCGGCTCGATCCTGGATTCTCCATTTGATGAAGCTTTATCAGAGTTGTGCGATTTGAATCTGGTGGAGAAACTTCAAGGCGGGCTTGCACTCCGGCTGCATCCGCTCGTGCGGGAGTTTTCCCTGAAGGTGAGCGTCGATTCCGCGAGCCCGACTAAGTACGAGGCTGTCAGCAGGATTTACGCCATCTACGACGACGTGCTTCGCCTGGAGGCTGAACATAAGATGCGCGGTATCGATGAAGTGCTCGATGACTTGGATGTTGCGCTTAGATGGTGCACACCAGATGCGGCTTTTTTCCAAAATCTTACCCTGCTTTATCGCGTACTCGACCGCGAGCGGAGAGCTCTAAAATCAGGCACGCCAGAGCTCTCTTTGTCACAGCAACTCTACTATCGGGAACACGCTTTATATGATGCGTGTGTGGCGTCGTCTCGGGGTGGACCGGATCCTCAAGGCGGCCTACCGGAAGGGAGCGATCCTGGCCGGCATTAGCGCGGGCGCTATCTGCTGGTTTGATTCGGGGCACTTGGATTCGATGTCCTTCTATGATCCGCAGCACTGGAAGTACATCAACGTAAGGGGCCTCGGGCTGGTGAGCGGAATCGTCTGCCCTCACTACAACGGCATGACCCGCGGCGTCCCGCGGCGGCGAGATTTCCGCGAAATGATTCGTAGGATCGGGGGAATCGGAATCGCCATAGAGAACAACTGCGCCATCGAGTTTATAGACGATCGGTTTTACACGGTCATCCGTTCCAAAGATCACTCACGCGCTTATCGGGTGTATAAGCGTGGCGGGGATGTTGTCGCCGAACAGATACGACAACAGGAACAACTGGCGCCGATCGCCTCGCTCAAAAATAGACTCGCTCAAAAATCGGCCACCCCTTTACGCTAAAGCGACGCTACAACGAGTTCAGAAAGGTGATAACCTGCTGCTGCTGAGTGGCTGTGAGCGCTTTGAATTTGTGAGTTACCTCGCGGGCCTCGTCCCTGTGCCGCTCGATCGCCGCCTGCAGCGTTAGCGATGCCAGATCGTGCATGTACCGCGACCTCGTTCGCAAGCCCCACAGTGGCGCCGTCCGCATTTTATCTGCCGTGTCCTGCGGCCCGGTCTGGACGATTCCATCTCCAGTTCCGATATCGTGCAGCAGATAGTCGCCGAACGGATGAATCGTTGTATTGGCAAGGGCCTCTTGCACGGTGTATGCTCCGCCGTTGATGGGCATTCCCACGGGGGCGGTGGTGATGGATTCCACATGGCAAATGTTGCAGCCCACCGATTCAAAAAGCTTCTGACCTGCCTGCGCATCGGCTGTCATCGCGATTGCCGCATCGCGCGGCGGCACTTGCGTCCCGCGACTGAATTGCGCGAAATGGTCGATATCCGCCAGTCCCAGGCTGTCGGGCTGATCTTCCGGGTCCTGCGTGATCTTGCAAACGGCGGTTGAATCCACCGGCTTCAAACGATTGGTGACGCCCATCTCGTTCAAGTACGCGTCGGCGACGAAGGACAACAAACTGCTGTGCTGATTCTTCCATCCGAAGCGTGCCACGCGGGTCTGCCCCGGAGCTTCCAGAACCGGGACTTCAATGACTTCGCCCTGGATCAATCCGTGGCTCCGCGCCGGCTGCCCTTGCGCGATGGCGATCAGCGTGTTGTCGTCGATCGCCTCCACAAATCCGTCGCCCAGAGCATTCAGCACAGCGCGTAACGTGCGGATATTTTCCGCAGCGGGCACGTGCTCCTGCGCCTGCGCACAAATCGCTCGATCGTTGATCAAAGAACGGCCTCCGACGGTATTCATCCCGTCATTGATCGTGACAGTCGGGTTCACGAAATTGCCATTGTCATCGAGATGCCCGGCGCGAATCTCGGTAATCTGGCTGGTCGATCCAGCCACTGGATTGGCGTGGCATGTGACACAGGAACTCGCATTGAAGAGCCGGCCGAGACCAGTAGTCGGATCGTGAATGGCCTCGAAAACCGCCTGATCGCGGGCGAACGTGTCGCCGGACGGCTCAGCCAGCCCATTACTGACGCTTTGCGTTCCGGGATTGCTCGCCAAGATCGGGGTCGTAAATCCAGCGGGCGCTTCTGTTGCCCCCTGCTGCGCGACCACCCCGATGGTGAGTGATAAACCTGCTATAAATCTACAAATAGGGGCGACTATTTTATGTCTCATTCAGAAGATCTCTCCTGCGCAGTGAATTCAGTCGTCTAATAGACTTCATTTCCGCGCAGATATTCCCGCTGGAGAAAAGAGACTGTCTTATTGAGAAGGAAAAGTCACGAACAGGTTCGCGAATTGTGTAAGTTCATCGGCATTAAGATCACTCACGATCCAGCATTCCATTCCGCCGTGAACCGTTTCGATTACGTGATACCCCTGTTTCACGCCATTTCGGAAGCCCTGATCAGGCGTATGGACAGGCCAAACCAACGCGTTGATCACATGCTGGTTCCGGCGATACACGATCGCCGCTGCGGCGTGATTGTCAATGTAGTCGAGCCTGCCGCCCACCAGCGGAAAGCCTGCTGCGGCAAAATCGCGCACCGGCGGCGAGAAATCCAGTTTTCCGGCAAACCAAGGTTTTACCGTGTGCTGGTCGCTGGAAACAACATCGGTCAAGTGGCTGGCCATCAGTGAACGTACGTGACTATCGACAACTTCGCGCTCGACAGAATTGGGTACTGGACGAAGCCAAAGAGCGGCGATGACCAGCATCGCGGCGGCGCTCGCGGCTGCAAGCGGCCACGGACGTGAAATCCATGACCACATTCGCCTGCTTTCCTGGCGTTCTCGCCGGTCTTGAGCCGCCAGAGCAGCCCGCAGGCGCTTCTTTAGCTCGTCGGGGCTACGGTAACGAAGCAGATCAATACGAACTGCCCGTTGCAAGCTTCGCCGCATCTCGCGCAAGGCCGCACACGCGGAACAATCGTTCAGATGATGTTCCAACTCGATGCTGCGCACGAGGTCGAGTTCGCCATCCGAATACGCGTCGATAAAAGTTTTCGTTTCGTGGCAGCTCATTTCAACGACTCCCGTCCCGCCGGGGCGGTCAGCAAATCAGACAAACGCTGCCGTGCGCGCGAGAGGCGCGACATCACCGTCCCGATTGGCAGACGGATGAAACCGGCAATTTCTTTATAAGAAAGACCCTCCATCTCCCGTAGGATTAACACCTCACGATATTCGGGGGGCAGTTTTTCGATTCCTTGTTTCACCATCTCCGAGTCCGCGCGGCGCATTTGAACGGTTTCCGCATCCACTGAATCGGCGAGAGGCGTGTGCAGGTTTTCATCGAACTCCATCGCGGATTCCCGGGCGTTCTTTTTTCGCAGCCACGTATAACAGGTATTGCGCACGATGGAGAGCAGCCACGCCCGTCCGTCTTCCCCGCCCTGGAAACTGTCGAAAAAAGTGAATGCCCGCAAACAGGCCTCCTGCACAACATCGTCCGCGTCGTCGGAACTTTGCGTCAGCCAACGCGCGAGATTATAAGCGGCGTCGAGATGCGTGAGTACCGCTTGCTCGAAGCGGGCAAGTTTTGCCGAATCAACCACAGATGTCATTCATTGCATCACAATCGCGAGTGTTCCCTGCATGGATGACTGGCGTAGGCGTCATTTTATTCCCAGGCCGGGATCAACTCGTAAGTTGTTGCTTTAAGAATGCGATCGCGTCTTAGTCTCCCGTGATCGTAGGACGGATCGGCTGTTGGAGTCTCTGCCGTTCACCGCGGGCCCAATTGTAGATCAGTTGGCGCTCTTCTTCGGAAAGCTTGGACTGCGGATGAATCATGGTGTATCTCGAGGGCGGCATTTCCCGGCTCCGAACCACGGCGGTAAGCGATGTCAGGATCCCCTGCTGATCCTCGACGCTGTACTCGCTCCAGCGCGACAGATTCATCTCGCTACGAGCCCTGGCGACGTCCGATTCGATCATCATGGACGCTGGCGCTACATAGCTGTACCACGGCCACTCTGTGTTCTCGGAATGACAGTTCTGGCACGAGCGCTCGAAAATGTTCAGAACCTGAGGGCCGATCTGTGCTCCGCTGAGCATCGCCCGAGATGGTTTCGCGGACTTCACCGGTCCGTACGGATGAATCAACGCGGACGCAAGGGCCACGGTGACCATCGAACCGATGAGGACAGCAGCGAGAGACAGCTTCAAAGTGTTCTTCTTTTTCTTTTGCACGCCCCTTTAGACGTACATCTTGCCGGGGCGATTCCCGAACGGCGGCGAATTCACACTTCTTTTACACGTTCCATCCTCCGGACCAAAAATATTGCCAAGGAGGGAATAGACAAAGCGCATCCGAGGTCTTGATCTACGGAGTGAAACAAATCCAATAACGAGGTGAAAAGTGGCAAAAGGAATTGTTCACGATCACAATCATGATGGAATCGATCGTCGCGGATTTCTGGAATGCATGGCTTGGGCCGGCACCGGCGTCCTCTGGAGCGTCAGCGGAGGCGTGCTTGGTTCCCAGGCGATGGGCCAAAAGTTGAAAAACGCAAAAGGTGAACTGCACTTCGTGCAAATTAGCGACAGTCACATGGGCTTCAACAAACCCGCCAATCCCGACGTCGCATCGACCTTGCAGGTGGCGATCGATCGAATCAACGCACTGCCGCACGCCCCTGAGCTCCTGATTCACACAGGCGATCTGACTCACAGCTCGAAACCTGAGGAGTTCGACACGCTGGATCAGATGCTCAAGGGCGTCAAAGCCCAGCAGACGTTTTTCGTTCCTGGTGAGCACGACACTTCGACGGACGACGGCAAACAGTATCTCGAACGGTATGGTAAGAACGCCAACGGACGCGGCTGGTACAGCTTCAATCATAAAGACGTCCATTTCGTCGGACTCTCCAACGTCGCCATGCAGGAAGGCATGGGCAAGCTGGGTACCGATCAACTGCACTGGATGGAAGCCGATCTCAAGTCACAACCGGCGAGCCGGCCAATTGTCGTGTTCGCGCACATTCCGCTGTGGTCCGTCTATCCTGACTGGGGCTGGGCGACCGCGGACAGCGCCGAAGCGCTCTCCTATCTCAAGCGGTTCGGCTCGGTAACGGTTCTCAACGGGCATATTCATCAGGTGATGCAGAAGGTGGAAGGCAATGTCACTTTTCACACGGCGATGTCCACGGCATTCCCGCAGCCGGCTCCAGGCACCGCCAAGAGCCCAGGGCCGATGAAGGTGCCGGATGAGAAACTGAAAAGCGTGCTCGGAATCACCAACGTTCAGTCGGTTATGAAAAACCACAGTCTCGCGATCGTCGACTCACCGCTGGATGGAGCTTAAGGCAGTGAAAATCCTGTATCCCGCGGCTTGCGTCGTTTTGGCATTGGCGATTACTTCGTCATTTCTTGCTGCGTCATTTCTTCCTGCACAAGCGAAGAGCGGAAAGGATGTTTTCGAGGCGCGGTGTGCCGGATGCCACGCCTTGGATCGCGATAAGGAAGGTCCTCGACTCGCGGGAGTCTATGGTCGCACGGCGGCGTCGGTGCCTTCGTTTCAGTATTCAGATGCGCTGGCAAAGTCGAAAATCATGTGGGACGAAGAGACGCTGGACAAATGGCTCACGGACCCAGAAAAGCTGGTCCCGGATAATGACATGAGTTTTCGAGTCCCCAACAGTGAAGAGCGTCGCGAAATTATCGAGTTTTTAAAACAGCAGAGCACTCGATAAATCTCTCCTCATCAATTGGTGCCTCGGTCTTTGTCGAACCCTACCTGATAATCGACCCAATAAACCGGGCGGTTTTGCACTTCGATAAAGATCCGGGCGAGGTACTCGCCCACAATCCCCATGGCCAATAGCTGAAGCCCTCCAAGAAAGAATAGCGCCGCGAACAGCAGCGGCCAAACGGGGCCGGCGATCGCCGGATCGATAAGTTTCCAGATGGCGTAGACGAGGGCAATCGCGATGCCGGCGAAGGCCGTGACGACGCCCGCGGCGGCGGACAGGCGCAGGGGAACGATAGAAAACGACAAGACTCCGTCCAGCGCCACCAAAGCCGAGCGCTTGAAGTTGTAATTTGTCTGGCCTTGAAGCCGCTCGGCACGCTGGATGTGGATGCTGGTTTGGCGGAAGCCCGGAAGGACGGTCAAGCCGCGGAAATAGCGCGTATGCTCGGTCAGCGCTCTCAAATAGTCCGCCGCCTTGCGATCGAGCAGACGAAACTCGCCGGCATCGACAGGGATATCGACGGAAGCGATTTTCTTGAGCAGGCGGTAAAAGACAAACGAAAACAGCTTGTAGAGACGCGAGGCGGAAGAACTGGCGCGTTGCACATAAACGACTTCAAATCCCTCGCGCCATTTTTCAATCAATCGCGGAAGCACCTCGGGAGGATCCTGAAGATCGGCGTCCATCATGATGACAGCATCGCCGGACGCCCGATCCACTCCTGCGGCAATGGCGATCGATTGGCCGAAGCGGCGCGAGAGCCGCACCAATTTCACGCGCGCGTCAGAGCGGTGCAACTCGCAGATCAGGTCGGGAGTCCGGTCGGTGCTGTCGTCGCAAAAGATCAGCTCGAAATCGTAGCCGGGAAGATCTTGGAAAACGGCGGCGAGACGCTGGTACAGAACGGGGACGTTGCCGGTTTCGTTGTGCGTCGGCACGACAATCGAGACGAGGGTCATGAGGCGGCTATCGTTTCGACCAGGCGGCCGTTTCGACCACGCGGCCGTCGCGAACGCGGACAAAGCTCATGCCGCAGGCGCGAGCCAGCTCGCGATCGGAATCGCTATCGCCGATCAGCAGCGAGGACGCCAGATCGATATCCCAGCGCATCTGCGCTTGGAGCACCAAACCGGGCTTAGGCTTGCGGCAATCGCAAGAATCTTCCTCATGCGGACAGCACAGGATTTGATCGATGTGGCCGCCCGAGTCCTCGATCTCCTCGGCCATGCGGCGATGAATCTCATCTAAATCTTGCGGGCGAATTAGGCCGCGCGCGACGCCGCGCTGATTGGTGACCACGATCACCAGGAATCCCTGAGCATTGAAGATCCGGATCCAATCGACGATGCCCGGGATGAAACGGAATTCCGGCCAATGGCGGATGTATTCGCCCACCGCGGGCCGGACATTCACCGTTCCGTCGCGGTCCAGGAAGACGCAGCGTCGCTTGACGCTTTCTGGACTCACCAGCGGTCGCTCCCGACGTGGATCACCTTGCTGCCTTCCATATCGAAGGAAAAAGGCAACTCGGCCAGTTCGTGCAGCTCCGCGCGCAGGCGGTCTTGCAGATGCGGCTCGCAATAGAACAGCAGAAAACCGCCGCCGCCGGCGCCCAGGAGCTTGCCGCCCAACGCGCCGGCGCGCAGGGCGCGCTCGTAATGTTGATCGATGCGGCAATTGCTGATTCCGGTTTCCAACGTCTTCTTCAACTCCCAGGAGCGATGCAGCAGATGGCCGAATTCGTTCAAATCGCGCCCAGCGGTGAGCACGTCGCGAAGCTGATGGGCGATCTCGCACATTTTCGCGACTGTGGAGAGACAATTGGCGGTGTTGGAGCTTTGGCGCGCCAGAATCTCACGCGCGGCGCGCGTGCCGCCGGCGTAAAAGACGAGCAGGCGGCGATTCAATTCACGGCGCGTTTCCGGGGAGCAGATCACCGGATTCACGCACACGTGGCCGTCGGGATGGAACTGGATGAATTGCAAGCCCCCATACGCTGCGATGAACTGGTCCTGCTTGCCGATGGGCTCGCCCAGGCGCTCGATCTCGATGGCGCAAGCCTCGCTGGCCAGCCGCTCGGCGGTAACCAGGCGGCCCTGCATGGCGTGCAGCGCATGCAGCAGGCCCACCGTAAAGCTGGAAGAAGAGCCCACGCCGCTTTCGGCCGGCAGATTCGCCATGGAAACGATCTCGAGACCGCCGCGCACTTGCAACATCGCGAGGCACTCGCGGACGATGGGATGCTGAATCTGGTCGGCGCGATCTACCAGTTCCGTCTTCGAATAGCCGATGCGGTAGGTGCCGCCGAAGCGGTCCATCACCGAGATATACATGTACTTGTTGATCGCCGTGGACAGCACCGCGCCGGGGGCGTGCTGGTAATACGACTCGAGATCCGAGCCGCCGCCGGCGAAGCTAATTCGAAAAGGCGTCCGCGTGATGATCATGACGAAACTTCACGTGCACAAGGCATTCGTTGTCCGCTGGTGTACCGTCCCAGGATTAACTGGACAATCTCGCGCACCGACCGGAACCGCTCCCTAACGGTCGCGGCTCTGTTTGAGGGCCTCACCGAATATCCGTTTCTGGGATGCTTCACTAAGATACTCTTCGATCGCGCGCAGCCGGTCTGGCGTGCCGATATCGTAAAAGCGCTGCCCCGTGGGGTAGGCGCGTAGCTGGCGGGTGGCGATCAATTGGGGAAACAGGTCTTTCTCCAGCGAGACGACTCCTTCGGGAATCAAATCAATAATGCTGCGCCGGAACGCCAGCACGCCCGCTTCCACAAATTTCAGGCTCTTATCGTCTAAGGAGTCCTTATCGTACCGGATGACGAACCCTTCGTGGTCGATCGCGATATTATTGCGGACCGATGTGCGTCCCTCGCGATCGTCATAGACGACAACGACGCCGGTGACTGGGAATCGATCGAGCGCGACATGATCAAGCGCAGCAAGTACCTCCCGATACTCGATGGACAAGTAGGAATCGCCGTAAATCAATAGGAACGGATCAGCGATCAGAGGCGCGGCCAGGCGGAGAGCTCCGCCGGTTCCGAGCGGAGAGGGTTCGCGCGAATAGCGGATGGAGAGGCCCAGCGAGCCGCCATCGCCAAAACGATCTTCAATGGCTTGGCCGAGATATCCGGTCAAAAACACAACATCGAGAATCGATTGGCGCGCCAGCAGGCGCAGTTGGTGTTCAAGGTAAGGGACCCCTGCCACGGGCACCAGGGGCTTCGGAATCCGCGCGGTGAGGGAACCCAGGCGCGTGCCCAATCCTCCTGCTAGAATTACGGCCTGCATGCGACTGGTTCGGCTTCCATTTGAGCCTGCAATGTGTATCGAATAGCGTGCGCGACCGCTTCTTCGGAAGAGTAGCGGGCCTTCCATCCCAATCGGCTTAGCGCGGAGACATCCAGAGTGAAGCGCGGCACGTCGCCCGGCCAGCCACCCTCGCCGCCGGTGAAGGAGTATTCCACGCCGGTTAATCCCATCGCTTCCATCACCATATCCGCGATCCGCCTGACCGAGAGCGAATCGCTGCATCCGAGGTTATAAATGTTCAGCGGTTCCTTCGCGTGCGCCACCACATACAGCATGGAATCGATGCATTCGCTAGACAGCAGATAGGATTTGGCCTGATGGCCGTCGCCCAGGATTTCCAACCGGCGGGGATTTTCCTTCAGTTTTTGAATGAAATCCGAAATTACAGTCCGCCCCTTCTTCCGCACTTTGGCTCCTACGATGTTGGCGAAGCGGAAAATCCAGCATTGCATTCCAAAAAGATTGGAAAATGCCGAAATCATGGCTTCGCCGGCGAGCTTGGTCGCGCCGTAGAGGGAAATAGGCCGGGGGCAGGCGTTTTCGGGGATCGGCTGAATAGGGGAAATGCCGTAGATGGCGGAAGTGGACGAGAAGGCAAAGCGGCGAACACCGTGCCGCCGGGCGGCTTCCAGGACGTTGTAGGTCGCGATGGTATTCTGTTGCAGGTCTTTATCGGTGGCTTCGCCTTCGATGAACTTGATGTCGGGGTTGGCGGCGAAATGGTAGATCATGCCGGCGCCCGCGAAGGCGCCATCCCAGGTGGAGGGGTCGAGAAGGTCGGCTTCGAGGAAGCGACAATTTGGGGAGGAAAGCAGCGGCTCGATATGCTCGATCTTCCCGCTGCTCAGGTTGTCGAGAACAATAACCTGGCAGTCCGTCGCGATCAGGGATTCGGCGAGATCCGAGCCAATGCAGCCCGCGCCGCCGGTGATCACGATGGGAGCCATATCCTAAGAGAATACAGGGATTGCAATTGGACGCCCAGATGCTTACCCCTTCTGTGCTTCGCTGGCTCGCAGCAGCGATCGTGGTAGTCGGGGTCGCGCGCATCGGGGCGACTTACCGAATATTCACTCAAACGGTCGACGAATCCTCTCAAATCGCGTGCGGCATGCAGTTGCTCCAGGACCATGTCTACGATATTGAGGTCAAGCACGGGCCGCTCGCCCGGGTGTTCGTGGCGTTGGGTCCTTATCTGGCAGGGTTGCGCCGTCCGTATTTAGGTAATAAGGAAACGGATACCTACGGGGAAGGCAACGCCATCCTGTACGCGGACGGGCTCTATTGGCGCAATTTGACACTTGCCCGCATCGGAACGCTCCCTTTTTTTCTCCTCGCCTGCGCGGTGGTTTGGTTTTGGACCGCGCATGTTTTCGGTGAACCGGCAGCCCTATTCGCCCTTCTGATTTTCACCTTTATTCCGCCCGTTCTGGCCCATGCGAGCCTCGCCACCACCGACATGGCGGCGACGGCCACTCTAGTTGCCGCGCTGTACTCGTTGACGCTGTGGATGGAGAATCCCGGCTTGTGGGCGGCCCTGCGAATGGGTTTTGCCGCGGGCTTGGCGGTGGTGGCGAAGCTTTCCGCAGTGCTGTTCGTGCCCGGAGCGGCCGCGCTCCTTCTGGTTCTTTATTTTACTTGCGGCGCCGAAGCGATTCGCAAGCGGCCGCTGTGGTGGATCGGGCGCGATTTGGCGGCCTGTATGTTGGCCCTTTATCTGGCCATGTCCGCTGGATATCTTTTTACCCGATACCCTATTCAAGCCGTCGCTTCGCACGACACCTTCGACCGTTATTTCGGCAGGCTGCCCCTGCTGCGCACTCCACTTCACGCGTTGCTCGAAACCCCGATCCCCGCCGGACAAGTACCCGGAGGCGTTCGCGATTTGGCTCTCGACAATCGCGGAGGACACACCAGTTTCTTCCGGGGCGAGTGGAGGCATCGCGGAGTCTGGAATTTCTTCCCGGTGCTGTTTCTGGTGAAGACTCCGCCGCCGGTTCTTCTCCTGTTCGACATGGGCGCGGTGTTTCTGGCGATGGCGTTCCTAAAGCATCGCGATTGGCGGGGGGTGGCGCTGCTGGTCTTACCGGCCACGATTCTGGGGCTGGCTCTGCCGAGCAACATCAACATCGGATTGCGCCACGTGCTCGGGATTTATCCGTTTGTCGCGATGGTGAGCGGGTACGCCGTGGAGAGACTTTGGAGGAATCCGCGTATGTCGATGGCCCGAGCGATTCTCGCGGGCCTTGGAGCATGTCTGCTCATTTCCGCCATTCTCACGCGCTCGAATTATCTGGCCTATTTCAACTGGTTGGCGGCTGGTCCTCCGGAGCGGATTGCCTTGGATTCGGATCTCGACTGGGGCCAAGACCTGAATCGGCTATCGGAATGGCTGCGGGCGCAGGGAGTGGAAGACGTGGCCATCGCTTACTACGGACGGGCCGATTTGAGCCAGAGCGGGCTGCCGCATTTTCGAGGATTAGAGCCGTATCAAAAGGTCCAGGGATGGGTGGCCATCAGCGCCTACAACCGCGCCCTGCCCAGCCCCTTTGAGACTCGCCCACTTACGGGCACTCCTCCTTATTACGCCATTCCCTGGGACTTCGAAAAACTTCCGCATCAGGCGGGGCCGTTCGCATGGCTTGCGGCCTATCAACCGGTGGCTAGGGTCGGGCAATCGATTTTTGTCTACCACATCCCGACGGAGTCGCAACGGCCGAGGGAATTGCCATCCCCTGGCAGGCAGCAGTGAAAGGAGGCGGGGCGCAGCGCGTTTACAGCCGCGTTAGGGTACTGCTGCCCTTGACGGTGGTCGTCACCGGTTCTGTGCGCCGTGATAGAAATGTAGGATCTCTACGACCTCTTGGGTCACGCGATAAACGGCAATATAGGGAAGCGGGGTTAGTACGAACTCGCGGGTGCCTTCCTCTCGCCCTTTACGGCCAAGATGCGGAAATTTGCTCAACTCCTCGATGCGGGAGAAAATAGCACGGGCGACTCTTAGCGCCGCTTCGGGATTGTCCTCAGCAATGTACTCGCTGATGCTTTCGAGATCGTCTGCAGCTCCCGCGGTCCATCGGATTGTCATTAAGACCGAGACTGGAAGCGGCGCTCAATTCGCGCAACCACCTCTTCATGGTCGATAAGCTCTCCACGGTCGGCTTGCGCGATGCCTTTACGCACGGCGGCGCGGAATTTTTCATCCTCTTCCACCAACCGCAAGGCGGCGTCTTTCACCAGACGCTCAGGGGCTGTACCGGCATGTGCCGCAATTTGGGAAAGGCGCTGTAGTTGCTCGGGCGTGAAATCAACCTGCATGACGCTTCCAGGGTAAAGAGTGCGCGGCCGTCTGTCAAGCGATTACTCGAGGGCCCAATAGCCCGCGCGCGTCCGGACGTGCCAATCGGAGCGGTCTTTCACGACCACGCGGATGGTGTGAAACCTCCCCGAGTCACTGCTCTTCGGCTGAAAGCTGAGAATGTACTGGCTGTGTACCTCGGCGCCGATGCGCTGAATGGACTGCTCCAGGGCGTTTTTCTTGAGGAAGCTCAAGGTATCTCCGCCGGTGGTGCGCGCGAACAGGGTGGCGAGGTCGGGCTTATGTAGCCGGTACAGCTCTCCGAGCGCGTAGATGGGACTGCCGGGGCCCAAATCCGGCGGCACAGGAGTGGTATCGGGCTGGCAGAGCTCGCACTTGCACTCGTCGATGGGCTTGAGTTCCTCACCGCCGAGATCGGCTCCCGCAAGATCGGCACCATCAAGAGTTGCAAATTGCAGCCGACACCTGCGAAGGTTCGCGCTCCGCAGATTCGCGTTGCTCGAACTTGCCCTGTTTCACTCACTTGGAAAGCTGCCGAGCCGGAATCAACCAACGATTTTTCTCGAACCAAAAAAAGAGCAGAAAACACCGTCAGGCGATTTTGGCCGGTGGTTTCTAGCCCTTCACTTCAGCGAGCCGCCGCTGGAGCCGCTGAAGAGTAGCTCTGTCGGCCACGGGAACGTACAGATTTGCGTATTCAGTCTTGACCGTCAACTTCGCGCGAATGAGCCTGCCGAGCTGGAAGGACTCGACCAGGTACAGGGTGGCGATATCGCCTTCGACGTGGTCGCAATAGTAAAAATGCGCGAGGCGGGGCTGTTCATAGAAGGTACCCGCGGTGAACTCCGTGTTGAAACCAAGCTTAAGACCGTCCTGACTGAAGATGCGCTCTTCACCAGTGGCGACGTTGCGGACCTTGAGGTCCGGCACCGGCAGATAGGGGTCGAACATGGTCGGTCCGTTGAGCGTCTTCGCCCTGGTCATGCCCGCGCGGACATGAACGGAAGAGAGAGGTTTCAGCGGGATCTCACCGTCATCGGGTTCTATCACGCGGGTGCCGGGGGGGCAGGCGATCACGTGATCTTTGTAGGCGTCGATGTCTCCACCAACCAGCCCAGGCGAGTAGGCCTGAACCATGGCATTGAGCGTAGCGCGCTCGGATCCGCACTGAAGAACAACGTGCTCGACATAGCATGTCATCGCATGGGCTTGCTCGGGCAAGCGTTTCTTTTCTCCGTCGGCATATTCGAGATCGATGAATTGAATATGGAGCGCATCAGTGGGTTCACCCCACTGCGCGCCGAACATCGAAGAGAGATCGATATCCGAGGACTCTGTAACGTGGATCAGGGTCATGTTGTGCTTGCGAGCGACGTCCTGCGCTCCTTGCTGAAAGCCCGACGTGCTGGCCAGGACGGCGTGATGGGCCTGGGCGTCTGCGGCCTTTGTGACAAAGGACTCCACCTTTTCGACCGGAATAGGCTTTTCGTAGTCCTTGCACTCGATGACCCGTAAGGTAATCGTAGAGGCCGCGGCGGAAGCGGATCGTCACGTCGAACTAGCGTCCGGTAATCTTCTCGTTCCAGCGGATGTCGGCGCCTTGATCGGCGGCATGGTGGATCGCCGCCACCAGGCGCTCGAAGTGCTTCCATTTATCGGAAGCCGGCCCTGCGGTATTGCCCATTTTCATCAAACGATCTCGCCCATCTCGGCGTATCAGCACAAGCCGTTGCACATACTGCGGCACCGCGCGCCTCCGCGATCCTACAAGGGGCCGGGACTTCTTTTTAACCCTCGAAGGAGATGTTGGAACTCCGGAGACTTCGCCCGCCGAACCAACCCGTCCGCGAACCCGTCATAAGCGCGCAACACGCCGCGCATGAGCAAGGCCATTTCGGTGTTGTACTGCTGAATCCACCCAAGAACCTTCACGTTGAGGTCCGCGAGGTCGGTATGAGACGCGCGTACAGTGTTACTTCGGCTGTCAACAAACATCGGCTTTTCTTCCGCCATCGACCAACGAATAGAACCATGAACCACGACGCGGCGAAGTCTGTAAATATCCGCGAACTCGTTCAATACCGTGCTGACACGACCGTAATCGAGGCCGTAGTAGCGACCGATCTTTTTGATTCCTCTCTTGAGAGAGTCGACCTTTTCGGGAATACGGAGCTGGGCGATTTTCGTTGGATCGGCGTCTACCTTCAGGTTCTCGTCGCAACTCGTCTCGGCAAGAAAGAGTGCGTCATGAACAAAGCGGTCTTCGATCTTGCTAAAGAGCAACGTCAGGCGTCCGACTAGACTCAAATAATCATCATCAGTACCGAGGGCCTCGGAGACGATGCGGTCGATGTCGTGTCCCATTTATGTAGTCTCGCATATGGAGGTAATACACGCAGTGGATTTGGGACAGAGCGTGCAGGGACGTGCGCGGACGATCACTCGAGGGCCCAATAGCCGGCGCGGGTTCGGACGTGCAGATCGGGGCGGTCTTTCGCGACCACGCGGATGGTGTGAAACTTTCCCGAGTCACGGCTCTTCGGCTGAAAGCTGAGAATGTACTGGCTGTGTACCTCCGCGCCGATGCGCTGAATGGACTGCTCCAGGGCATTTTTCTTGAGGAAGTTCAAGGTATCTCCGCCGGTGGTGCGCGCGAACAGGGCGGCGAGGTCGGGCTTATGTAGCCGGTACAGCTCTCCGAGCGCATAGATAGGACTACCGGGGCCCACATCCGGCGGCACAGCAGTGGTATCGGGCTTCAGCTTGTCGCGCTTATCGATGGGCTTTAGGTCTTCGGCGGTCCTAGGCTTTGTAGTAAACGGCTCGAGAAACGGGGAGAAGGTAAGCCAATAGACCGCGGCATTGGCCCGCTCGACTTGTTCCATGACGTCGTCGAGGTTGGCGTCGCTGGAGCGATCGCGCTTTTCGGCAATCATGAGGATGATGCGGCGCCGGTCGAGCGGGCGGTGCTGCAGGATGACGAGAGCCTGGCGCAAAGCATCCAGCATGTGCGCGCCATCACCATCCTTGCGCAGCATGCGGAGGGCATGGCTCACCAAATCGGGATTACCGGTGAAATCCTGTCGGACGTTCACCTCGTCGCTGAAAGACAGGACGGCGGTCTCGCCGGCATCGGCCGCGACCAACTGTGTGGCAAGGATGCCGCTTCCGCCGAGCTTGTCGAGGACCGCTCCGGAGTTCGAGCTGGTTTGGACGGCGACCACCAGATCGATAGGATAGGCGGTCCAATCCATCTGGATCGGCTGCGGCACATCGTTGTCGTAGAGGACCAGGTCTTGCGTGGTAAGGCCGTCGACGTAGTGGCCCTTGGCGTCAGTCACGGATGTGGGAGCAACGACCAGCGGTACGGTGCTCTTGAACTGTGCGCGCGCAGCAGTGGCCAGGAGCAATGTGGCGAGGAGTGTGGCGAGGCGCATAGCCATCCGCTCCCTATCATCCCACTGGCCCGAACTTCCCCAAAGTCGATTAGGCGGAAGCTCCACGAGCTGATTTTAGGCCGGCAACACTTAAGGGAGAATGGGTTCCGGAATCGCGGCGCCGTCCGCTCGAGGATCGGACGCGGCGAAGTTCGTGCCGGTTTTCGAGTTATGCAGGATGGCTTGGCCGCGCCCCATCGACTCGACATACTCCTTACGGATCGTGATAATGTGGCCGCGTTCGGAAAGTTGCTGCAAAGTTGCCGCCGGGGTCCGGAATTCAATCGCGACCTCGCAGCCGGGCGCGTTGTTTTTTGAAAAACGCGGCGACTCCATGGCCTCCTGCACGTTCATCCCGTAATCGACCAGGTTGGAAACGAACTGAGCGTGCGCCAACGGTTGTACCGCGCCCCCCATAATGCCAAAACCGATGTGGTCATCGCCTTTTTCCATGAAGGCGGGAATGATGGTATGGAACGGACGCTTACCGCCCGCTAACACGTTGGGGTGCTTGGGATCCAGCGTGAAGCCGCCTCCACGATTCTGCAAGATGAACCCCATTCCGTCCACTGTGACCCGCGACCCGAAATATCCGAAGACGCTCTGAATCCAACTGGCGATATTGCCATCGCGGTCGACAACGGTGAGATAAGTTGTGTTACTGCCGATGGGATCGCCGGCCTCAACGTTGCAATTGGCGCGGCGCGGATCAATCAGGGCGGCGCGTTTTTGGGCGTATCCCTTGGACAGCAGTTGCGCAACCGGCGAATCGTAGGTGCGAGGATCGGCATCGTAGCGGTGCACGTCGGAATAGGCCAGCTTCATGGCCTCGATTCGCAAATGCATCTCGTCCGGACTAAACGGGCCAAACGGCGACGGCGGAAATGCTTGCATGATGTTTAACATTTCCAGCGCAGCCATACCCTGGCCATTGGGCGGCAGCTCGTAGACTCGCCAGCCTCGATAATCTATGGACAGCGGAGTCACCCATTCGGGAGAAAACGAAGCCAGGTCTTCCGCGGTCATGGTTCCACCTAGTTTCTGCGAGGTCTTCAAAATCGCCGCGGCGATCTCGCCCTTGTAAAAAGCGTTCGGTCCCTGCTCGGCAACCAAACGGAAAGCGCGGGCCATGTCGGGGTTTTTGAATATCTGGCCGGTGGCGGGCGCCTTCCCCTCCGGCAGAAAAACACGGGCGGATTCGGCGTTCCCCTTGAGTCCGCGGACACTGCCCTGGCCCGACCAAACTTCGTTCATTCCCTCCGCCACCGGATAACCCTTTTCCGCGGCTGCAATTGCCGCCTGAAATAAATCTTTCCAGGGGAGCTTACCGTAGCGCTGGTGCATTCGGTACCAACCTTCCACGGCCCCCGGAACGGTAACCGAATGGATCCCGTCGTTCGGCATCCGCTGGATGCCTTTGCTCGCCAGGAACTCCGGCGACAGCGCTTTGGGGGCGGGGCCCGAGGAATTAAGTCCCGTAAGCTTGCCTGTTTTTGCGTCCCAATAGATGACAAAAAGGTCGCCGCCAAGACCTGTCATCATGGGTTCCGTTACGCCAAGCACCGCGTTGGCGGCGATGGCGGCATCCACCGCCGAGCCCCCGTGCGCAAGGATCTGCGCGCCCGCTTGAGAGGCCAGCACTTGGCTAGTGGCTGCGATCCCCTGTTGGCTGATCACCATGGACCGGCCGTAGTTCCTTCCATCGCCATAAAGAGTGGCGAGCGCCGCGAACCCCAGCGCAATGAGTTTCCTGGTCATCGAGTGCTCCTCTTGCGAATCAGAATATCAGTTTCAGCGCTAGCTGGATTTCACGGTTGTCGATTAAAGTCGCTGTAATTTTTCCGACTGACGGACTGTTGGGCGTTGCGTTGGCCTGCTCGAAATTCGGGTGGTTGGCGAGGTTGAAGGCCTCCGCGCGGAACTGGAGGTGGGCCCGCTCGCGGATAGTCCCCCCGATAGCAAAGACGCGCGCGACGGCGAAATCGAGGGTCACCAGGCCCGGCCCGATCAGCGTATTGCGTCCGACGTCGCCAAACGTGCCGGAGGGCGGAATCGTAAAACAAGTTGAACCATTCTACGATCGTCTTTGGGCCATCGTTGGGATTGCAGCCCGGAACGGCGTTGGGGCGGTCGTCGTTTTGGCCGGTGAGGCTGTTATTACCACTGATATAGCTGCTGAAAGGACGTCCCGTCTCCATTTGATAAATCCCCGAAAATTGCCAGCCGCCGATGAGCTTGTCCGCAACGGTCTTGCCGGCATTACCCCAGGGAAGGTTCCAAACCGGGCTCAATACCAAGCGGGATTTCACATTGAAGTCGGACAGCCCCCGTTCCCCTTCGAATTGGTTGCGGCTATTTTGGGGAATGCCGCCCGAAGCATCCGACGAAGAAGCCGGACCGCTGCCTTCGTCAATCGATCTCGCAAAGGTATAAGAGGCCAGGAACGAGAGACCACGTACAGGCCGGCGCCGTCGGTTAGCGTACTGCGGGAAACCATAGTAGCCGTGTTCAAAACCGTAACCTTCGCGTCCGCCATAATCGCGCCGCTAGCGTCGCGAACCTCTCCCACGACGCTGCCGCCGCCTTGCGCCAGCAGGTGCGGGCAAAACATCAGGCAAGCGTAGCAGAACCATCGAAACCATTTTCCGTTCATGAAAACCCCCAAGGCAAGGAAGTACCGCTACGGGGTGAACACGTCCGTGGTGTGGGTGAAACGCTAGTTTAAGACCGGGCCGTAAGGCAGAGTCCCGTAAACGTGGAGTCGCCTCATCGGGAACTAACGCGTGTGACGAGTATAACAGAAGGGTTCCCAAGACGCAACTTCGATGGCCTTTTAGCAACTCTTGGGTTGCGTCTATTGGCCTGGCTCGTTTTTGGCGTTCCCGTAATACAGGCTGTTGAACAGCAACTTATAGGTGCCGTGCGATTGGTCGCGAAAATTGACTTCCGGACCTAGTAACACGATCTTGCCTTCTCCCAAATTGGCTTCGGCAACCGCGGTCCCGCCATCCAGATATTGCTGTCCCCATGCCCATCCACTATCGAGAACTTGTTGGCCCGCGAACCAGCCTACGGCCGAGGTGTGCTGGATCGCGGCGGTGGGACTGAGTTTGAACACGGGATCGTTTTCGAAGAAGATGTCCACCTGCTGGGGCATTCCATAAGCGATGGGGTTAGTGGTGTCGACATTCATGCGCAGCAGGGAGCCGGGAACGCAGAACTTATCAGAGGGCAGATTGCGTTCGCTCCCGCCGGCGGCCATCTCGGTGAGATAGCTTTTGATGGGAAGAGCGAAGGACGTGGCGGCGCTATTGTTGGCGGTCCCAATCAACACGATCGTGCCGCCCTGCTCGACAAACTTTTTGAGCTGCGGAATGGTGGTCTCCTGGGTGATGCGGCCGGCTCGATCGCGGTACTCAGGCGGCGCAGCGGCACCGCCGCCGCGACTCACGCCGAACGTCCCGGAGGGGAAGACCAAAACATCGAATTTGCGGTGCAGGTCCCCGGCGTCCAGCGTCGGCGGATAGACCACTTGAAAGGGCATTTCATATTGCTCAAACAGCCAGCGCGTCCAACCCGAAGGCATGCTTCCACCGTAGGAGTCGTAGAGCCCGATGCGGATGGGTCTGAGCTTGAGAGCCTCGCCGCCCGGTCTCCGAGGCAGCGCATAAACCGGCACCCCAAGCTCCTTGGCCGCTTGGTCGAGAAGGGGGCGCACGGAGGCTGAAGCGGGGATCCAGATCGCGCCGGAGCCAAGGCTCTTTCCATCCGCAGTCTGATCGTTCTTCAACCAATACACCTCTCCGCCGGCTTTAAGAATCCGGTTCACAACGATGAACGAATTGTTGATCTGGTGGCTGATCAGGTAGCCGGCTGGATTTGCCGGTCCGGTCATCGAGCGCGCGGGAGCGGGGAGCACATCGTGGATTATTTCGAAAGGACCGTCGAAACCGTCGAAGACGCGATCGTACTCGACGCCCATTTGCATCGCGAGAGTCCAGCCGGTGATGTCGTAGGGCCGGTTGGGGGGACCGCCGGGATAGGCAAAATCGTTGGGGTGATCCTGGGGTTCGAACATGTCCCGGATGTGGGGACGGAAGGCCTGAGCGGTTTTCACGACGTAAGAGCCGGCCGTGTAAGACTTACCGGCGACCTGGAAAGCAGCGGTGGCGCGGAGACAAGTAATGCCGTTCTTGATCAGAGAGTTCAGGAATTCGGTGGCGTTGGCGAAATCGGGCTGGTCGGAAGGAATGATGTAGCCGCGAGCGTCGCGGATTCTGGGGTCGTGGAGAACGGAGTTGTAAAGATCCAGAGGAACGGCTGCGGCGCCCCGGCCTCCACCCCCGCCCCCATTGCCGGAAGGAGCCGGACCATCGCCGGAAGGGGCCGTGTCGCCGCCGGGAGCCGTGTCGCCGCCGGCAGGGGTTGCGCCCCCGCGGCCACGACCACGTCCGCCCGTTCCGCTTGGGTTCGAAGCGGCGGCAGCCTGCAGGGCCTCGATGCGTTTCGGGGTGACGGTCCAATAGTCGCTACTCCCTTTTTCGATCGAGTTCCTGCCCATGCGCCAAATGTTGAAGAGAAACGTGGAGCGGTAGCGCGAAGCGAGGTCCAGGATGGACCGATTATTGGTAATCTCATACTCGATCGACTGGTGGTAATGCCAAGGACCCGGCGTCACGGGCATGGGCCAGTCGCTTTTTGGCAGTTGCTTATCGGGGACTACCGCAATATTCATGGGCGTCGGATTCCCAACGATCTCCGTTAAGATGCCGATCATGTTATGAAAATACGTGATGGTGCGCAGACCGCCATTCCACCAGGTAGAGTAATTCGCGCCGCTGCGCATCGCGCTGCCGCCTTTGCCCTCAGCGACCAGTCCGGCATGCATCGCGGTTCCGACCATCTCGATACCCAGCGGAATGAGTGGGTCGAGGTTGTAGTTGAAGGGATCGCGGAAGGGCGGCATGAAGATCACCGCTCCGGCGGGCCCGGTTTGATGGTGGTTGTAGACAATTTCCGGAAACCACTCGATGAACATTTGGCGGTTCATGTTGGTGGTTTCGTTCATGTTGGACATGTAGAAATCGCGATTATCATCGTGTCCGACGTATTTAGCCCAGAGCCGCGGCAGATTGTTCATGCTACGCTTGCCGGGGTCGAGCAGCGGGCCGTCTCCCTTTTCATTGCCGTGCATGTACCAGTTGGCGATGAGTTCTTGCCCGTCCGGATTGGCCTGAACGCAAAGCAGGATCACATCGTTGAGAAACCGCGTGGTGTCCGGGTCGGTGCGGCTGACCATCTGATAGACCATTTCCATGAGTTGCTGCGATCCCACCGATTCGCTGGCGTGGAGGCCTCCGTCGATCCACACCACGGCCTTGCCTTCCGCCGCGAGTTGGTGCGCTTCGGCTTCGGTCACGCCTTCGGCATGAGCCAACGCTCGAGAGATACGCTTGTAGCGCTCTAAATCCTTGATATTGGCGGGCGATGAAATGATGGCCATCCATTGGTCCCGGCCTTCTTCGGTCTTGCCGATGCTGACCAGCTTCATGCGGGCGGACTCGGAGGCCAGCTTCTTCCAATAAGCCTCGAGTTGTGAATAGTTGGCGACCATGTAGTCGTCCCCTAGGTTGAATCCGAGGAAGCTTTTCGGAGTTGTGACCTGGGGCTCAGTTTGAGCAAGTACGGAGACAGCGGACAGGGCTGCCGCAAGGAGGAAAATTCGACGATGCGACAGGAGAGAGTGCATGAGTGAGTTTTACCACTTTTCGAAAGCTTTTGCGGAAGAGCCCGAGTTGACCGGGGGATCAGGACGTACTGGTAGACGTCATGTCGCGCTCGGGGTCGAGATGGTCGGGCCCACATTCCTTGGGTTTTCCTTTCCTTGACGGCCGGTACCGCTCAGCAAACGCCGGGTCCTTGCGCAAGCGCCAGGCCGTCACGTCTCCGATGCCCACGGTCTTAGCCGCAGCTTCGACAGTCGGGTAATGGAGGCAGAATGAATCAGGTGAAACGTCTCCCGGGCCCCCACGGAGACGAACGCCGAATGTTCAAAAGCGTCCTAATGGTAGCCAATAGTAATCAGTTCAATGACTTACACTGCCTGCTCGAAAAATTCTCTTGCATTCCACATTCAGTAGTAGTAGCATTACAAACAGACATAGTAGAAAGAGATGGCGCTCCCCAAACTCACGAAACTGGAACTGCGGATCATGGATGCATTATGGACCGCAGGTCCTCTGCCGATTCGCGAAATCCAGGAGGCTTTTCCCTCCCATGAGCGGCCGGCTTATACCACCGTTCAAACCACTGTGTACCGGCTGGAAGCCAAGGGAGTTCTTCGCCGCATTAAGAAGATCGGCAACGCACACATCTTCGAAGCCACGGTGTCTCGCAGCGCAGCGCAGCGCAAGCTGATCGACGACTTGTTGGGATTGTTCGGCGGGCGGACACAGCCCGTCATGGCGTACCTCGCCGAATCGGGCAAGCTGACAATGGACGACATAAAAGAAGCCGAGAAGGTCCTCCAGAGGCTTGCGAGGAAGGATGAATCCAAATGATCCAGGCAGTCTTCAACCATCTTTGGCAGACCACTCTGTTTGCGGCGGCCGCCGGCCTGCTTACGCTGGCCCTGCGGAAAAACAGCGCGCGGGTGCGGCATTGGATTTGGCTCGCGGCATCGTTGAAGTTTCTGGTTCCGTTCTCATTACCGATCGATCTTGGGAGTCACTTGGGAATCCGGCGCACCACTGTTCCATCGCGCGCCTCGGCGATGATCGAGCAGGTGAGCCGCCCCTTCGCTCCCGCCGCCGATCCCTTCCGTGCGGCTCCGCTCAAAGCGAAACCAGCGAATTACACTCCGATTTTGTTTGGCATTCTCTGGGGCGCCGGATTCGCTTGTGTGATTGTTTACTGGAGCCGGCGCTGGCTCAGGATGCATGCCGATGTGCGCAGGGCCGCGCCGCTGGATTTAGGTCTGGCGATTCCCGTGAAGTGCTCGCCCGCGCTTCGGGAACCGGGAGCCTTCGGATTCTTCCGGCCCGTTCTGTTATTGCCTGCCGGGATCAGGGAACGCTTGGATCCGGAGCAATTTCAAACGATCGTGGCACACGAATTGTGTCACGTGCGGCGGCGCGATAATCTTTGGTCCGCGATTCACATGCTGGTGGAAGCATGCTTTTGGTTTCATCCGCTGGTTTGGTGGCTCGGCGCGCGCCTCATCGAAGAGCGCGAGCAGGCGTGCGATGAGGCCGTAATCGAGCAGGGCGCGGCGCCGGAAATGTACGCCGAGGCGATTCTCAAAGTCTGCAAGCTTTACGTGGGGCCGCCCCTGGCGTTGGTTGCCGGGGTGGGGGGAGCGAATCTCAAGACACGAATCGAGCGCATCATGTTGATCCGAAGCGGCGAAGCCGCGCGAAAGCTGGATCTGGTTAAGAAAGCGATGTTAACCGCCGCGGGCATCGCCGCGGTGGCATGTCCGATAGGCGTGGGAATACTGAACGCACCCAGAACATTGGCACAAACCAACACTTCGCAATACACGTTCGGATTGACGACCGTGGCGGAGAAAGCCTTCGAGGTCGCCTCCATCAAGCCTGGCCCGCCGGGCGAAGATGGCTGGCAGCTCGGCGTGCCAACTCACGGGGGGATCACGATTGAAAACATGGAATTGCGAAAGATCGTCGCCTCCTCGTTCCGCATTCAGGATTCGATGGTGGTTGGACCGGGCTGGATCGATTCCGCGCGCTACACAATCGTCGGCAAGGGACCCGACCCGAGCGTTGGAAACCCCGTGGTCTGGGAAATGCTGCGGCACTTGCTCGCCGAGCGATTCCAGTTAAAGTACCACGTTGAACCCAGGCAGCGTCCGATCTATGCGCTGGTGGTGGCTAAGGGCGGGCACAAACTGAAACATCCCGAGGACGGCGTTTGCGCCGAAGCAATTAAAAGAAACGAGCATTGTGCGAACCTCCGCTTCGGTCTGACGTTCCTGGGGATCACGAACATGCCGGTGCAAGCGCTGATCGGCGGAATGGGCAGAATCATGCCGGATCGCCCGATTGTGGATAAGACGGGCGTGACCGGGTTCTACGACGTGGATGTGAAATGGGAGCAGCCGCCGGCCGATGGGCTGGCTCCGCGCGTGGACACGGCCGCCATGAATATCGCGCTGGAGGAGCAGGCTGGGCTGAAGCTCGAAAGCCAGACTGGACCGGTGGATTTTCTGGTGATTGATCGCGTAGAGAAACCGTCGGAAAATTAATCCAGATCCTGGGTTAATCTGGCACTTCGGCTCTTACCGGGGCCTCACTACCAGAAGCTTTACGATTGGCAGAGCAATCATTCCGAGGCGAATCAGCCACATTCTGGCCCCCGGCGCGTGTCGGCACTGGCCTTTGAGACGACGCCCCATATGCGCCCGAGGAGCAAACCGCAGGCCTAGCCGCCAGTTACTGTTCAGCGGTCGTGCCAGATTCATTACGACCTCAAGCAAGATCAAGCCGTAATAAACCACAGTGACAATCAGAAACCAAGAGGCAGCGCGGGTGAGCAACATGGCCGGCAGTACGCATACGCACCCTTGCCGAAAGCTCACGGAGGAGAGAGAATTCTCGCCCCGGCTCATCATGCGCGTCAACGCGATCGACATACACAAGCAGCTCGGTTTTTCTTGAGGAACTGATTACTGGACAAAAATATTGCCCGCAGTGTGCACTGAAACGCGGCTGCCGCCGCCGTTCACCTGCTGGTGCAGTTTATGGATCCCGCGGGTGGGCTTCTGCATATCGTCGCGCTCTACGGAGATGCTGCCTGAAACGGTTTCGGCGTCCAAATCGAACTTCGTCTCCGCCGGCATCTCGATGCGGATATTGCCTGAGCGGGAGGTTACTTGCCAAGTGTCCCAGAGGACTGCCTTTATATGCACGTCTCCCTTATCCGTGGAAGCAAACAAATTACCCCGCGCGGCGACGGCATCAATGGAGCCTAGTCCAGCCTTCACCACAGCCCGGGACGGGCCGTTTTGAATTAGTACGATGTTGCCCGATCCGGTTTCCGCATATAATTGCCCCCGGACCCTGGTGCATGAGATCTTCCCCTCGGCGGTCCTTAATGTGGCCGGCCCGGTTATCCCAATCACCGTGAGATTGCCGGCTCCGAGTATGGCGGCGTTCACCTCAGTCCGGGACGGAACATCGATTTGATACGAGACTTTCGGCGGGTTTCCGGGGAACCGGTTCGGAAGGGTGCGGATCCGAATGTGCGGTCCGTCTTGCTCCACAGTCATGCCGCTCGCCAGGAACTCTTCCGAAATTTCCTTGGCCCTGGTGTCTTGAGCCGAGACATTGACCGATAGCTGGCCATCACGGCTGTATGTCATTCGCACATCTCCGGCTGCGACCGCAAGATCCAAAACGACGGGATCTTTAAGACCAACGTCAAAAGTTTGCCGGGCAGGACCTCCAGCGAAAGCGGGCACAGCGAACAGGACGAACGCGGACGCCATCGCCGGCTGGAAAGTGCTCTTGGTATTCATAACCTGGGCCTTCGCGTTTTCGACTCGTAGCCCCGGAGCAGTCTCCTCCGGGGCACGAAGGGAACCGCTATAAAGAGCGGAGGAAATCCAGGATCGACTGTTGGTCGGCCGTACTCAACTGGTTGAACCGGGCGGTCACTTGATTGGCTTCCGACGGGAGGTAGTTGCCATTCCCATTCCCCTGTCCATTCCCATTCCCCTCTCCATTCCCCCCAGAGGCGTGCGCCTCAATGGCCTGCAGCAGATCGCTCGTCCGTCCGTCGTGGAGGAAGAAGATCCGCTGGCCTACACCCCAAAGAGGAACAGTGCGGAACTCATCGGGACCGGCGTTGCCTTGAACGATGTCATCCGCCAAACCAGGACCCATGTGGTGCACCAGTAAGTCGGAGAACAGGTTCACGGGCCGGTCAACAAGTACTGGAAGGACAAATTCGCCGCCAACTCCGCCGGGTCCGGCGGGAAAGTTGGAGACCGGAGCGCCGCCCGTCTGCATGGTCGGCGTGTGGCAGAGGGCGCATCCCACGGTGTTAAATACGATGGCTCCGTGCTGCGCGCTGGCACTCGGATTGGCGGCCGGTGCCGGCGCATCCGTCTCCCGCATCATGATCATGAACATTTGCCAATCCGGCAATTCGTGCAGAGGATTGTTAAACGCCTGATTGTCGTTGTCGTTCGTGTCGGTGCGATTGATGTCGTTGGGTTCGGCCTTGTCATTGGCGCAATCGGTCTGCTCGTCCACGGAATTGGGGAACACGTCGTTGTTGATGCCCATTTCGACGTTGTAAGCTTCGCCAGCGAAAATTGCGAGCGACTTGTTCTGAGCCTTCCAGCCAAAGCGAGTGATGGTGCCGTCGTTGGCGCTGGTATTCGGATGTCCCGCGAAGCCAGGGGTCAGCGCCTGTCCCAAGTCATTGATTTGGCCGATCTGAAGACCCATCGCGGCCGCTTGCAACAGTGCCGCCGCGTGGTTGGCCAGGATCGTGCGGTCCGGAACCGATTCAATCAGTCCCAGTCCGAAGAGTTGGAGCGGAATCCGGAAGGAAAGATTGTTGTTGGCATATTCCGTGGCAAAATCGAATTGTTGCGCTTTGCATCCGGTGTTGTAAGGGTCCGTCTGGATCCCGGTAGTCACCCAAAGCTGATGGACGCTGCCGTTGCGCGTTCCGTCCGGATTATATTTGAAGCGGACCTCGCGGATGGGACCGAACTGCTCCTCGAAAACCGGTACGGTATTCTGCTTTCCGAACCGATGGGGAATCAGCTCGAATTCGGGATTTTGCGGAACTTGGCCCTTGCCGGAGACGACGTGGCTGACGCCGCTCACCACGACGTTAGTCGCCGCTATGAAGCCGCCGGATCCACCCACAATCGGTTGCGCGTGGCACATAAAGCAACTTTCACCATTGTGCCGGGTGCCCAGTCCGTTGGAGTTACTCAGCGTTTGCGGGAAATCCGGATCGAGCTCCGTGCCCGCTGGCACGAAAGGCGGTCCCACGGGATTCGCGTCGCCCACGCCCATTAGCGCCGGCGTCGAGCAGGAATCGCAGGTGGATTCCAACTGGCCCGCGCGCCTGATACCCTCCAGGAACATTTGGAGTTGGTTATCGGTCAACGTGAATTGCGGGTGATTCGGGTTTGCGCTAATCGCCGGCGGATGGGGAATCGGGATACCCTGCGCCTGCAAGCCGCCGCCCGTGTTATTCAGACCGCCCCGAACGCCGGGATCCTTTTGCCCGTAGATCCCGGGAGTTATCCCGATGGTGATCACAGAGAGCGCCATTGCCACAAGGGCTTTCCGGCATCCTCGCTTTAGGTGTTTCTGAACGTCACTCTGATTCAATCGTTGCATTCCATCTGTCCTCAATTTGTTGTTGTAGATGATACGCGCCCTCGGAAAAGCGCGCGCGCCAACCCGGGTTGTAACACAACCTTGCGGACCAGGAAATCTGTGGTGGGCGATATCACCGCCTCCTGCCGTCCCTCCGTGGCTGTTCGGAGTTGCAAAAGAATACCATATCCAGGACCGCATTTGTATGAAAGCGGCATACCCGGCACAGCTGCGCCAGAGAATCGAGGCCCTTCCTCCCGTCGATGGATCACTTGTGGAAGGAGGAAATCCATCCATGTAAGTGTCGGTTGGCATGGAAGCTCTTGGTCGGGTAACCGGCTGGGCCGAAGCCTCGGGACAAACGTCCGCCGTTGGGCGGGCCAGCGATCCTCCAAGCACCCAGGAACCGTCCGGACGGTCGAGTCCTTCATAGTCGTGTGGGGAAGTTCCCAGGATGCGTTCCAGTCTTCGGCGGAGGCTAGGGCGCGGCGCCGCGGCGGACCTCTATGCAGGCAAAGTGTTACCTCTTTCTTACATCAAAGCTCCACGGGCTTCGATGCGCTTCAGGCAACCTTGAAAAGGTGCTTCCGCCGCTCCACCCATTCTTCGCTCGTGCAGAGTCGTGGCCCCAGATCGATCAACCGCGGCAACAAGTCGAATAATGCGGGATGCGTCCATTTTTGCCCGTCGCGCCTGCGGTAGCCGCGTTCATTGATTATTTGAGCCGCGTTTGACAGAGGGTTATCTTTTGCGATTACTTCCATCATTAAGAGCAACACTTGAATTTCGTCTGGAGACTCTTCGAGGCGCCGGCAATCGCTGGCCACACGCAGGCCGAAGGGGACGTCTTCAAGGGAAGGGCCGTCGGCCGCGGTGCCCCGTTCCCACTCAATCGATACCAGGCGATAACCCCGGCTGGCTCTTGAGGCGAAGTACTCGTCGGAAGGAGGATCTGTCATGAAATCGCGTATACGTTCGAGCTTTGCCATCCAAACCGCGCGGCAATCTGCGTGCCACCGAAAACGCAGGAAATCGAGGGCGGGGTTTTAGAGTCGTGTCCGGTGATGGGAATTTCCCGCAGTGAAGTGTCCGGATACGGCTAGAAGATCAGTGTGACGCGCCCACGGGTATGAGAAAGACGAAGCGGTCGCCCTCGCCGATTCCACCCGATTGCAGTCCGGGCCGCTTAAACAGAACCCTGGGCGTACCCGCTTTGAACGACGGCGTCGTGGTTATTTCCACCGCGGTGACATTGTCGTCTGTATCCACTACTCCGCGGACGTTCGAGCCAACGCCGAGGCGAGTTCCAACCGGCAAGGGCGTGTCCCCACGGATGCGGGCTTTGCGGGTTGTTCCTCAGAAGATCAGACGTGGTGAAACGGCTCTTCTACGCGAGAGGGCGGAGACGCCGGCGCCGAAGGCGCATCGCGTTCCAGCGACCGGGAAACCATTTCCTTCGACCCCAGCCCGACGGCAAGCGCCAGTGCGAACACGATGCCGCCAAACAAGATTCCGAACGCCAACTGCACGATCCCTGGGCCGATGCGGAGCTCCTCCAGGGTCATTGCGGTGGTAAGCACAATGACCAGCCACTTCACGCCAACACTCAGCAGACGCGCATATTGGAGGTTCAAATTTACGGCGCCGATCAGAACGCTTCGGCCGAGGAATCTGGCGATGATATTGCCCACCAACAGTATGAACACGACGCCGATGAGGTTCGGGAGATACGCTACAAAGCGGTCCAGGAACGCGGCGGTCCAGACCGCATCGAATGCACTGATCCCGACAAGAAAGCCGACGATCACGACGGCCCAGGCGACCACCCGGGCGACCAAACTCGCCGCACTGTGCGAAGGCGACCACTCCGAAACGGAAGAAAGCCCCGACCCGCTCACCCGCTCGTCGAAATGAATGCCCGCAAGGAATCGGCGAAGAACGCGGGCCAGCAACCAGGCGATGAAGATGGAGATCAGCATCGCCACCACAAACGCCAGCAGCCCGGGCAAGAGACTCGCGAACCGGCTCACCATTCTCGTCATTGAGGCATTTAAAGCTTGCTCAGCTTGATCCCACATAGCCCTCCTTACAAGGAGCCCTCACGGATTGAATCGGTCCGGCCATCTCCACCTGGAAACAAAATATGGTTTGGCCGCCTCGAAAGCCGCGCCCAGCCGGTCGCGCGGCGACTCCATTCCATTCGATGCGGCATCATTCAGTCCAAGGGCATAGGAAGCAATCCAGCCCAGATAGAGCGGTGTCATCGCGCGCAGCAAGTGATCCCGGCTGATGGTGCGCAGCCGATGCCCTAATGCAAAGTCGTAGATCACGCGCGCCCACAATTGATCCGGCATCCGGAACTGGTCCTGCGGCAGACGCGACAATTTCGTCAGCTCGAAGAGAGATGAGGGAGGCAGCACCAGAGACCAGATTTCACGCAGGTCGCGGATGCCGAGATGAAATGACTCGATCATCCTAGCGGTATCCGGCGGGTCTGAATCCCGGGTCGATTCCAGAGGCTCGCCGAAATATTCCACGGCGCGCGAGCCTCGTATTCGCTGCCAGACCGGCGCGTTGCGGTCAATATCCGCAAAAATCGGGTCCAGTACCTGCGTAAGCAGCGAACTCATATTAGACCAGTCCGCCGGTGGATAGAGACGCTTACCCAGGTATGCCTGGCATATCTTAAGACCAGCTCCCGCAGCGGCGGGAGTTAACGCAACCAGAGGTTGATCGCCGGCTCGCGTGACGTTTGAGTTTCTGCTGACTTGGACGGCGGCACGTTGCGAAAACCCGAGGTCCGGTCCCATCGGGTTCTGAATCTGCTGCCCGTAGAGAGCGCGATGCAAAGGACTGATAATGCTCTCATTCAGCAGCCCCTCAAACGTGTGATGGGCGTAACAGGGGGTGACCAGGTCGAATCCTAATTCAAGCACGGGTTGCGTCAAAAGGTAAAACCACTGCGGGGTCACTGTCTCAAGACTGGAGGCAACCACGCAGCATGCACGAGCTCCAAGCCTTGCGCCCGCGCTCAAAACCGAGCGATAAACATCTGTGACGCTCTGAACCGGTGCGTCGGATTCCATAGAACCAGCAGGTAAGACAAAGACCGAAGTATCGGCCGGGGATTCGCCAGAACTTGCATCGGGGTCGGGGATATGGATCGAGCCATCTGCGTTCGGCGTGGAAGTCTGCATGACGACAGCTCGAGCCGGCATCGCCAGCTCACCGAGAGCGGTGCGCACCATCTGCGCCCCGCTCGCGGCGCCTTTGATTTCGGTGCCGCCGCCAGCGATGCCCACGACAAGATCCGCCGCGCCGATCTTCTCAATTCGCTCGCGCATGGAACGCGGAATCGTCTCTTCCATGCTTGGCTCCTAACCCCGTCTCAAAAATCCGGCCACGTATTCGAGAGCAACGTGGGGCAGCGCCCTGCGCCGCGGCGGGCCCTCGGCCCGCCCGGTGCAGGCAGCCTGGGAGGGCGCCGCAGGCCGAGGGCCTGCCCCACCGGAACTAAGGAAGCGCTTCATCGCAGGAGCCCCGCAATCCCCTTGAGCGGGATCCCCGCCCACGCAGGGCGATTATTCAATTCGTATAGCAATTCATATAAAGCCTTGTCCAAAAGGAACGCATCCAGCAGTTTTCGAAAATCCTGGCGATCGGGCGGGAGAAACGGCGCATCCCGCACGGTTGTCCGGTAGGCGCGAAGGAACTCCGCCGATACCGACCGGTCCCAAAGGCGCGCCCAGGGCTCGAGCTTATCGAAATACTCAGGCCGTCGCGCTGTGTAATTCATCAGCGCAGCGTATGCCGCATAGCTGAATGAGCGCAGCATCCCGGCCACATCCTTTAACGGGGATTGCTTGGAACGGCGCTCGGCGAGGGGACGCGCCGGCTCGCCCTCGAAATCGAGAACGACATAATCTGTTTTGACGCGCACAACCTGCCCCAAATGGTAGTCGCCGTGAATACGGATCCGCTGTCCTCCCAGGTCCTCACGTACCAAGCCGCGAAAGGTTTCCAGGATTTGGCGGCGGCGGCTGAGCACAAGTGCGGCTGCATCCACCAACTCGTCTTCGAGCCGCGGCAAATACGATTTGAGCACCGCGAAAACGTCCGACGACTTCTGGCGCAGATCCTCCACCAGGGCCTGAACGTCCGCTCCGCTGAGGGGCTCCGGTGAAAACGCCGAATTATCCGAGGGTGTCGCTAGCGCCAGGTGTAGCAGAGCGGTGCGCCGGCCAAGCGCGGCGGCAGATTCCAGGTAGATGCCGACGTGGTCGCGGGCTTCCGCCATCGTTTCCTGTTCGGACAATTCGAGGGGATCCGTGGACTTCGGCTCTGGAAGCGCGGAGAGGGGCAAGGCAGCGCAGTTCTCGTAATAGCGCTGCAACTCTTCCAGCGTCAGCGCCCACCCGTCGCCTTCGTTTTCGACGAATCCTTGAAGCATGGCCAACACAGTGGAGTCACCGCTCTCAGGAACGTACCCGATGGATCCGGCAAACGGCGCGATTCCGTTGAAATGCACCGTGTTGGTCAAGTAGTTTCCGATTTCGCAGTCCGGATTCAGGCCCGGTTGCAAGTGGCGGTAGAGCTTCAGGATGAATCGAGAACCGAAGACGATTGAGGTATTGCTCTGTTCCGCCGAGACACGGCGAGGCGTCAGTGGTTCCGCAGGTTCGCCGCGAATCGCCTCAAAAGACGGAGCAGGCAATCCGCGGAGCAATCCGCGGCTACCATGGATCTCCGTGGCCTTCTCGATCATGGCAAGGATCTCGCTGCAAGCGTCATCCTGAAATACGGCATCATAGAGGACTCCGGAGCCTTGCCGCGAAATCACGGACGCGATGACGGAGTTCGGCGAAGCCTGGCGTAATTCCGTGGCCGCATCGCCGAATGCAATCGCCATGGGAATCAGATATGTCTCCGGTTCTCCCAGCGTGTACCGCACTTCCACCCCGACCAGTGCGAGCCCCGCAGCGGCAGCCTCCACCCAATCGATGATGTCGGCCTTCTGAATCTGGCGGGACTTCGCTCCGAACCACCGTTGCTTCGCCAGATATGCTGGAAGCAGCGCGCTCTCCAGCCGAGGCGCGGCCGGGCCCTGTAGCAGGCTTTCCCAACCTTGGCCCGCACGAATTGGTTGGTCCACATCTTCCGGTTCGGCGGGAGATGCTTCGGCATTCGAATGGAGCTCCAGCCATAGGAAACCATAAGGCGCCAGCGTGAGGCGGTACGGCTGCTTGCCAATCGCCGGAAATTCGACGTAACCCAACATTTCGATGGGCGTCGTGCCATCCAATTTCGACAGGTCAAGATCTACCGGCTGTGCAAAGCGCGAAAGATTCGCGACGCACAGCACCCGCTCTTCGCCGTAGGAGCGCAGATAGGCAAGGACCTTGCGATTCGGCGGATGGAGAAACTCCAGAGAGCCGCGCCCGAACACGTGGAACAGTTTCCGCAGCGCGATCATGTTGCGCATCCAGCTCAGAAGCGACGAGGGGTCGGCTTGCTGGGCCTCTACGTTTACCGCTTCATAGCCCCACACCGCGTCGAGAACGACGGGGCTATACAGCTTTGCGGGAGTGGCGCGCGAGAATCCCGCATTCCGGTCGCTGTTCCATTGCATGGGGGTACGTACTCCGTTGCGATCGCCCAAATAGATGTTGTCGCCCATGCCGATCTCGTCGCCGTAATAAATAATGGGCGTGCCGGGAAATGAGAACAGCAGGCTGTTCAGCAGCTCGATGCGCCTCCTGTTGTTGTCCATCAGCGGGGCCAGCCGGCGCCGGATGCCGAAATTCAGCCGCGCGCGAGGATCGGCGCTGTAGGCCAGATACATGTAATCGCGCTCGTCGCTGGTGACCATCTCCAGCGTGAGCTCGTCGTGATTGCGAAGAAACAGTCCCCATTGGCAGGAATCCGGAATAGGAGGAGTCTGCGCCATGATATCGGTGATGGGTAGCAGGTCTTCCTGGCGGAGCGCCATATAAATCCTGGGCAT
Organism: Bryobacteraceae bacterium; assembly: GCA_036521975.1. Taxonomy (GTDB): domain Bacteria; phylum Acidobacteriota; class Terriglobia; order Bryobacterales; family Bryobacteraceae; genus Palsa-187. The sequence continues at coordinate 37,888 of DATDGT010000125.1, forward strand.
CAGCGGGAAGTGGAACGCCATGTGGCACTCGTCGCCATCGCCGAAATAAGGCCGGACATCCGTGGGCCACTGGTTCGCCTCAGCCAGAATCATCCGATTGGCATAGGCGGCATCGATTTCGCGGCGAAGGCGCTTTATGATGGCGTGCGTCTCCGGGAGGTTCTCGCAATTGGTTCCCTCGCGTTCCACCAGGTAAGGAATTGCGTCCGTACGCAATCCGTCGACTCCAAGATCAAGCCAGAATCGCGCGACCTTTACGACCTCCTCCATGACGCGAGGATTGTCGTAGTTTAGATCCGGTTGATGGGAAAAAAAGCGGTGCCAGTAGTATGCCTGGGCGACAGGATCCCAAGTCCAATTGGATTTCTCGGTGTCGCTGAAAATGATCCGCGCACCCGCGAACCTCTCGTCTGTATCGCTCCAAACGTAAAAGTCGCGCTCGGGCGAGCCTGGTGGCGCTTGGCGCGCAGCCTGAAACCATGCGTGCTGGTCGGAAGTGTGATTGATGACCAGTTCGATGACGACTTGAAAATCACGTTCGTGTGCCGCACTGATGAACGCCTTGAAATCGTCCATCGTGCCGTACATCGGGTGGACGTTCGTGTAATCGGAGATATCGTAGCCATCGTCTTTCAGCGGCGATGGAAAGAATGGCAGCAGCCACAAGCACGTGATGCCCAGATCCTTTAGGTAATCGAGCTTTTGTGTCAGACCGGGGAGATCGCCGATGCCATCATTGTTGCTGTCGAAGAAGCCGCGCACGTGGACTTCGTAGATGATCGCGTCCTTGTACCATAGAGGATCCGTCGCGCCGGCGAGCTTTTTGATCGCGAGAGTTTCGGTGGCAGTCTCACTTCCGGCCGGCACCGCTCACCTCCGGCTGGAACACAACCACGCCCAGAGGGGGCAGGGTCGCATTTAACGAGAAAGGCCGCCCGTGGATCGGCAAAGGCGCGGCGTTCAGACCGCCTTCGTTTCCCTGACCGCCGCCTCCGTACAGCGGTGCATCGCTATTAAGCACTTCCTTCCAATAGCCCCCGGCCGGCACGCCCACGCGGTAATTGTGCCGCGGCACCGGCGTAAAATTACAAACGAACACCAGAATGTCGTCACGATTCCTGGCGCGCCGGATAAAGCTGATGACGCTCCGCTGGCTGTCGTTGCAATCGATCCATTCGAAGCCCGCCGCGTCGTAATCCAATTCGAACAGCGATGGCTCCCCGCGATACAGCGTATTCAAATCCCGGACCCAGCGCAATAGTCCGGAGTGATAAGGCTGTTTCAGCAGGCGCCAATCCAGGCTCCCGTCATGGCTCCATTCAGACCACTGGCCGAACTCGTTGCCCATGAACAGAAGCTTCTTGCCGGGATGGCCAAACATGGTTCCGTAAAGCACGCGCAGATTCGCGAACTTCCGCCACTCGTCGCCCGGCATTTTACCGATCATTGATCCTTTGCCGTAGACCACTTCATCGTGCGAGAACGGCAGCACGAAGTTCTCGCTGAAAGCATACATCAGGCTGAAGGTGATGTAGTTGTGGTTATAAGAACGGAAGACGGGGTCCAGGGACATATAAGCCAGCATGTCGTGCATCCAGCCCATGTTCCACTTGGAGCCAAATCCCAGTCCGCCGAGATAGGTTGGGCGCGAAACCATGGGCCAGGCGGTGGACTCCTCCGCAATCATCATGACATCCGGAAACGCCGAGTACACATGTTCATTCAGCTCGCGGATGAACTGGATCGCGTCCAGATTTTCCTTGCCGCCAAAGCGGTTCGGAATCCATTGGCCCTCCCGGCGGCCATAGTTGAGATACAGCATCGCTGCGACCGCATCCACGCGAAGCCCATCCACGTGATATTTATCGCACCAGAACAGCGCGTTGCCGATTAAGAAGTTTTTCACCTCGCGGCGGCCATAGTTGAAGATCAGCGTATTCCAGTCCGGTTGCTCGCCCAGGCGCGGATCGGCATGCTCAAAGAGGTGAGTGCCGTCGAAATAGCCCAATCCGGCTTCGTCTTTCGGGAAATGCGCCGGCACCCAATCGAGAATCACACCGATTTCGTGTTGGTGAAGGTGGTCTACCATGTACATGAAATCGGTGGGGTCGCCAAAGCGACTGGTCGGCGCGTAGTAGCCGATGGTCTCGTAGCCCCAGGAACCATCGAAGGGGTGCTCCATAACCGGGAGGAGTTCGACGTGCGTGTAGCCGGCATCGTGAACATACTCGGCAAGCAGGGGCGCGATCTCGCGGTAGGTGAGCCAGCGATTTCCTTCTTCCGGCATCCGTCTCCAGGAGCCAAGATGGACTTCGTAAATCGTTACCGGCGAGTCAAGAGAATTCCGGTTCCGGCGGCTGGACATCCATTGCCCGTCTCTCCAGGTATAAGTATCGATGTCCCACACGCGCGATGCGGTGTGTGGGCGAATCTCGGCCGCAAAACCGTATGGGTCGGCCTTGTCTACCTTGTACTCGGGCCTGTTCCCGGCGGAGCGTGATTCTATATGGTATTTGTATAGCGCTCCAGACTCGATGCCGTCCACAAAAGCGCTCCATACACCGACGTCGGAGGAAGCTAGTGGATTCGCATGCGGATTCCAGTCGTTGAACGGACCGATGACCGACACCCGCTCCGCATTCGGCGCCCAGACCGCGAACCGGGCTCCCCGGCGCCCTGCGAACTCGGTCAGATGTGCACCCAGCTTTTCGTAAGAGCGGAAGTGTTTGCCTTCGCCCAGCAGGTGCAGGTCGAAATCACTGAGAAGAGCGGAAGCCAGCGGTCACCTCGCTAAAGATAATAATCGAAATCCCTCTCGGAGCGGATACGCGTACGCACACGCAGGATGTGAGCCGGCAGGCTCTCGGGGGTCAACTCAACGTAGTTGCGGCTGCTCTGCCATAGATAGCGGGCCTCGCTTAGTTGATCGTGCACCTGAAATGCCCGATCTGCCGGCAATCCTAGCGCGGCGAGATCCAGCAGGACCCAGCTTGACTGCGTATGCTCCGGGTCCAGGTTGACGGTCACAATGATCACGTTCTCCAGATCAAGGCTGGTTTTGCTGTAACAAATAACAAATGGATTGTCGGTATCGTGGAATCGCAGCGTCTGGTCCCGTTGAAGCGCCGGATTCTCGCGGCGGACTTGATTCACGCGCGCAATCAGGTTCTTCAAGCTAACCGGCGAATTCAGGTCGCGATGCTTGATTTCGTACTTCTCGGAATTCAGATACTCCTCGCTGCCAGGCTCACGCGGGACGTTTTCGCATAACTCGAACGCGGGGCCATAGATTCCGTAATTCGAGCCCAGCGTTGCCGCCAGGATCAAACGGACCATGAACGCGGGCCGGCCGCCCGCCTGAAGGTACTCGGAAAGAATGTCGGGCGTATTGGGCCACAAGTTCGGCCGGAAGTATTCGATCAGCTCCGTGTTGGTGAGTTCGCGAAAGTAATCCGTGATCTCCTGCTTGGTGTTGCGCCACGTGAAATAGCTGTACGACTGCGAAAACCCGAGCTTGGCCAGCCGGTACATCACATGCGGCCTAGTAAATGCCTCGGCCAGGAACAGAACGTCCGGATATCGTCCTTTGATTTCGCCGATCACCCATTCCCAGAAGGCAAAAGCCTTGGTGTGCGGATTGTCGACTCGGAAGATCCGGACGCCTTGCTCCTTCCAAAACAAGAAGACGGTTTTGAGCTCCTGCCATAACGACTGCCAGTTGGCGGATTCGAAATCGAAGGGATAGATGTCCTGATACTTTTTGGGCGGGTTCTCGGCGTATTGGATCGTGCCGTCCGGCCGCCGGCGAAACCATTCCGGATGATCGCGGACGTACGGATGATCCGGGGTGCCCTGGAATGCGATATCAAGAGCTACTTCCAGTCCATGTCGCTTTGCCTCCCCAACAAAATGACGGAAGTCTTCCAGCGTTCCCAGTTGCGGATGAACTGAAGTGTGGCCGCCTTCCACGGAGCCAATGGCCCAGGGGCTCCCGGGATCGCCGGGTTCCGTAGTCAGGCTGTTGTTCTTGCCCTTGCGGAATGCGTGCCCGATCGGGTGGATCGGCGGGAGATAAACCACGTCGAAATGCATAGAAGCGATGTGCGGCAGCAACGCTTCGCAGTCAAGCAGAGTGCCGTGACGGCCCGGCTCAGAGGAGCAAGATCGCGGGAACACTTCGTACCAGGTCGAGAAGCGGGCTTTCTCAGGATCGACGGTCACCCGAAGATCCCGATGGTAGCGATACACGTTGGAATGGTCCGGATAGCGCTTCGCAAGTTCGGCCAGATGTTGATCGAGGGCCGCCGCTTCGCGCGATTCCGAATCGCCGCCGGTGGCCAATAATCCCGCCCAATTTGCCAGCCGCGTTGCATCTTCGCCCGAAGCCCGTTCTGCCGCTTGCTGAATCAAGGCCGCGCCGATCCGCAAATCCACATCCACGTTTTGGCCGGCTTCGATCCGCTTGATCAGATCACGGCGCCAGGTCTCGAACGGATCGATGGAGCTCTCTACGGAGTATTGGAACTGGCCCAGTTTCGATACGGGAAACTCCCCCCGCCAGCGATCGTTGCCGAGCAATTCCATCGGGGCACGAATCCATTCGGGCTCGACGCCGCCGGCCCCGCCAGCGGGCGGCGCGCCGGTGTGGCGGTAAAGCAAATGGCACCAGAGGGCATCATGGCCGTCGGCGAAGGCATCCGCCTCTACGATAACCCTATCCCCCACGATCCGCTTCACCGGATACCGCCCGCAATCGATCTCCGGCCACACCCTCTCAACTACGGCCCGTTGTCGTCCGTTGGCGGGTAGCTGCGCCATTTATTCGAGAAAAGCCTCGCCCTTTCCACCTCGCCGAACGAGGACTCGATTGAAAGACACCGCCAGGCGTGAAAGCGTTACACGCGCGAAGATGGTCTATCCGTAAGATCGAGCGGCATCTGAGCCAGATCGTCCCGCAATATAAGTTCCTGGCACCGGCGTCTTCCTATCCACCCCAGCGACCGCAGAATATGCAGCGCGTACGAATTGGCCGCAGCGGGTCGCTAAAAGTGGACTTCACCCCGCTCCATTTTCAGACTATCATTGAGCATGGTGTCCTCCAGTCAAGGTCTGCGTTCTCTTCAATACCTGTTGATGAAATCCAAAACAGAGCGGTTGAAGACCTCGGGCTGCTCCCAGTAGGTCGAATGTCCGGCGTCCGGAACGATCACGGACTTTGAACCTTTGATCCGCGCCGCGAAGAGCTGCAGCACAGGTGGCGGAGCGTATAGGTCCGCGCCTCCGGTGAGCAGCAATGTGGGCGTCTTGATTCCTTCGAGCGCGGATAAGGTGAGCCGGTTCTGCATCGGTTGCGCGGGCGCGGCTGGCCCTGGGGGGCGGCTAATTTTTTCCAAATCCATCCAGCGCTTGGTGCCTTCAGCGTTACCGGCCCGGTATGACGGACCCAGTTCCCGAAATTCCGGCGGCAGCGCGTCGAATTGCGGAGGCCGAATCCTGCGCCCCAGTTCCAGGAACTCCGGGTCTTGGACGCCGCCGATGCTGTTGGCAACGACCAGGCTTCGAAGCCGCTGCGGATAAGAGAGTGCAAAATCGAAGGCTACGAAACCTCCGCCTGCTGTGGCAATCAAATGTACCCGCTCCAAATGCAGGTAGTCGAGCAAGGCCAATAGATCACCTGCGCCAGTGCCAGGGGACGCATTCGGCTCGCTAACTGTACGGCCCCAGCCGCGCCGGTCATAAGAGATCAACCGATAGCCCGCCGCTGCAAACGCAGGGATCTGGTATTCCCAAACACGGCTGCTGCCGGTATTCGCATGAAGAAACACCACAGGTACTCCATTGCCGCCGGTATCGATGTAGAAAAGACGAACTCCGGAAAGCGGTGCGTAAGCTTCATGAGGTTGCGGCTGGGCGGGAAGACGCGGGCTAGCGCAAAACCAAAGGAACGCGATTGAGAGTCGTTGAATTCCAGGCGTTCGCATTGAGTCGATTATACCCACGCGGAATCACCATCGGAAGAGCGACCCGATCCAGAGCTCATATGACGGGCTGTTCCCCGCTTCGAAGGCGAAGTGTTCAGTCTCCGCGGCTCGCATTCGCAAAGGGAACGGTATAGACCTTCGCTGGATCGACGGTCTTGTCGACGGTCACCCCGATGAACGGACCAAGCATTTCCTCCCAGGTCATGTTGCCGATGTAGACTGTGCGGCTGGGATCAGGGTTGAACTTGTTATTGGCCGAATTATCATAGTGCGCCGTTATGACCAATTTCGAGCCCTTAGGAACCCGGATAGGCTGTGCCAGCTCATAAGCAAGCTGCCAGTTAAAGTCGTAGCGCGGCACGTCGAGGACAACTTCCGAGCGCCCGTCAGGATACTCCAACCGGTAGGTCATGTCCTTCCCGCGCAGGTGCATGTGCGGCGCCATCCAGACCAGTTCGGCGTCCTCGTGAAAGGTGATCGCGATAGGATCGGGGGAATAGTTGGGGTCATTCGGCGGAATCGCAAACGTGGCCGGGTTCGCCGATCCAGCGGCTCTGGCGATCATCAGACGCTCCGGAGCTTTGTCGGTTACCGTCAGCCCGATCTCCGGCCTATCAGTGACTTCCTTGCCGTTAGGCGTATAGTGAATGTTCCACAGGACGTCGTAACCCTTGGGAACCAGGACTGCTGCGTTATGTATCCGAAAATCGTGCAGCGCGCGGCCCGGCACGAAGCATACATGGCCAATATCGATGCGGGCGGCTCGGGAATCGCTTCGCTCCACGATTTGGCCTTTGCCGTCGGCGGTGGGCAGCCGCAGCAGCCGCTCGGAGGGTGCCACTTCCACTCCAGCCTCATCGCGCTGCTTGTCCACCCACTCCGGTGTGTTGTACACCACATCAGGCTGGTGCGGGATGAAACCCGTGCAAATGTGATGTGTCACTCCCAGTTCGCTCGGCTTGATTTCGATGGAGGTCACCCAGGTGTCATGGGTGAAGTTTCCCGGCGTAACCACCGTGGCCCATTCAATTACGTTCTTGGGAGGAGCCGCCGGGACGGTCCAGGGAAGGCCCTTTAATATAACATCCGGCTTGGTGGTCCAGCCGTTCTCCGGCCAAGCAACCGGTGGCGGCGCGTCCCTTGGATCGCCTTGCGCGGAGCCCGTATCCGCCCACTTCACGATCGTATCGATCTCGCTCTGTTTGAGCGACCAGTCGTTTGAGAAATGGCCATAGTTGGGATCGGCGAACCAGGGCGGCATCTTGCGGCTAACCACCGCAGCCTTCATCGCCTTCGCCCACGGACGCGTGCTCTCGTAGGTCAGGAAAGACATGGGAGCAATGTTGCCGGGCCGGTGACAGCTCTGACAGTTCCGTTGCAGAATCGGGAGGACATGCCTGGTGAAAGTCACGGGACCTTCAGGGGAAATATCGGCGCCAACCAGTGCTGCGGACGCCATCAGGAACCCGGCAACTAGACGCATGTTCAAACCTCCGTCCTTGGCTTCACCCTCAAGTCTACGCCGGAACTGGCGGAAGTCAATGCCGCGATTGCCCCGGCGAGGACCAACGGTGTGCGTAAAGACGCGCTTCCACGGGGCGGTTGCCGAAACCGAAATGCGGATGAGGCTCACCGAATAGTTAGACGAATCGCGCGGAGCCGTCGTAGTTTCAAGGATCTGACCTTGGATTGTAGCCTGCTTGAGCCGCCAGGATATTTCGGCGGCGGTTATAATAAAGGCGCTTTTATGGCGTACATTCCCGGTTGCAGCGCCGACGTGTTCATCAGCTATGCGCACCGCGACAATCGGGACGGCTGGGTTACCAGGCTGAAAGACAAGCTGATCGAAAAGCTGACTCCGTTTCTGGCGGGTCATACCGCTGAAGTGTGGTTCGACGACCGGCTTCGGCCGGGAGTTTATTTTAAGGAAGAGATCCAGCAAAAGCTGAAAGATACGCCGATTTTCGTCGCAGTCGTGTCTCCCGCTTATCTGGATAGCGAATTCAGCATCGTAAATGAGCTGGATTGGTTTCAGAATCAGCCAGGCAGCAGCGAGATTATCCAACTGCTCAAAGTCCCGCTCGAAAAAGGCCAGGAAGTTCCGCTGCCTGCCAGCGGATATGAGGTTCTTCATGACCCAAAGGACGGGCACCTGCTCGACAGCGAAGCTCTGGACAAAATCCTGGATAAAGTTGTGGCGGCCATCACCGGGAAGCTGCGCGACTTCTGGGAGCTGCGGCCCAAAATCTACGTGGCCCAAATCAGGAACGAGCAGTGGAAGCCGCGCTGGGACGAACTCAAGGACCTTCTGCACGCGGAAGGCTACGCCATTCTGCCCAAAGGCATTCTGCCGCTCCGGGTGCCGGACGGGCGGATACGCGAATGGCTCGAAAGCGCGCGCCTGTCGGTGCACTTGGAGGGTGTCGCGGACGACCCGCTCGCTCAGCGCCAGTTGGAAATCGCCAGACAGACCGGCCGCCCGGCCATCGTGTTGTCTGCGCCACCCGCCGAGGACCAGCTTCCGGCGATCGTCGCCGAGGTGCAAGATAGAATCCAGTCGGACCGCAAACCGGCCGTCTATCTGATCTATGACTACTACTCCGACCGCTCGCGCGTCGCGGCTTTCCCCGAGCTGATCCGCCTGAAAACGGGTTGCGACGTTTTCGAACCAGTGGCCGGCGAAACCTATCACAAGTTCCGTCTCCAGGTGAGCGATGGCGTGCTGCTCTTTCGCAGCGAGGCTCCCGAGGAGTGGCTCAAATCGCAGGAGCAGTCGCTGCTGCAAGCGGCCGCCCGGAGGCAGACCGCGGAGGCGAAGTACTTCACGCGCAGTCCCAACGGCCACCCCGCTGGAGTCCGCGTTACCCAGGGATCGCGGCAGGAATGGATCATCGAGCGCACCGGCGAGCCCGATGTGAGCGACCTCCAGCCCTTTTTCGACGCCCTGCGCTCGCGCGTCCAGGCCGTAGGAGGGACGGCGCCATGAGCGTTCCTACCACCGCCCTGTACACCGGCCGCATCTACCCGGGGCTGCGCCCTTTCGACACCGAAGACTCGCTCTTGTTTTTCGGTCGCGACCCCCAAACCGACGAACTTCTCCGCCGCCTGGACGATACCCGCTTCCTGGCCGTGGTCGGGTTATCGGGCAGCGGTAAGTCCTCACTGGTGCGGGCCGGGCTTCTACCGGCCCTGCGCCGCGGACATCTCAGCGGCGCCGGGTCGCAATGGCGGTTTTCCGTGATGCGGCCCGGTTCCGACCCACTGGGCGCGCTGGCGCGGGCTCTCGATGAGACGCTGGGCGAACGGGAGGACCGCCTTCAGACGCTCCGGTCCGGCAGCCTCGGACTCTTGGACGCCAGCCGCTATGGCCGGAGCGCGGACGAAAACCTTCTCCTGGTCGTGGACCAATTCGAAGAGATCTTCCGGTTTCAGGACACTTACCGCCAGCGCGCCCGCGAGGCGGCGGACTTCGTCGAGTTGTTGCTCGACGCCTATCGGGACTACGAGCCCCTCTGGCGCGTCTTTGTCGTCATCACGCTGCGCTCGGATTACCTGGGGGAATGCGCGCGCTTTCCCGGCTTGCCGGAAGCCCTGAACGAGAGCCAATACCTGGTGCCGCGGATGACGCGCGAGCAGTTGTTGCGCGAGGCCATCGCCGGCCCGGCTGCCCTCGGGGACGTGGAATTAGACCCGGAACTGCGGGAGGAATTGCTCGATAAGACCGGCGACGACCCCGATCAGCTTCCTGTGCTCCAGCACTTGCTCATGCGTATGTGGGAGAGGCGCGAGCAGACTTCCACGGGTTTCCGTGTCGGGAAACAGCAGTATATGGCGGTGGGCGGATGGGAGAATGCACTGAACGAGCATGCCGACGCCGTTTGGAATGAGTTAGGGGCGCGCCGCGATCTGGCCAAGCGCATATTTCAAAGGCTGACGGAAAAGGCGCAGGCGGGCAGGGAAGTTCGGCGGCCCGCGACGGTGCGCGAGCTGGCTGAAGTTGCGGAGGCGCCCACGGCTGAAGTAACAGCAGTGGTGGAGCGCTTTCGTCAGGAAGGATGCAACCTTCTGACCTCGCCCGATCGCGAACTCAACCCTGATTCCGTGGTCGATATCAGCCATGAGAGTCTGATCCGCCGTTGGAAACGGCTGAACGAATGGACCATGGAAGAGGCGGGCTGGGGCGAGTGGTACCGGCGGGTTGAGGATACCCTCAGCTTTCGCGGCGCCTGGCTGGTGGATCCTGCCTTCGAATCGGCGCTCGAAGCGCGGGAAAAGGGTCGCTGGAGCGCAGCGTGGGCGGAGCGGTACGCAAAGAAGGAGGGCGATAAGCAGTCCTATGGCGAAGTCATCGCTTTTCTCGAAGAAAGCCGGAAGCGGCGCGGCGCCGAGAAGCGGTTGCGGCGCGCTCGCGCCATCGTGGCGATGGCGGCGTTCCTGTTTGCGGCTTTGGCCCTTGCCAGCACCTATTTCGCTCTATCTGCGAGGCAGGCTCGCCGCCAGGCTGAGACCAAGACACAAGAAGCGGTGGAGCAGCGGGCGAAAACGGAGAAGGCCCTAACGGCCGTACAGGAGCAAAGTCAAGAGACGCAATCCGCGTTGAAGGAGGCCGAGGAGCAGCGACGTATTGCCTTGGAGCAGAGGCGTAGTGCCGAGGAACAGCGACTTATTTCGGAATCGCGAGGGCTGGCGGCGACGGCTCTGCTCATGAAAGGCGTTCGTTCCGATCTGGCCTCCTTGCTGAGCGTGGAAAGCTGGAAGACTCTCGACACGTTTGAGGCCAAAAGCGCTCTCCTGTCGGCCGTTCAGTGGAGCCCCGAGCTTACGGCGTATTTGTATCAGAATCAAGCTGTCACCAGCGTGGCGTTCAGCCCGGATGGCAAGATGCTGGCCTCGGCGAGCCCGGACAAGACGGTGCGGCTGTGGGACGTGGCGACGCGCCGACCCTTGGGAGAACCGCTGCTGGGACACACGGATTCCGTGTTTAGCGTGGCGTTCAGCCCCGACGGTAAGACGCTGGCCTCGGCGAGCGAGGACAGAACGGTGCGGCTGTGGGACGTGGCCACGCGCCGGCCTTTGGGAGAACCCCTGCAGGGACACACGGGAGGGGTGCGCAGCGTTGCGTTCGGCCCGGATGGCAAGACGCTGGCCTCGGCGGGCGACGACAAGACGGTGCGGCTGTGGGACGTGGCCACGCGCCGGCCCTTGGGAGAACCTCTGCAGGGGCAGACGGACTACATATTGAGCGTGGCATTCAGCCCGGACGGCAAGACGCTAGCCTTTGCGGACACCTATAATACGGTGCGGCTGTGGGACGTGGCCACGCGCCGGCCCTTGGGAGAACCGCTGCTCGGGCACGCGAGTTTCGTGTATGGCGTGGCGTTCAGTCCGGATGGCAAGACGCTGGCCTCGGCTAGCGATGACACTACAGTGCGGTTGTGGGACGTAGCCACGCGCCGGCCCTTGGGAGAACCGCTGCAGGGACACACGAGTTTCGTCCGTAGCGTGGCGTTCAGCCCGGATGGCAAGGCGCTGGCTACGGCTAGCGGGGACAAGACGGTGCGGCTGTGGGACGTGTCGGCGCGCCGGCCCTTGGGAGAACCGCTGCGGGGACACACCGATTCCGTGCAGAGCGTGGCGTTCAGCCCGGATGGCAACACGCTGGCCTCGGCGAGCCTCGACAGCACGGTGCGGCTGTGGGACGTGGCCACGCGCCAGCCCTTGGGAAAACCGCTGCTGGGGCACATGTCAAAGGTAAGAAGCGTCGCGTTCAGCCCGGATGGCAAGACGCTGGCTTCGGGGAGCGATGATGAGACGGTGCGGCTGTGGGACGTGGCCACGCGCCGGCCCTTGGGAGA
>DATDGT010000126.1:0-3971 GCA_036521975.1 Bryobacteraceae bacterium
GGAATTGAACACGCGTCCGGCCCGGCTCAACGGGTAAAGTTCGCCATAGCCGACCGTGGTCACGGTGGTCAGCGTCATGTAGAACGCGTCGAAGACCGGGTAATGGTCGATCAGGACGAAGCCGAGCGTGCCCGCGCCCAGCGTGAACGCCATCGCGATTGCGATGATCGCCAGCCGCCGCCGCACATGTTCCATGTGCTCCATGGTATCGGTTGTCAGTTATTGGCTTGGGGTCGGCTTGGGGCCGCCGCCATGAAATTTCGTCTCCCGCAACCTTGATTATTCGAAGGAGCTCCCTCCAGGATGTTAACCCTTACCAGGGCCCGGTTTATTTAACCTCAACTTCCGGCTAATGAGCGCTGATTTCGATACAGCCTCGCCCACTGCGGCAGACCTCTTCCAGTAGCCTAGGATTTCTGACTCGGTGACCGCGATCCCCGGCGAGGAGGTCCCCGCGGCGCTTTCCTGCCTGCTCCTAATGAACCACGCTTCGAGAGGATCCTCGTCGCTTTAGAGCGGAACCGGTAGAAAACGCGTAAGAAAAGTTTCGCGGGGATGTGGATAAGCGGGATGCCAATAGGGAGCTTTCAGCTTTCAGCGATCAGCGTTCAGCGACGGCCCCGCGTGAAAAACGTGGATGGAACGAGCCCGAGACCGCTCGTAACCCACTGAAAAATCGTGCGGTCTCAGATGAGCTTGTAAACACGTGCTCCTGTGGGCCCGAGGCCTCAGCCTCCGCCTGGAGTTTCTACATTTCGTGCAGTTGGGTTGGGCAAGATGGTGGCACGGGCTTAGCCTGTGAATTGATCGCAGAAATGAATTTTTGGAGCCAGAGTGAGTCAGAATGAACCAGAATGAAGGTCGCCGGGATCGATTTGATCGCGAAGTACTCTGTATAACAAATGGCTTTGCACGGGAGCCTAGATCCGAACCTGGGCTGAAGCCCAGTGCCCAGAGGGCGCCCAAGGCTAAAGCCTGCTCTACTAGAAGCGTCCTTCAGCCGGGCGGTAAGTCCCGCCGGGCGGGGAAGAGCTGCCCAACGGGGTTACTGCGTGATGCCGGCCTTTTTGAAATCGCCCGCTTTGTAGATCGTCAGCGCCGAAACGTCGATGTATTTCTTCGCCGCCGCGTTCACTTGCGCCGGAGTCAGCGCGGCGATGGCTTTCTCGTGATCCTCGGTTCTTTTCATGGTCCAGCCGTAGCGGGCTTGGGTTGCAAGAGTCCTCGCCAGACCGGCGTCTTGCGATCGCCCCAATTCCTGCTCCTGGAGCAGGGCCTTCTTGGCCGTCTCGATCTCCTCGGCTGTGAATCCGTCGCTCCGGATCTTGGAAAGCTCCTCTTTGAACGCGCTTTCCACCTTGAGAACGTTCTGTGGAGCGCAAATAGCCAGCCCCAGCAGTCGGGTATATCGATCCTGCTCCCCTACCACAAGGGCCGTCTGGACGCCGTAACTCAGCCCTTCCTTTTCGCGCACTCGCGTCCACAAGCGGCTCTTTTCATCCCCGCCTGCGAGCCGGTTCACCATAAACAGAGGGATGTAATCGGGATCGTCCTGATTCATGGCCAGCGTATTGCCTATCAGGAAAATCGCGTTGGCTTTATCGGGCGTCTCGAGAGTCTGACTCACGGCCTCGATCTTCTGCCAGGTCACAACAGGACGCTGATAAGACGCCGGGCTCTTCCAATCTCCGAAGAGCTCCGCCGCCAATTTGCGGACCTCGGCAGGATCGAAATCGCCGACAATCGCCAGCTCCGCGTTAGAGGCCCCATAGAAATCGGCGTAAAATTTCTTGGCGTCGGCGAGGGTGGCCTTCTTGAGCGCGTCGATGTTCTCTTCCGGCGTCAGAGTGGCTCGCGGATCGCCGGCCGGATACGGCGCCAGATGCCGGTACATCTGATTCAGCGCGATTTGCTGCGGATCGGTACGCGTGGCTTCGACGCGGGCCAAGCTGGCCTGCCGGATCTGCTCGAATTCCGATTCCGGAAACGCGGGCTGCCGCAGGATCTCCGCGGCCAGCCGGAGCGCGTCCGGGAAATTGGCGCGGATGGTATCGATGTTCGCGGTGGCGCCGGTGGAAGTCCCGACGACACCGACACGCGCCTTTAGCCGGTCGAGCTCGTCCTGAATCTGCTGGCGATTATGCTTCCCGGTTCCGCGCATCAGCATGGCTCCCGCTAATTGCGCGGTCGCGCCCTTGCCGAACAGGCTCTTCTCGTCGCCGAAGTGCAGATCGAGAACCGCGGTCACCGTTCCGCCGCGAGTTTTCTTCGGAAGCAGAACCAGCTTCAAACCGCCCGGGAGAGTGATACGCTGAGCGCGAGATTCGATATTGGCGGGACTAGGATCGAACGCCTCGCCCTCCTCCACCGCCGCTTTGCCCTTGTAGTCCTTCAGCGAGGCCTCCACGTCGGGCGTGGCGGGGATTTCGGCGCGCACCGGAGCGGCGTCGGGAATGAACTCGCCCACCGTGCGATTCGATGCCACGAAATATTGCTTTGCCACGCGCGCTACGTCCGCGGGCGTCACCTGTTCCACCTGATCGCGGAATTGGAATAACAAACGCCAATCCCCCATGCCCTCGTACTCGCTTAAAGCGACGCCCACTTGGCTGGAATTGTTCAAAAACAGCTCGATATCCTTGAGTACTCGCGCGCGGGCGCGATCCACTTCCTCTTTCGACGGCGCTTCTTTCACCAATCCATCGATGGTCGCGAGCATCGTCTTTTCCGCGTCCGCCAGGTCGCCCTCTTTGCGAAGACGCGCACTCATTTCGAATATTCCGGGATCGTGCAATTGTTCGTTGTCGGCGTTGACAGATACGGCTTTTTTCGAATCCACCAGAGCTTTGTAAAGACGGCCGGAGGGCGGTTCCCCCAGGATTCCGGCGAGCACTTCCAGAGCCGCCGAGTCGGGATGCGAACCCGCCGGCGTGTGGTAGGCCAGGATTAGCAACTGTTCGTCGCCCACGCGCCGCAGCACGACTTCGCGCTCGCCGTCCTGTGTGGGCTCGATGGTGTAGGTGGGGCTCAGCGTGCGAGTTGGTTTGGGAATCTTGCCGAAGTCATCGTTGATCAAAGCGAGAGTTTTCGCAGCGTCGAATTTTCCCGCGACCAAAAGAATGGCGTTGTCCGGCTGATAATATTTGCGGTAAAAAGCTTGGAGACTTTCGATGGGCACGTGTTCGATGTCGCTGCGCGAGCCGATGGCGCTGTGCCCGTAGGCGTGCCACAAATACGCCGTGGAATATACGCGCTCCTCGAGAATGCGGGGCGGGCTGTTTTCCCCGTTCTCGAATTCGTTGCGCACCACGGTCATTTCGCTGTCCAGGTCCTTGCGCGAAACGCGGGAGTTGACCATCCGGTCCGCTTCCATATCGATCGCCCATTGGAGATTCTCGTCGCCGGCTTGCAGAGTCTCGAAATAATTGGTGCGGTCATAGCTGGTAGTGCCGTTGAATTGCGCCCCGCGCGAACTCAATTCCGCGATGATGTCGCCGCGCTTGGTGGTCCCCTTGAACATCATGTGTTCCAGCAGGTGGGCCATCCCGGTCTCGCCGTAGCCTTCGTATCGGGAACCCACCAGGTACGTCATGTTCACCGTCACCGTGGGTTTGGAATTATCGGGGAACAGCAAAATCCGGAGACCGTTGTCCAGGCGGTATTCGGTAATGCCTTCCACCGAAGTCACCTTGGATTGGGCCGTGAGGAGAGCCGCGAAAAGGCTCGAAAGGAGCGCCAGCAGAGCAAGTTTTCGCATATATTTTCAAGCTAGCACCTCGGGGCGTGATCCGTGCGTAGGGTCGGAAGCTTCAGCAAACCAGTCCAATACGATCTCTCGCAAAGCAGGGTGGCCAGTCCGGGACTGGTCGATTCGGGAAGAGAACTTAGGTTTCGCGTCGTTGTACGATGCCTGTAGCCGTGGCGGCGGCAGCTAAGACCGAAGCGTCAATGGTGCGTGACAGCCCGTCGCA
>DATDGT010000127.1:0-4216 GCA_036521975.1 Bryobacteraceae bacterium
GTTCATCGGCTTGCACGTTTGCTCCACGCTTCTTTCAGACCCTCTGTCGCCAGAACGCCCTTGCGTTTCGCTAACCCTTCACCTCCACCAGGTTGGGTAGAAGACTTTCACTTCCAAACTGCCGAACATGCTCGGCACACAGCTCCGAGCGAGGCGGCAGCGCCGCCCCGTTTTCGATTCGGCGCGGGTGGCTGGATCGCCGCTGCCGCTGTCACGGTCGCGCTAGCGGCGCTCTCCTGGTTCCACTTCCGCGAGACTCCGCCGGTGCGCCAGCGCGTCAGATTTGAAGTTACTCCGCCCGCAGGCATCATCGTTGACATAGAGCTTTCGCGCGACGGGCGCTTTCTGGCGTTTTCTACCACGGATCCCGCCGGCGCCCACTCTAAGTTGTGGGTGAGAGCGCTGGACGGTCTCGACACAAAGCTCCTCGCAACCGTCGACGGAAGCGCCGGTTTGTTTTGGTCCCCGGACGGCGATTACCTGGGATTTTTTTCCCCGGGCAAGCTGTACAAAATCCCGAAGACCGGCGGCGCAGCGATTGCGATTTGCGATACTCCGGGCGTGTCCTTTCAGGGTGCAGATTGGGGGAGCGACGGAACGATCCTGTTTTCGTCTGGCTTCGGGTTGTACCGGGTCTCTTCCATGGGCGGCTCTCCCAGCAAAGTGGAGACCGGGGACCGCGCTGTGGATCCACTGTGGTTGGCGCGGGAGACGTTTCTCTATACGTCGCCCAGCGGGCTGTTCGCCGGCTCGTTGAAGGGCGGCAAGCCCTCCCGATTGTTGCCCGATACCTCGAGCGTCGTTTTCGTGCCGCCCGCCAGGTCCGGATTGCCCGGCCACGTGC
The DNA here is from genome assembly GCA_036521975.1 of Bryobacteraceae bacterium. GTDB lineage: Bacteria > Acidobacteriota > Terriglobia > Bryobacterales > Bryobacteraceae > Palsa-187. Next base: position 845 of record DATDGT010000127.1, read on the forward strand.
TGTTTCGCCGCGGGCCGACGCTGATGGCCCAGCCGATCGACGCCGAGAGAGCGGCGGTTGAAGGGGAAGCGTTTTCCGTAGCCGAAAACGTGGGGAACCTCACCCAGGACACATTTTGGGGCGCATTCTCCGCATCCGCCACCGGGGTTCTGGTATTCGGGCGCGGTGAGTTGACAGAGCGCGAACTGGTGTGGGTGGATCGTAGCGGAAAGAGGTTGGACACAGTTAGCCGTCCCTTCTTCTTGATGGGTAATCCTGCCATCCGGCTCTCTCCCGACGATACGCGGGCCATCGTTCCCGTCCAAAGTGGGACCGCAGTCGACCAGTGGATCGCGGACCTGAATCGCAAGACACTCTCCAGGTTCACCTTCGATGGATCTAATTCGGCGATCTGGTCGCCGGATGGGCGGAAGGTCCTCTGGGCGGCAGGGGACGGCAGCCGTTATCTGCGCTCCGCGGACGGCTCGGGCGCGGATCAGTTGTTGTTCAAGAACCCAAGCTGCGCTAGCTGTTACCCATACGACTGGTCATCCGACGGAAAGCGGATCGCGTTTACGGAAAGCGGTAACAAGACACGATACGACATCTGGCTCGTGGAAGCAGAAGGCGATCGAAAACCGTATCCATTTCTAGCGACCCGCTTCAATGAAGTTTGGGCGCAGATCTCGCCCGATGGCCGATGGATGGCGTATACATCCGACCAGCCTGACCAAAACGAGGTCATCGTCGAATCCATTCCCGCGGGAAAAGGGCGCCGGCAGATTTCGACCGAAGGCGCTGCCTGGTCCGTGTGGCGTCGCGACGGCAAGGAGCTGTTCTATAGCCAGGGCACCAAAATCATGGCCGTGCCCATGCGTTTGACGGAAACTTCGGTCGACAGCGGCAAGCCGCAGTTCCTCTTTGATGTGGGCGAATCGCGCTTTCAGGTTTCCCGAGATGGCCAGCGCTTCCTGTTCGCGCTGCCGGTGGAAGGCTCGGCAGCGTCGGCTCCGCTCACGGTGGATACGGATTGGCGGGAAGGGGCTCCAGCAAAGTAGCTTCGCTGCCCGAATATGGCGTCAGGCGGCGTTGGCCAGCGCACGAACATGCTCCGCCACAGCCGAGCCCAATCCGTTTAAATCGTAGCCGCCCTCCAGAACGGAGATCAATCTTCCGCCCGCATGCTTGTCGGCGATTTCGAGCACGATCCGTGTGAGTTCGGCGAAGTCCGCGTCGGAGAGCGTGAAAAGGCCCAACGGGTCGCCAAGGCGCGAATCGAACCCGGCGGAGAGCAGCACCAGAGCAGGTTTGAAATCATCGGCCGCGCGCGCCAGCCGCGTTCCAAACGCGGGCAGAATCCGCTCGCGCCCCGTTCCCGCGGGAAACGGACAATTGATGATGCAGCCTTTGCCCTTGCCTTCGCCCGTCTCCGATGCCGCGCCGGTGCCGGGGTACCACGGCGATTGATGCGTGCTAAAGAACAGCACCGCGCCGTCTGCGTAAAAAATATCCTGCGTTCCGTTGCCGTGGTGCACATCCCAATCGGCGATCAGGATGCGATCCGCGCCGTGCTTGCGCTGGGCGTAGCGCGCGGCGATGGCGACGTTGTTGAAGATGCAAAATCCCATGCCTTGCTCGCTCCGCGCGTGATGACCGGGGGGCCGCACCGCGCAGAAGGCATTGGCCGCTTTCCGGCGCATCACAGCGTCTACGGCATTCAACACGCCGCCCGCGCCTTTCTGCGCGACCTCGAACGAGCGCGCGCTCACCGTCGTATCCCCGGTGCTCAGTTCGTGCGCGCCGGCCTCGATTTCGCGCTTCACGTCATGGATATAGTCGCGGCTGTGGCACAGGGCGATCTCGTCTTCACTTGCGTACCGGGACTCCAAGCGCGTGAGCGACTCCCACAATCCCGTTCGCTCGATCGCGTGAACCACCGCGTCGAAGCGCTCTGGACGCTCCGGATGGCCGGGACCGGTGTCGTGCTCCTTGCATGCAGGATCGGCGAGCAGGGCCGTAGGCATGGTTCACCGCGTCGGTGCGGGAAGACGCTCAGCCGAAACTGCGGACAGCCGCCGTTTCGTCGTCGAACACTTCGAAGACCGTATACAGCTTAGTGATCTGCAGCAGGTCCTTGACTCGCGTGGTCAGGTTGAGCAGCTTTACCTGTCCTCCCTGGTTGGTCACGTTGGTGAACCCGGCCACCATTTCGCCGATTCCCGAGCTGTCTATATACGACACCTCCGCCAGGTTGAGCAGCAGCTTTTTGTGGCCGCTGCCAGCCAAACCGCGGATGGTATCGCGAAATGTGCTGGCTCCGTCGCCTAGAGTAATCCTCCCCACTGCATCGACTACTGTCACGTCGCCCACCTGCCGGGTGGTCAGTTTGACGCTCACGCTCTCCTCCTTAACCGGTTTTTGCCGTATGCTTGACTAATCTCACTTCAGTGCCGTTTGGTTCCCTGCGCCGCACCTCGAACTCATCCATAAAAGCCCGCATTAACAGCAGGCCGCGCCCGGAATGCCGGAGCAGGTTCTCGTCGGCCAGCGGATCGGGAAGCTGTGTCATATCAAAATGCTCGCCCTCATCCCCGATCCGGATCTCCAGTGTTCCCGGGCTCCGCGCCACCGCCACGTGGACCTTCTTCCGGCTGTTGTACCGGTTGCCGTGAACCACCGCATTCACCAGGCACTCGCGCACCGCGATCCCGATCTTATGCTGATCGTCTTCGTCAAAGCCCAGTTCCCGCGCCTCTTGAAGCACCACTTCCTCGGCGGCATCGACACTTTCCAGGGTGGAATCGAAAGTCCGTTCGATCATCCTGATTTCCACGTTCTGGCGATCCACTCTCGAAATAGAGCCACTCCTTTGGCTTCGCCCTAAACGAGGCTAACCTACGGTTTAAAGTGTTCAAGGTAAACCAGCGAAGCGGGAAAAGTCAAGCGAACCTTTTTGCGTGTCCTTTTTGCGCTGAGTGGTCATCGGTCCTGATCCCTCGTACTCATCAAAGCTGGCGGTCGCGATTCGCTGGCCGTCAGGCGAGAAGGCCATCAAGGAAACGGTACCCGAATGCCCGCCATAGGCTCTTCCTGGTGAATCGCCAGCCTCGGGGCGGTGCACTGCTCGTCACCTTAAACTCCCCACCGACGCGCCTCTGGCAGCTCAGGCGGCCGGCTAAGCCTGAATTCCGAAATTGAAAATTGACCGACCTCCTTGCCTTAAAAATTGGCGAGCCAGTTCGAGCTCAGCCTGGTCAGGTCGCCACGACCGGAGCCAACTTCGGCGAAGTTGGGATTTGCCAGTTCAAGATGCTGTCGAGCAAGGGGATTCTTGTCTTCAGGCCACCCCAACTTTCCGACAGGTGGATCACCAGATGGCGGCCGGCTCGGCCC
>DATDGT010000128.1:0-8727 GCA_036521975.1 Bryobacteraceae bacterium
GTCCTCCCTACGTTCAGCGGCAGGCAAGACCGTGGGAGAAGCCGAAGATATTCCGTTCTTCTTCACATTGATTCCTGTTTCTCGCCCTGCTCAGTAATTAGGACCAGGAGAACTGTCTCATCAATATTGGCACGGAGGGTCCGCTTCCAGTCAAACGACCAATCGCCACATACCGTTCAAATAACGAATGAGGAGATCGAAGTGAGACTCGGGGGAATACATGGCTTTACCCTACACACGAAGCGTGGATATCCGAAAGAACGTCTCGAAACATCACTCATCTGCGACACCATGCTTGGAATTGGTCTCGCCTTTGATAGGCTCGGACACACGCTCCAAGCGGCCGCTATTATTGCGCCATTTATCGCTTGCGGCCGCCTTCCGAGTGCACCACGAGCGGCAGTCCGTTTAGCCCTGTGCCTCGCGCGCGCCAACCAAATGCGTCGCGCACTCGAAATCGCAGAGCAGCTTTTCAAGAGCGATTCAACGTTTCACTCCGCGCAAGCATTCCTGATCCCAGTACTTGCTCAGGCACCGCGCCTGTCGTTTTCCGAGCGCGATTTCCTCGTCCGCGTTATGGATCGTATCGCTCGGGAGTTTGAAGGTCGTGGCGACACTTTTCAAGCTTCCTCACTTCACTACACGCTGGCCAATCTCCTTAGAAGCATGAGCCGTTGGCGGGAAGCTATCCACCACTATCGGATTGCTGCTCGATTAAATTCAGGATATATCGGCCGCGCCTACTTCTGGAGGGATTTCGGCAGCGTCTTGTTCCTCGGACGCCGCTTTGCGCTTGCGGCGAAGTTCTATGCACACTCACTCGAGCTTGAGGAAAGTAAATCGACGGCGTTCGCCTACGCCGACGCGTTGATGTTTTCAGGTCAATACCGGGCTGCCGAGGCTACGTTTGGTCGGCATATCGAACGTCCAATCACTCCTGACGATGCAGAATGTGAGCTTAAGCGGTCTTCTCTCTCCTGGTTACGTGAATTGATCGAATTAGATGAGCAGCGAAGAACGACTCCAGTATTTCCCGAAGGCTTCGAGCCGAGAAGTCTAGAAGAATCTGAAATCCGACGCATATGCCTTGAGGCGCTTAGATCGGATGCCCTCTCCGCCCTTGCCTGGTTCAACCTCGGGGGCGTGTACCACAGAACTTGCGAAGCTCAGAACGCCACAAAGTGTTTCCTTCTCGCTGCCGTAATCGCCCCGTGGGACGTTCAAGCGTGGAGCAACGCTTTTGGTTCAGCAATCGAGAGCCGCGACGGCGTCCTGGCTGCACTTACGATTTGGGCAGCGTACCGAAAAAACGGCGAGGGGTTTTTGAGACACCTGGCGGAGCGGATGCCGCAAGAGTTAGCCGAATCCCTGCTAGCCATCGTGGAGGAGGGCGTCGACAAAGCGCGGAATCAAGAAGAGGGCGTTACGGTTAGGGCGCACTACCCCGACGGGCGTTGGGAAGAGACTATTTGGGGCGCTGAAGGGCCATTAGGCGAAGCAAGCTCTCAATAGTTTCACGCAATCGAATTTACCTTCAGCTCGACCCTTCGCGGGTGGTATGCCTTATTCCAGCGCCGCCGAGCCCGTAATCTCGATGCCGAACGCATCCAGGCCGACGACTTTGCGCGGATGGTTGGTCAGCAGTCGAATGCGCGTGAGGCCCAGCTCAGCGAGAATCTGCGCGCCGATTCCGCTCTCGTGAATGGGCTGCTGGTGGGCGCGGGGGGAATGCTTGCGCTCGCCCACTCCGGTTTCATGCAGGTAGACCAGGACGCCGCACTCTTCCTGGGCGATGCGCTCTAGCGAGGCCTGCAGGGTGGCGTGGCAATCGCATTCGGTGGAACCGAAGACGTCGCCGGGAACGCAGCGCGAATGCATCCGGACCAGCACGTCGTCGTGTCCCATAATTTCGCCACGCACCAAGGCGAGGTGCTGTTCGCCGTCGATGGTGCTGACGAAGGTGATCGTTTTGAAATCGCCGAATTCGGTGTGCAGGCAGCCTTCGCCGCGGCGCTCCAGAAACCGCTCCGTGCGGCGGCGATAGCGGATCAGGCTGGCGACCGAAATCATCTTCAGTCCATGCGTTTCGCAGAACTGGAAAAGCTGCGGCACGCGCGCCATGCCGCCGTCGTCGTTCATGATTTCGCAGATCACACCGCCGGGTTCGAGCTTGGCCAGCCGCGCCAGATCCACCGCGGCCTCGGTTTGGCCGGCTCGTACCAATACGCCGCCTTGACGCGCGCGGAGCGGGAAAACATGGCCGGGGCGGGCGAGGTCGCGCGGACGGCAGCCTGGGTGAATCGCGGTGCGAATGGTGTGCGCGCGGTCCGCGGTCGAGATGCCCGTGGTCACCCCCTCGGCTGCGTCGATGGATTCGCAAAATGCCGTGCCGAAGCGCGAGGTGTTCATGGGAGAAATCAGCGGCAAATGCAGGGCATCGCAGCGTTCCGGCTCGAGCGCCAGGCAGACCAAGCCGCGGCCGTAGCGCGCCATGAAATTGATCGCCTCGGGCGTGACGAATTCCGCCGCCATGGTCAGATCGCCTTCGTTTTCGCGATCCTCGTCGTCGACCACGATGACCATCCGTCCGGCGCGGATATCTTCAATCGCCTCGGGGATGGTGGCAAACGGCATGTTGGTTTCAGGATAACGGAGTTGGAGGGCGGGCTTTGGTGGAGCGAGCTTCAGCTTGCAACCTGAGCTTCACCCCGGTCCGGACGGGGACTGGAGCCAGATGAAGGCAGAATGAACCAGAATGAAGCCTGGCTGAGGCCTCCGTGCCGGTTAAAGCCTGCTCCACCAAGCACTTAGAAAAAACCCAAGCGCTTAGGAATTGTGGCACAATGGATGTGTGCCAACAGTGCGCATTCCCCGAGCCGTTTCGGCTCGTTACGACCGCAAAACAAGGCGAATCGTAATTCGCCTAAGCTCCGGGCTCATTGTGAGCTTCTCCCCACGCGACGTGGAAGGTTTGGAGGACGTCCCTCCTTCGCAACTTAGCGAAATTGAGATAAGTCCTTCCGGATTCGGCCTCCATTTCCCGACCATGGCTACGGATGCGGATGCGGACATATACCTGCCGGGGCTTTTGGAGGGCTTTCTCGGTTCCAAGACTTGGATGGCTTCAAGGCTGGGCCAAATCGGCGGCCGATCGAAGAGCGCCGATAAGCAGGCGGCTTCCAAAGCAAACGGAAAACTGGGGGGGCGGCCCAGAAAGGCTGCATCGTTGATCAATATATTCTGAAAACGTCGGCAGCATGGATATTCGTGAGTGGGATCAGCGCTATCGCAGCGGGGCACGGCCCGAGGAGGATCTGGAGGCGGCGCCCACGCCGCTCGTGGTGCGCATCGCCCAAACGCTCCCTGCCGGAGAAGCGCTCGATCTCGCGTGCGGGGCGGGACGCAACGCGCTTTGGCTGGCGCGGCATAAATGGAAGGTGACGGCCGTAGACGGCTCCGAGGCGGCCATCGACATTCTGCGCGAGCGCGCGGCGCGGCAGGGTTTGAGGATCGATGCCAGCGTCGCGGATCTCGAGAGCGGCGATTACAGAATTGAGCCAAGCCGATGGGATCTCATCGCCATTTGCTATTATCTGCAGCTCGATCTGATCGAATGCGCAAAGGCCGGACTAAAACCGGGAGGCGTCCTGATTGTGATCGTTCACATCAGCGAAGAAGGCGAGCCACCGAGCAAACACCGCTTGCGACACCGCTTGCGACACCGCTTGCAGTCTGGCGAACTGATCCGCCATTTCGACGGATGGGAGATTCTGCATAGCTTCGAAGGCCGGCCCGAGGATGCGGCGCACAAGCGTTCGGTAGCTGAAGTTGCGGTTAGACGTCCATCCAACTCCGGCGGCGGTGACTCTCCAACTCGGCCTCCAAAATCCGCAACTGGCGCAGACCATCCGAAAACTGCGGATATTCCGGCTGAGCCGCGGGATTCTCGATCGACCGGTAGAACCTCCGAAACACCTGCTTGAAAGTGTCGTCGTAGCCTTCGCTGTGACCGCCGGGCAGATCGGCGAAAGCGCGCGCATCCTCTTTCAAGAGTGCGGGATCTTTCACGATGATCTGGTTATTCGAGTTGCGATTGCCGATCCACAATTCGTCGGGCCGCTCCTGATTCCACGCCACGGATTGTTTGCTGCCATAGATTTCGATGCTCAGCCGGTTCTTGCACCCCGTCGAAACCTGACTCGCGGTGTAGGCGCCGCGCGTTTGCTTGCCCATGCGGAAAATTGCGCTGCCGAAATCTTCCGTCACGACGGGAACCTCCTCGTAATCGCCGGACTCGAGCGTCTTTCCCGCGAAGGTTTCGACGTCGGCCTTGGGACGCTTGCGCGAGCGATGAAATATTTGAAGATCCGCGCAAAGAGAGTCGATCCGCAACCCCGTGACGTGTTCGGCCATGTCGCACCAATGCGAGCCTATGTCGGCCAGCGCGCGCGACGGCCCGCCTTGTTGGGAATCCACTCGCCAATTCCAATCGGTGTCATAGAGCAGCCAATCTTGCGAATAGGTTCCTTGCACCACGAGGATGTCGCCCAACTCGCCCGCGGCGCGCATCGCGCGCATCTGCTGCACCATCGGGTAGTAGCGCAGATTGTGGCAGGTGCAGTTGCGCAGGCCCTTCGGGCGAGCAAGCTCCACCAGAACTCCGGCTTCGCGCGCGGAAGTCGTCAACGGCTTTTCGCACAGCACGTGCTTGCCGGCCTCGAGCGCCGCCTTCGCCATCGCAAAATGCTCCGCGTTTGGTGTGCAAATGTGGACCGCGCGGATGGTTGGGTCGCCCAGAGCCTTTTCAAATGCGGCGGAGTCTTTGCCGCGAATGACGCACGGTTCCACATCGCCCAGCCGGCGTAGCGCTTCCAAGTGCACCCGGCCCATGAAGCCGGTCCCGACGATTGCGGTCTTCATACCCACCATGTCATACCCACCAGGCCGCGGCGGGCGGCTCCTTCATCACGATCTGATTCAGAAACGCCGCGGCGCGGCTCAATCCTTCTTCCGGCGAAAGAAGACTATCTTCGTGCTCGATCGACAGGACGTAATCGTAGCCGAACATGCGCAGCGTGGAGGCGAATTCGCGCCACCACTGCTCGCCATGGCCGTAGCCGCAGGTGCGGAAAATCCAGGAACGATGGCGCTCGTCGGTATAGGGCTTGGTATCCAGCACGCCGGTGAGCGGAAGATTGCGCTCGTAGATCTGCGTGTCTTTCGCATGCACGTGAAAGATCGCATCGCCCAAAATCCGGATCGCGGCGATGGGGTCGATGCCCTGCCAGAACATGTGGCTGGGATCGTAGTTGCAGCCGACGTTCGGCCCAGCGACGGCTCGCAGCTTGAGCAATGTTTCGGGGCTATAAACTACAAATCCCGGGTGCATCTCGATGGCGATTTTCACTCCGTGATCGGCGGCGAACTGCGCGTGCCGCGTCCAATAGGGAGCGACGGCTTCCTCCCATTGCCACTTGAGAATGTCCAGATATTCGGGTGGCCAGGGGCAGGTGACCCAGTTAGGAGCCCTCGCGGAGGGCGAATCGCCGGGACAACCGGAAAAATCCACGACTACGGGAACGCCGAGCTTTTCGGCTAAGAGAATGGTTTTGCGGCTGACCTCCTGGTTGCGCCGCGCGCAGGCGGGATCGGGATGGAGAGGATTGCCGTGACAGCTCAGCGCGCTGATAGTGAATCCATGATCCGCGATCACAGCCTTGAATTCCGACAAAGCGGAAGAGTCGTCGAGTAGCGACAATTTGCAATGCGCATCGCCGGGATAGTTGCCAGTGCCGAGCTCCACCGTGTCGATCTGATGCGCTCGAAGCTTCTTAAGAACTTCGGGAAGAGAAAACCGCGAGAGCAGTGGAGTGAAGACGCCGACTCGCATCGGGGAATCGGAACAAGGCTACCATACGCCTGAAGCTATGCTCAAGCTATAATGTTTTCCGCCTGAGGGGGACATGCCGTCACATATCGGCAAGTACAAAATCCTAAGGGAGATCGGCCGTGGCGGGTCGGGGTCGGTTTATGAAGCATATGACCCGGACGTGAACCGCCGTGTAGCCATAAAGGTGCTTCACAGGTCGGTGGACCCAGACGCGCTCGCCCGGTTCCGGCAGGAAGCAGCCGCAGCCGGAAATCTACGGCACAAGAACATCGTTACGATTTACGAGCTCGGTGAATTTGAGGGTGCGCCCTTCATCGTCATGGAATACCTCGAAGGGGACGATCTTCGGAGCATCATCAAAAACGGCCCTCCGTTAAGCCTTCTCGAGAAACTCCAGATCATGAAGGAGGTCGCAGAAGGGCTCCAGTACGCTCATAGCCAAGCCGTGGCTCATCGTGACGTGAAGCCGGGCAACGTGCGGGTCCAGCCTGGCTGGTCGGTCAAGATCATGGATTTTGGCACAGCGCGGCTGCTTCGCGAAGAGGATACGCGCCTCACAGCGCAAGGCTTTGTTCTGGGGACGTTTCAGTACATGGCTCCCGAGCAGTTCAGGGGAACCGACCTAGGCCACATGAGCGACATTTACGCGTATGGCGTCACGCTTTACGAACTGTTGTCGGGCAAGCCGCCGTTCGCCGGGGATGCAGCAGCCTTGATGTACAAGATCTTGCACGAAGCCCCCGCGCCTCTGTCCGCCGTGGTTCCTGACTGTCCTCCCGCCCTCGAAGCCCTGGTTTTTCACGCACTCGAAAGGGATCCCGCAGCCCGCTACCAGAGCATGGAGGATGTGCTGATTGATACCGAACCGATTTTGCAGGAGCTCGGTGGTCGGCAGGCTGCGGAGTTGATCAAGAAAATTCGCAAGCTCCTTGACGCAAATGAATTCCAAGAGGCCCAAGCTTGCTTGCGCCAGGCGCTCGCTCTCGAGCCGAGAAATATGGAGGCTCGGGAGTTGTTAGCCGACATTCGGGCGGCACGGGCTGCCTCGCCGGATGTGTCATCGCTCGCGGAACCGGCGCCAGCCGAGTCCCCGCCCCTTTCCCTCGATGCTCCGCCCGCCCCTGTCATACCTTCCGGAGAATTCACGCAAATTTTTCGGACGGCGCCGCCCGGTCAGACAACTGTATCCCCGACTCCCGAACCGGTAATTTCGAAACCGGTAACAGGCGCTACGAGGTTATTCGCCTTGCCACGTCACGGGGCGGCCCCGGATCAACCACTCGCTGTCAAAGATCACGCGCCGACCGATACTGCCCTCGGGATTTCTAACTGTGCTGATGCCGCTTTTCTGAATGCCCAAGCCGCCCTCGACCATTTCCCTTTCACAATCGGCCGGGACGGTACCGATTGGAATCTGACCTTCGATCCCGCTGTCTCCGCCCGGCACGTAGAGATCGACTACCGGGAAGGTGGCTTTTTCATTCGTGACCTCGGCAGTTCTAACGGCACCTTTTTGAATGGGCGACGGCTGAAGTCCCTACAGCATGAAGTGCTCCTGTTCGGCGCCCATATTCTGCTGGGATCCAACACCGAAATTGTCTTCGGATCCAGAAGCCTGAAGGAGATCCCCGACCTTTGCGGAACACTGGTTGGCAATCGCTTTACCCTTCTGGAAAAGCTGCACACCAGCAGCAAATCCGTGCTCTACTTGGCACAAGACGAAAACCTGGCGCGCAAGGTCGCCATCAAGCTGCTGTCCCCCAGTCTCAGCGCCCATTACGGGTATCGCGAACAGTTTTCCCGTGAAGCACAAATCGCTAGTCAGTTGCGCCACCCCCGAATCTGCCAGGTTCTAGATTATGGGGAAGTGCGCCTAGGCGACCCACCCGGCGCGAGTACGTTGTATATCTGCACGGAATTCCTACCCGGGGGTAGTCTCCAATCGCGCTTGAATCCGCCGAATCCTTTCCCATTGCAGACAGTCGTATCGTGGTTAGACGCGATTTGCGAGGCCCTCGCATACGTTCACCAAAGGGATGTGATCCACTCGGGCCTTAAGCCCTCCGCCATCGTCTTCGACGCAGGGGAAGCACCTTACCTTACTGACTTCGCCTTCGGGAGCCGGCTCGGGGAAGGCCTCCGCCAGACGGTGGTCGGATCGGCTGCGTTCCTTGCTCCTGAGCAGTGGGAGGGCGCGGAATCGGTACCTGCCACGGATCAGTACTCGCTGTCGGCGCTGTTCTATTACCTGATCACCGGGAGCGTGCCTTTCGAGGGGCAGGAACACGTGGTGGTCCGTAATCGCAACTTCCTTCGCGGCCCCATGCCTTTGCACGAAATGGCGGCACGAAATGGCCGGCCTCCCCTGCCGGACCGCATCGCGCCGATGTTTCACAAAGCCCTGGCTCTCAAGCCCGCGGACCGCTATCCGACCGTCGCTGATTTCGCCGCTGCGGTTCGGTCGGCTATGGCGGAGCCCGATAGGGTCCGGACCGGACCACCGTCCGTGTTCGTGAGCTATCACCGTGCAGAAAGTTCACTCCTTGCGAACATGATCAAGAAAGAAATGGAGCGCGAGTCGGGCTTTAGTGTCTTCGTCGACGCCATACAGCAGGATTCTTCCGGGCAGTTCCCGCTCAAGCTGCGGAGGAGAATTGAGCAGTGCGATGCGTTCGTCTGTTTGCTGGGCCGCTCGACCCTTAGGGTCCACGCAAAATTAACTTCCATAGATTCTCACAGATTGGGTGCAATGGTGTAGTTCCATCGCGGCAATATCTTGCCGGGTTTGAGGGCGAGCGATGAGATGAGTCGGCGGTTCGGTTTGAGACCGGTGGGAT
>DATDGT010000129.1:0-11762 GCA_036521975.1 Bryobacteraceae bacterium
CCGAGTCCAACGACAATGAAGCACGCCCACAAGGCGCCGCGAGGCAACTTGGCCTTTGCTACTCAGCGGGGCAGTGAAGGCGGATTATGAAATAGGAACGACAATTCGATAACAGTTATTTGTGCGGCCGGACTTAGCATCGAGCGCGAACACGAACAAACGGTTGTTGGGATGCGCCAGAATCGCAATACTGCTTGCCATCCAGTTTCGTAGCTGATCGGGGTGCAGTACCAGCAGAGCGCACAACATCTTCTTCATCGCATCCCCTCCGGCCTTCAAGGACGATTCCGGTGCGCTTCGTCCAACGGCTGGTCGGTGTGAAAGTATCTCTTGTAAGCCTCGATCCAGTTGACGGCGAGATCTTGCTGAGCCGTAGCCAGATCGAGCGTTCCGGCGCACACGCGATCCCGAAGATAGTCTTCGAGCTGATCCTTGACGCGGGCATTCCAGACGGTGGCCTCGTAAGATTCGGGCCAAAGGTTGTGGATGTCGTCCGCGCCGCCGAGAGCTGGCGTGATCAGGTAATCCACTTCGAAGGAATAGGGCTTGGCGGACCGAATCCCGTATTCCCGAAATACCTCGCGCTGCAGAGCAGAAGATACCGGTTTGTTCTTCGTGCTGGTCGCCCGGCAGACTTCCCCTCTGCTCATCAGAACGGTGGCGCCAGGCGTGAGACTGCGATCGGGGATCATCAACGTCGAGGCTCTCACTGGTTCCCCGCCCAGCCATAATGTGAACGCCACAGAAACGGCAATCGCAAGCACGGTTAGGATACCCGCGAGTGCCCAGGAAGACCTAAGAGGAACGCTGCGTACCCGCGAAAACCAGGAAGGGGACTGCGTGTGGGACAGATGAGCCATCTGCGCGACGAGCAAGGCGCGAGGACCTTCAGAAGATGGGGTCTGCGCATCGAGACTGCGCCGGTAGAAGCGCACAAAATCAGTGACCGCGGCCTCGATTTCCTGTTTTCGCGTCCGGCACGTCCAGCAGGCGGCAAGATGACTCGTAACCCGCGCCGCGGCGCGAGGGGAAAGTTCGCCGTCGGCGGCCAACAGCAAGGTCTCGTCGGAAAGATGAATCTCGTCACGTTGCATAGCTTCACCGTTCAGCGGCCCGGCTGATGCGCGCCAGACAACGCCCAAGGGAAATTGATACCGAACCGGGTGACATATTAAGAACCTCCGCGATATCTCGATAGCGTGAATATTCCGGAACTAAGCCGCTTGTTCAGCATTCTTATTCGGAATCTCGGTTTGTTCGCCTACTCAATTTCAGAACCTCACGCGGAGTTCGACCCATGCCCGACGGGGCGCGCCGGGGCCGTAAAAAATGGCACTCTGGGCCGGATAACTGCCCGCATTAGGACCGCTCGTATATGCGGGGAACGGCCGCGTGTTTACAGTTCCCTGGGCTGTCAGCCCGGTATTTGCGAGTTGTCCCGCGGTGTAGTAGTGGTGATCGAAAATATTATCGACTTCGACGGCCAGTTGCAGCCGTCTCGTGAGATCGTAGTGCGCCCGGGCATTCGTGATCGCATAACCCGGCACGATTCCGGGCCCGAGATAATAAACGCCATCGGGTTGATAAGCGTTATTTTCATTACCGCGGGCATACTCGCTGGATGCAATGACTTCGTCGAGATCGAACCCCAGCCGCGACGTTGCCCGGATGTCCATATAGGCCTTGCCGCTATGCTTCGGAATCAGCGGTATGCGGTTTCCAGGGTGCACATAGATGTTGCCATCCAGGCCGGGATAGCCCGAAAGAGCGCTGTCACTGGTGCTGTTCGCGCCGCCATCCAGGCTGTCCGTGCTTTGATATGTGGCCAGCAGAAATGTATAGTCGAGACCCAGCGTTACGCGGCGAATCGTGCCGCTGACATCGGCATCGACACCCTCGCGCCGCGTCTGTCCGAAGTTCTGGAAGTACCCCGTGCCCAACAGGGGCGCGCTGACGAAAAGGATATCGTCGTGATTGTCGGCGCGAAATGCACCCACGTTCCAGCTCAAATTGCGCGCCCATGACACTTCCGGGTGCCCGCGCAAGCCGGCTTCCCACGTGTCGGTCACCACCTGGTTGAGTGGCGGATCGCTGGATAGCGCATTCGGCAGGCTGCAAGGGTTATTCGGGTCCGCGCATCCGAGTTCGATCGAGGTGGGCGCGCGGCTGCCCTGGGAGAATCTGGCGTAGGCATTCACCCACGGGAACGGGCTCCATGTAAGGCCGACCGCGGGATTGAATCTTTGAAAAACGTAGTTTGCGGTCAGCGAACCTGGCCCGGCCACGGGATTCAGACGGTCAAGGTTGTTGACATCGTACCTGTTGTACCGGCCCGAAACCGTGAGGTTCCAGGTCTTGGCGAACGTGAGCGTGTCGGTGAAATAAATGCTTCCGTTAGGCGTCGAGCCGTGCAGGTTCACGCGCGAGTCGACGGGGTTGTTCGTCGACCCGTCCTGCCACGCGGGAACCGTCGTGATCGAGCGATCGGGGTTGAGATACCCCCAGGCCGAGTTCTGCGTGTAGTCGATGACCCCGCGGGCGAGCGAACCTCCGGCCGCGAACTGATTGCGGCCGATTCCGGTTGAAGTAGTCCATATGAACTGTCCGGACGCTCCGTAGTCGTTCTGCACTTCCTTCGAGTAGATGACGACGCCGTCGCATCTCTCGTCCGGATCGTTCTGTTCGAGAGCATTCGCAATGCAGCGCCACTTCGGAAAGGGCGTATTCGAAGCGTTGGCGCCGCTGGTGGGAAAGCCCGTATAGCCTGCGGCGGCGAGTACAGCTTGTTCGGCCGCGTTTGGCTGGAAGATCTGGTTACCGAGAGCATCGGTATTGAAGTTGGGGTTGATTATTTCGGTGCGGATGTTCTGGCCCCAAGCGTTACCCGAAAAACTGAGGTGGCCGGTGAAAATGTGGCGCGCAATGAAATTGAATAGCGGCGCCCGATTCGCGGTCGAATCGCCGGGCGTGTACGTGCTTGCGTAGTTCGTCTCCAGCAGCCGGTAGTCCTGCAATCCGTTGCCGAGCATCGTGTTGTACGCGTAGGTAGCGGTCAGCGCCAGATCCGTCTTGTCAGTCCGCCAACCGAAGCGGCCGAACCCCTGGCGCACGTCGGAGGGCGAATCATAGCGCCAGCCCGTCTCGTGAAAGCCCGTGCTGGCCAGAAACCAGTTGAATCCGGTGGCCTTCCCGCCGCCCCAAGTGCCGTCTACTTCCTTCCTCCCGCTGCTGCCATAAAGAAGCGTGAGCGAGGGTCCCGGATTGCTAACGCCGTCCTTGGTCTGAATGGAGATTGCCCCTCCCAGCGTGTTGAGGCCGAAGAGCGGATCCGAGCCGGGCACCAGCGCGAACTCGGAAATGGCGACCTTCGGAATCAGGTCCCAGGCGACCACGTCGCCGAAGGGTTGATTCTGCCGCACGCCGTCGAGGAACACGGAGATACCCTCAGGCGTGCCCAACAGGGGCGAGGCCGTGTAACCGCGGAAGTTTATGTCGGGCTGGAACGGGTTGCCCTGCATCTCGTTGACATAGACGCCATTCATCCGGCGGTTGAGAAAATCCGACAGGTCGAGCGCGCCGCTATTGGCAATATCCTCCGCCGTGGCTGTCTGGACCGGAACGGCGATTTGATCTTTTGAAAGATTGACACCCGCAAGCGGCGTGGCATCGACGACATTGACGCTGGCCGCAGTGCTCGCCAGTCCGAGGCGCACCGTCTGGGAAATAGGGCCGGCGGCGGGCATATTGACCGATATAACCTGAGTTGCGAATCCTGGCGTTGAAACTTCAAGCCGGTGGGGACCGGACGCGAGGTTCTGAAAAACGTATTTGCCCTGAGCGTCTGTCTGAAAGGCGCGAGCGTCGATTCTGCCGGAAGCCTGCATCGGGGCGCCGGACGGGTCTTCAACCGCCAGGCGAAGCTCACCCGATGGCTGCTGCCCGTAAATGAGTCCGGCAGCTACGCCGATAGACAGGAGAAGGACCACTGACCGTTGGCGACGTGGAATTCGAGGGAAGTCCATACACCGTATATTCCGCGACACGATCTCCTGTTCAGTGTTTTTTTCGGAGCAGTTATCCGTCGATTGCGCGCCCAGCCGTCCTCGGAAGGGAGCGGATTTAACGCCTTACGCTAAGCGACCGCGTTCCCCAGTTCTCCAAGCGAGCAACAGAAGAATCACGCCTACGAGAGCGAGTAGTCCACTAAAAGCGCCAGCCACCAGTGTCGAGGCGTCCAGCCGCTCTTTTTGACGCTGACCGTCCAGGACCTGGCTGAGTTTGTTGAAATCCACCCGGTCAGGCTCGGCGAGAGCGGCGGAATCGGGGGCATCATCATCGTCAGCCACGACCAGTTGCTTAAAATCCGCGCTCGGTCCCTCTAAAGCGGTCAAGCCTCCTCGATGCAGGATGGCCTGATTCGTTGCATCATCAAGGGCGCCGACCACTTGAGTCCAACTTGCCTGGGAGCACGCCGGATTTAGTATTTGCTGAACAAGGCGGGAAAGATCGCCATTTTGTTTGACGCGCGCTACGATACCGCAGGGTGAATCGGGAATCCTGAACAATCGGTCAAGCCTGCCGAGGCTAGCCTCAGGCACCGAACCTGCCGGCAATAGCTCCAAAGTCTCGCCCAACGCGCGGGCCAAATCTGTATTCGGTTCCTGTGCAGCCCGATCGGCGAACATCGACCCAAGCCGAGCCGTGGTATCCGGATCAACATTAGGTAAGATCGTTTCGAGGCTGCGCGCCAAAGAACGAACTTCAGCAGGATCTTTTGCATCTAGAATCCGGTCGCCGAAAGTCAATGCCGCGCTCCTGATCTGAGCGGGACCGATGAAATCGGACAGAGCGCGCAAGCTTTCCGCCAAGCTGCGAAGTTCACCCGGATCGTCTTCCAGCCGGATTCGAGACGCCAGAACGAATGCGGCCTTTTCGAAATTGCCGGCGCCGGCATTCTTCCCTAGCGAGCAAAGCCCGGCGGTTAACGCCCGAAGTGCATCGGCATCGTTTTCGACCGCAATGGACATCGCCAGCTTATTCCCGGCCGCGAGATGCATGGCGGGATTCGCGCCGTCGGCCACCGTACCCAAACTGAAGGCCAAAGTTCGCAGCGCCTGCGGCCCATTCTCATTTTGCATTCGTGCCAGAAGCGTTGTGGCCAATGAATTATTGTTGCGGCTATCCGACTGCTGAGCGAGGGCGACAAACGCCACCGCCAGATTCAACAAGGCCTTGGAGCTGGTCTCGGTTCGCATTCGACCAGCCAGAGCGGCCACAAATTCGTTGATCTTTGGTTTGCTAATTCCTTCGTCGAGATCGTCAATGGCTCCCGCCATTGGTTCCAAGGCGTCGGGATCACGTGTGGAAATCATGCGGGTAATCAAAATCGCCGACGCGTCGTCGACCATGGAGACTGGCAGCTTACGCCTTAAGGCGGCAACGCCGGAACCCAACGCAGCCAGTTCATTGGGTTCGTCCGCCGCTCTCATTTTGCTCACAAGAATCGAGCCCGCGGGAGCGAATGTCGATGGATTGGCGTTGACAACCGCTAGTATGGTCGCCGCCCGTCTTAATGCGTGCGCATCCAGGTTCGGCAGCGGCATGATTCCCGCCATCATCGCCCCTATCTGCTGCGAGTACTTGAGGGGCGACTTCGCCGCCAATCCGCGCCAGCCCGATAAGACCGCAGTCAGATCCGAACGGTTCAGGTCGACGATGAGCGCGGGCTCAAGCCGCAGCGCCAGCTCCCCGGCCTTGGCCGGCTCGATCACATCCTTGAGCGAGTCCAGCACCATGGCCCAAGCTGCCAGACGCACGGGCTCCGCCTCAGGGAGCATGCGATCCACAACTTTTGTGGCGATCTCGCCCGCAACCGCTTGACTGATCTTGCCCTCGGGATCTTTGGCCTCCATGGCTAAAGTCCGCTGAACGGCCGGGTCCTTCTCCGTAAACATCCGGTCGATCAACTTCACCGCGAGTTGCCCTGCCGAAGCGGTTCCGAGTGAGCGTTCCAGGGCCAGCAGCGCTGGCAACTGAGCGTCGGTGATCGTCGAGCGGGCTCCCTCCTCTGTGCTTCGCAGAGCGAGCTTCCAGGCGATCCCTTCTCCAATCCACGGACTCATGCCCGGAGCGACTTGCTCCAGTCCACCGGAAAGTTCGTGAACCAGGTCCGGATCTTCCGTCTTCAGCATTCTTTCGGCAAGCTCACCAGCAAGGCCGTCCCTTTCCGTGATGTTCATCGCGTCCGCGGAATTCCAGCGGCCCATCAGCTCAAAAGCCTCCCGCAGGACCCGGGGATCGTTGGAGTCATGTATTGCGGGACTGATTGCTTGCTCATAGAGGGCATGCGCGTCCGCGCTTCTCACCTGACTCAGCGACACGGAAAAGGACTGTTCCCTGTGGAACAGCCGCGGCAAGTCCGTGGAGTTTCGAAGCGCACTTTGAAGAAAGATGCTTCTTACATCGGCCCTGGCCTGGAATAATCGTCCCTGAGCGTCCACCTCAGATGCAGCTTGCTTCGTCGAAATCTGGTCGTCGGATGTAAATGCCGTTAGCAACCGCAGAGCCGCTTCCTGGTCGGCGCGCGATGCGCTAAGGGAGTGTGTTCCCCAAACCAGCAGCCCCGCAAGCAGGCACAAAACTCCCCCCCGGATGCAGCGCAATTTTCGATGATCGGTCGGAGCCCGCTCAAGCGAATCGATCGGGGGTGGTTCATGCAGCGCTTTCACAGGGCAAGTGTACCGCAAAGAGTGACGTTTTAAAACCAAAAACCGGTTCCGGAATCTCCTTGTGCCGCCTCACGCCGGTCAACTATACACAACGCCAAAAGCCTTTACGGATCGTGCGTCCGTCGACTGGGTTTCCCTTCTGACTTCTGACTCCTGACTTCTGACTTCTTCTTCAAATACCATGAACAAAATGGGGCCGCGGAGGATACTATTTTGGAAGCGGCACTGCGTATAGCTTAAATGAGCCGGGATCTTTGTCCTTGAGAGCGGCGTCATTGCGATAGTTGAGCTTGCCCTCGACGATCCATGCCATTCCTCGGGTAGCCGTTACGCCCGGCGTGCTTTCCAAGCCCTCCTTGATAGTCGTAATCACGGCGTTTTTTAGTCCCGGACCTTCAAACGTCACAATGCTCATCTTGCCGGAGTTCTCTGCCAGCAACAATCGCTCGGCCCCAATCGCGCGCATTCCGTCGGGACGATCGAGCACACGGGAAAGCTGAAGCTCCTCGATCTTTTTCGACTTACCATCGGGTCCGAGTTCGAGACGAACGAGTTTCCCGGTCGTGACGCTATTGACGTAGAGAATCCCTTTGTCTCCAAAAGCGAGCCCATCAGCCCCTGCCAGGAGCGCGTCCTTAGCGGCAACCTCCAGAGCTTTTGCTCCGGGATGGAGCATCAGAATGGCGTTTTGACGCGTGTCGCTGGCATAGGCGGTCCCATCGTACGCTATCGCAATATCGTTGCAGAGCGCCTCCGCTCCGGGTAGAGGATACGCGTTTTTCGGGACGCCGGTTTTGAGATCGAAGCTCATCAGTGAAGTTGGGCTGCCCTTGTTCTCAAGGTTGTTGGAGCAAACCCAGAACAGCTTATTCTTTTCATCGGCGAGGACACCCAGCACGCCGTTCAAGCCGCCGGCGCCGGGCTTAATCCATTCTTCGGCAAAGGTCCGTCCCGGGGCGATGCGCAGCACGTTTCCGTGGCCGAGGCTGCCGGCGTAAAGCGTCCCATCCGTCGTGGATGTAATACTCTCAGGAAAGACGCGCGTTCCGGGGAGCGTGATTTCGGTGACAACCTGAGCGGCCGCGGCGTCGCCAAGCATTGCGGATAAGAGCATTGCGCGTAGGAATGAGACTGTTAGCTTCATCGCCCTCCATTATGCATCCAGTTCCCTACTGGCGCGGCATCTACGACGATAAGGGCCGGACCATGGTAGCGATGGTGACCAACTCAGACTTGGGCGATTCCTTGGAGTGGGCCGACGATCCCTATTGCCCAGAGGCATTCGCCTCGCTCGGCATCCGCCTCGGCGTCAATTACGTCTTGTACGACGTGACCCACCAACTCCGCCGTTGGTGCGGGCCGGTTTCACGGCTCTTTGTTTACCGCTCTGGGCGAAGCGCGAACGTGTACAGAGCGTTCCCGGCCTGAATACTCACATACTGTTTGCCGTTGATCATGTAGGTCATGGGTCCCGCGGCTACCGTGGGGCCAAGATTTGTCTCCCACAGCGTCTTGCCGTCACCAGCGTCTAAGGCGTAGAAGGCTCCGTCACGCCCCCCGCTGAATAGCACGTTCGAAGCCGTGGTCAGGACGCCGGCCTCCGTTGAAGGTGCCGAGAGGCGATGGGTCCACTTCCGGTCGCCGGTGTTTGGATCCACGGCGACGATTGAGCTGAATATGTCCTCCGCATTATTTCCGCCTCCCGGGAAAACGCCCGTAAAGGAAGCGCCGGAGTGAAACTCAGGCGGCTCCTCTCCTTTCTTGTAGGTGCTGGAGGTGTTCTCCCAGGCCGGAATGTAGAACAGGCCGGTGACCGGGCTAAAGGACGGGTTGTACCAGTTGGTTCCACCCTGATTGCCGGGGTAAACCAGCGTTCCCTCCTGTGTGGGCTTGACGCTGGGCACGATTTTGGGCCGGCCTTTTTCGTCGAAGCCGTCCGCCCAATTTGTCTTGGTGAACGGCTTGCCCAGAAGAAACTGGCCATTGGTGCGGTCCAGCACGTAGAACATCCCGTTACGATTGGCCCACAGCATAACCTTGCGGGGGCTGCCTTTAAATTGGATATCGGCCAGCACCGGAATTTGGGTGGCGTCCCAATCGAATTCGTTGTGCGGAGAGAATTGGTAATACCACTTCAGCTTCCCGGTGTCGGCATCGAGCGCGATAACCGAGGAACTGTAAAGATTGTCGCCCCGACGCGCATCGCCGTCCCAATCCGGCCCGGCATTCCCGGTTCCCCAAAAGGTTAGGTTGGATTCCGGATCGTACGAACCGGTGTCCCAGATGGGAGCGCCGCCATGCATCCACGAATCACTCGGCTTTCCGTCTTTGCCAAGCCACGTCTCATGGCCAGGCTCGCCTGGTCCGGGGACGGTATAGAAGCGCCACACTTCTTTGCCGGTGTTCACGTCCCACGCCGCGAGGAATCCGCGGATACCGTGCTCGCCGCCCGCGACGCCGGCGATCACCTTATCCTTGACCACTATCGGCGCGACAGTCATGGAGTATTGGTCTTTGTAATCGGCCACCTGTACTTTCCATAATTCCCTGCCGTTGCGCGCGTCAATGGCGATCATTTGCGCATCGAGCGTTGCCATGAATAGTTTGTTGTCCAGGATCGCCACGCCCCGCGTCAGGTTGCCGCAGCAGGGGTTGTGGGTTTCGGGCGCCGGCTTGTGCGCGTAGGTCCAGATCGTCTTGCCGGTCGCGGCGTCCAACGCGATCACGTCATTGGGACTCTGAATGGTATACATGACTCCATCCACTACCAGTGGCGTGACCTCGTGCTTTTCCAGCGAACGGGTTTGGAAGACCCACTGTAATACGAGATCCTTTGCATTGTCCGGCGTGATCTGGGTAAGGGCGCTGTGACGCTGGCTCATCGTCGTGCCCGAGTAGGTGAGCCAGTTCTCCGGCTGCTGGTTGGCGGCGAGGATGCGCTCGAACGGAACATCCTTAATGCGGGCCTCCCGGTTCAACTGGCCAGGGCCGCCTTGGCCGAATGCAAGCGCTGCGAGAACGAGTAGCAAAAATCCTTGTGTCTTCATAGTGGCTCAACCTACCTTTGGATAATCCAACCTGTCGAGGGTCGCAAACTGCAACAGCCATCTTATCGCTTCCTGCGCCCTGATTACTTGTCGTCCCGCTGCTCCGGCGCGGCCTGACGCCGATTCTCGGGCACCGGCGCCGGCTTGGGGAGCGCGGCTTTGCCGTCGAGCTCGAAGACAAACAGCATGGGCGGATCGTCGATCTTGGCGTCGTTCGGGCCGACGCTGGCGGCGGGCCGGCCCAACCCTCCCAGGAATGCAACATATTGCTTCCCACCGATTTCGTAGGTGATCGGAGGAGCAATGCCCGTGCGGCCGACCTGCAGTTCGAAAAGCTTTTCTCCCTTGTCCGCGCTGTACGCCATGAATCGGCCGTCGTTGATCGTCTGAAGCACCAAATTCCCGGCTGTGGTGACGGTTCCCCCGCCAATGCCACCGCCGCCATCCGCGCGCCAAACCAGCTTCTGATTTACAGGGTCCCAGGCTTGCAGTCCACCGCGGACGTTTTCCGGAGCGACGGGACCGATCGCCGGCTCCAAAAAGTGTGTCGGGGTCGTCGGGCGAACATAGCCAGTGCTTCCCGGACGCAGCTCTTCGGTCGCCTGGTAGGGAAAACTCGAATAGGATGCGGGAATGTAGACCAATCCCGTCGCGGGATTGTAGGACATGGGCGCCCAGTTGTGCGCGCCGCCGCCAGTGGGAAAAATCGCGATGGGATCTTTGTCGCAGTATGCTTCGGGGTTCACGATCGGACGTCCATCCTTCCCCATTCCGGTCGCCCAGGTGACCTTCACGAAAGGAGCCGCCGAGATAAACTCGCCCGTGATTCGGTCCAGTACATAGAAGAAGCCGTCCTTGGGAGCTTGGGCGATTACCTTGCGCTGGCGACCGTTGACGGTGAGATCCAGCAGCATCAATTGCTGAACCTTATCGAAGTCCCAGTTATCGTTGGGCACGGTCTGATAGTGCCACTTGAGCTGGCCGGTGGTGAGGTCCACGGCGAGAATCGAGCAGGTGTAGAGATTATCCACGTTCTGCGCGCCGCGGAACTTCTGCACCCAAGGCTCGGCGTTGCCGGTGCCGACATACACCAGGTTGGCTTCGGGATCGTACGCCGGTTACCAACCGGCGCGGAGGATGGCCATCCTGCCCCACAACCCACGGCGGATGTCACTCAATTCTGCGAACGTCAATAGACCGGCAAACCGGCGTCGCAGGTGCACACGCTCGAAAACCCCCGGCGCTATCAGCACCGACCGGAGGCGCGGATCTTTTTGGAGGGCACCTGATTCGGCTGCATGCTCCACGGCTTATAATCGAAATTCGATAAAGCCGCTGCAAGCCGTAACCTTGGATGGCTAATTCGAGGACGAATAGGGGGTAGAGTCACACCAGTGCTGCTCACGGTCAAGGATGCCTGCCAGCTTCACCCCATGGCGCTCGAATACGCCATGTCGGAACAGATCGAGAATCTGTCGGACGTAATCAATACCGCCGCCAAGGACGCGCACGAGTTCTTCGACAAGAACTACGTGACCAAAGGCATGGAGATCCTTC
The DNA here is from genome assembly GCA_036521975.1 of Bryobacteraceae bacterium. Classification (GTDB taxonomy): domain Bacteria; phylum Acidobacteriota; class Terriglobia; order Bryobacterales; family Bryobacteraceae; genus Palsa-187. The sequence goes on from DATDGT010000129.1 coordinate 11,333, forward strand.
TCAGCCAAGGGCTCAAACGCCTCGCCGGCAAGTCCGATCAAGCTGTATTTGAACTCAAACAGGCGATGGGTGGCGGCAAAACCCATTCAATGATCGCCTTCGGCCTCCTGGCAAAGAATCCGGTGCTACGCACTGCCGTCGTACCCGATATCGCTAGCGATGCCGGCCCGAATGCCGCCAAGCTGGTCGCCGTTAACGGTCGCCTCGGTTTTGAAGAGACGTTCATTTGGGGCGAAATCGCGGCTCAACTCGGCAAAGCAGCCCAGTTCTCGAAATTTTGGAAAGACGGCGCTAAGTCCGGCCGCACAAATAACTGTTATCGAATTGTCGTTCCTATTTCATAATCCGCCTTCACTGCCCCGCTGAGTAGCAAAGGCCAAGTTGCCTCGCGGCGCCTTGTGGGCGTGCTTCATTGTCGTTGGACTCGGTG
>DATDGT010000130.1:0-10565 GCA_036521975.1 Bryobacteraceae bacterium
CCACCGAGTCCAACGACAATGAAGCACGCCCACAAGGCGCCGCGAGGCAACTTGGCCTTTGCTACTCAGCGGGGCAGTGAAGGCGGATTATGAAATAGGAACGACAATTCGATAACAGTTATTTGTGCGGCCGGACTTAGCCAATCCAAGTTGACGAAAAGTCGCCTATCTGAGATTAGCCGGGGAACGGCGTTGGGGAAGACACGCCCCGTAGCCCGATCACTATCGTGGAATCCCGTCATCCTGACGTGTAAGCCCGAACGGCAGTCATGGGCCTCCGTTCGCGCTGGCAGAGTTGGAAATTCTCCAACCCTCGACTGGTTTTCCAGGATTAGCGACACGCTCCTTTTGGGGGCTAACTGAACCTTATTGGGCTCAATTAATCCGCTTCGTGCAGCGCGCGCAACTCAGTCAACAGGAAAGCCAGATCGCGTGTGTCTCCTTTGTCGGCGGCCCAACCAGGGGGAGAATCGCAAACGATTTCGAACTCGAATGTTTCTGCGATCGCGCGGTTGAGCCGGGCGCTTACTTCAAATTCCCCTTGAATGGACGCGCGCGCAACAAGCGCACCGTTCGCGCTGATGGCAACCGAAGCCCGCGGCGCCCAGTCCGGCCGGAATCCGCGTAGCAGCAGCCGAGAAACCGGCCGCAATGGTTTCAGCCGCAAGCGAACTCGCGACGACGCCCATCCCTCGCCGTCGTAAAGACCCTCCCCCGCGCCTTCGCGGAGCACGTAACCGGTCAATGGAATTCCGGTCTGGAAGCGTAGCCTTGCGATGTAGGCCGCCATTTCGGCGATGTCGCGATTTTTCGTGAGCTCCATGTTCTGATACAGTTCGATCCAGCGATCGCGGCGGATCAAGAGCGCGCGCAGCTCGGCGGCGTCTTCGGACGTGAGTGTATAGCCCGGTCGAATGCGCGCGGGGAGCGGGCGCTGTACGTAGAAAGTAGCATGCAGCGGCGCGATTTCCTCCGGCGGACGCGTCTTGGTGTAGAGATAAATGGAGATCGATTTCCGCGAAAAATCGCGTTGGTCCTCGGGAAGCTGAATCCGCGGGAATCCGTGCCAGGAGTATTCGTTGGTTTCGAACATCACACAGCGGTTGAACAACGGATCGTACGCGCGGATCTGGTTTTCCTCCGGGCGGCGGGGATTGGAATGGATCTCCAGCGCTCCGCCCCATTCCGCGCGCCACTCTTTGTTGAGATAGACGATAAGATTCAGCCGCCGGTGAAGCTCGCGCGCTTCGTCGTAATTGAAATCGACGTGCGGGTCCAGCTCCTGGCCGTGAAGATTCTCGTGCGTGCCTCCGCCGAACATTTTGGGATCGAGAATCAAGTCCGGAATGCCTGAGAGGCGGCTGACCAAATCGAGAAAGGACTGGCCCGAGATGGCTTCGTACAGCCGTTGATACGCCGGGCTGATCGCGCGAATGTCGGTGTTCACCGCCTTGCCGCCTGTCGCGCCGCCCTCGTTGCGCGCGAGATTGGGATCGAAGCGCGGGAATTCAGCCAGGAGCTGTTCGGCAAACCCGGATTCGAAGAAATCGTCGATCACGACGTGCTTGAAAGGCCGGGCTTCTAGAAACGCCGCGCGATACCTGTCCGCACTGTCAAAGACGGATAGGGCGACTTCCGGCAGCACGGAGGGCGCTGAAGCTTGCATGATGGCTATTATCTCAACGAGGTCGGGAAGCGCCCTTCATTTCGCGGGCACGGTAGTGGGAGATCCCTTGTCCTTCACAAAAAAGACCAGGAACTTGGCGGGTTTTGTGGCGCTCGCATTCCTGGAAACAGTGTGGATGTCGTCCGGCGACTCGTAGAACGTTTCTCCTGGTCCAAGCGTCACTTCCTTTCCACCCTTCACCTGCATCACGACGGACCCTTCCAGCACATAGACAAACGTATGTGCGTTATGCCGGTGCACGGCTGACGTTGCCCCTGGAGCATACTCCACCGTCACCATCATGCCTTCTTTGCCGGCTATCCCCGCCAGGTCTTTCGTCATCAGCGGGGTCACTTTGGCATCTTGAGCCATCAGCGCCGCCGCCGTGGCCAGGCCCATCGCGATCCATGGAATTTTCATTTCACAGCTCCTCTCCAGCCAACCGTTTCATGCGCCTACCGTCTATTATGTGGTAGTTCTGTCGATGTCGAAGCTAAAGGGACTGATCGGCCATATCTGGCGACCCGCGATCCTTTCCGGCGCTGGAATGATCGCGCTTGCTGCTCTAGTCTTCGTCGGCCTCGTCGATGTGGCGGAGCCACTCACCGCCCAAGCCATTCCTGCCTTTCAACCGGCGGAAGGGGATCGTCTCGCGTTCGATGTTGCGTCTGTGAAAGCAAGCCCGCCCGATGCCCCTCAGGAGTCAAACTTCCCTCTCAATGCCGGGGCCATGTACACTCCAAACGGAGGCCGACTTTACGGAATCAACTTTCCGCTCATCACGTACATCGTTTTTGCGTATAACCTGTTAGGCAACCAAATCCAGGCTTTGGTGCCGCAGATCCCTCGCTGGGCAACAACAGATGGCTTCGATATCGAGGCTCGCGTTGCCGGGAATCCGACCAAGGATCAGATGCGCGTGATGATGCGGTCGCTGTTGGCGGATCGGTTCAAATTCGCAATTCACACGGAAGCCCGCGAAGTGCCGGTTCTCGCCTTCACGCTTGCCAAGCCCGGCAAGCTAGGGCCGCAACTCCGGCCGCACCCCGCCGGCGCACCAAGTCAAGACGCACCCTGTCAAACGGACCCATCCGCGGCCAACCCAGTCCCCGACGGTTTTTTCGAGAAGGTTCCTGGCGGGTTCCCAGCTATTTGCAACGGCATTCTGGGCGTTCCTCCCTCCGCGCCCGGTCGTTCGAGGTTGGGCGGTCGCAATGTGACGATCGCATTCATGGCCGGCATGTTCAGCCAAAGAGTCAACGCCGGCCGGCCGATGATCGATGCGACCGGACTTACGGGAACGTTCGATTTCTTGATTGAATTTGTGCTCGACTCACAGACCTCGGCTGTGCCGCCGGACGCGAATTCCCCCCAGCCCGCCGACGGCCCTAGCTTTGGAGAAGCCCTACAGGACCAACTCGGACTCAAAATTCAATCCCGGAAAAGCGAAATGCAGATGATCGTCGTGGATCACGTTGAACGCCCCTCCGCGAACTGAGCAGGTCTCGACGGCGGGGAGGGCGGGCTTCAGCCCAGGCCCGGACGAAGGCTGAAGATCGTGCCAATGCAAACTACTTCTTAATGCAGAGTACTTTCTTTAACTTTCTTTAACCAATTGACCGCGGCGACCTTCATTCTGCTTCATTCTGCCTCATTCTGCTCCGAAATCGTCGCGGCACGAAAGGATTCTGGGACTACTATCCCCTCCCCACAAACGGCATGTGAGTGGCCATAACTGTCATGAACTGTACGTTGGCGTCCAGCGGAAGACTAGCCATATACAGCACCGCTTCGGCGACACACTTGAGATCCATGCGCGGCTCGGGCATGATCGAGCCGTTGGCTTGGGGCACGCCGTCCGCCATGCGCTCCGTAAGTTCGGTCGCGGCGTTGCCGATATCGATTTGGCCGCAGGCGATGCCGTATTTGCGGCCATCGAGCGAGATGGATTTTGTCAGGCCCGTAATGGCATGCTTGGTCGCGGTATACGGGGCGGAGTTGGGGCGGGGCGAATGCGCGGAAAGTGAGCCGTTGTTGATGATGCGTCCTCCGCTCGGCTGCTGCGATTTCATCAGGCGAATCGCTTGCTGGGCGCAGAGAAATACGCCGGTGAGATTCACCGCCACCACTGCGTTCCACTGCTCGAGCGTGAGATCCTCCATGGGCAGAGAGGGCGCGCCGATGCCGGCGTTATTGAACAGCAGATCGAGCCGGCCGAATTCTCTCTGCACGGTTTGAAATAACAGCCGCACGTCTTCGGACCGGGTGACATCGGTCGGGACTACAAGCATCCGGCCGCCGGACGCGTGGGCCATGCTCGCAGTCTTATCGAGTTCGGCAGCGCGACGCCCTGCCAGTGCGACCGAGTATCCGGCGCCTTCGAGCGCAAGCGCTGCCGCACGCCCGATGCCGCTGCCCGCGCCCGTGACGATGGCGATTTTCCCGTTCACCAGACCACCTTTTTCACCAAACCACCATGGCGTCTTCAAATAACCGGCCCAGTTCCTCCGCTCCCGCCGGGCGCGGCGAAAGCTTGGTGACGCGATGTTGCGGCAGCGTTCCTTCGACTAATGCCGGAATATCCGAGGAGCCATAGCCGATCGCGCGCAAGCCATTGGGGACCTTCAAACGCTCGATGAACCAGGCGATACGGTCGGCCAGGATCTTTCCCGCGTCCTCCCCCCGCGCTCGCGAGATGTCCGCCCCCAGCGCTTCGCCGGCTTCTAAATGCCTGTCCGGCCGAGCCGGCGCTGTGAAGCGGAACACCGCGGGCGCGTTCAGGATCACGGAAAACCCGTGCGGGACCAGCGCATGATCCACCAAATACCCCGGCGCGCGATATTCCTTCACGTGTCCCGAAACCGGATAGGACATCCCATGCGGCAGATGCACGCCGGCGTTCCCGAAACCCACGCCTGCATAAGAAGCCGCCAGCAGCATGTTGGCGCGCGCTTCGTCGTCGGAGGGATCTTCCACCGCCCGCACCAGATATTTCGCCACCATGCGAAGAGCTTGAAGCGACCACACATCGCTGATCGGATTCGATCCTTGATAGGCGGGCCGGAGCGCCGGGCGTTCCGGCAGCGGGCGTTCGGAGAACGGCAGCGCGGTATAGGATTCCACGGCGTGGCTCAAAATATCGAGACCGCTCGAGGCGGCAACCGCCGCGGGCATGGTGCGCGTATTGTCGGGGTCCAAATAACCGAGCGTGGGTTTCAGACGGCGATTGGCAATGCCGGTCTTGGCGTGCATGCGCGTGAGATCGAAGATGCTGACGCCGGTAGTTTCACTGCCGGTGCCCGCGGTTGTCGGGACAGCCATCAGCGGCTTCAAGAGCCCGGGGACGGGAATCCCTTTGCCGATGGGCGGATTGACGTAATCGAGAAAATCGGAGGGCGGATAGGTGGTGTACAGATTGACGGCCTTGGCCGTGTCGATCGTCGAGCCTCCGCCCACTGCGATAATAGCGTCGATCTCGCGTTCGCGCGCGAACGCGATGGCGTCTTGGAACGACTCGTCGGTGGGTTCCACGCGCACGCGGCTATAGAGTACGAACGGCACGCGGTTCCGCTCCAGCGATTCGAGCGCGGTCTGCACGGGCGGCAACTTGGTCAAGATCGGATCGGTGATCACCAACGCGTTGCGCGCTCCCATTTCGGCGAGATCCATCCCGAGCTCGCGCGTCACCCCCGCGCCAAAACGCACGTTGGAGGCGGCCATTTCAAAGGCGAATTCGTGAGACATGTTCTTGTGCCAGTTTACTCTCACCTCTCGGATAGAGCCACGCCAAAAGGCGTGACTCTATCCGGTTATCAGTTATCAGTTCTCAGGGGTGAGCCCTCATCTAACCCCCGTAACTGATGAGTGATACGTGACAACTGATAACTGTAGGGTTTGGCAGTCCTCTTGCTCCTGGGATGGCGTGGCCGCAGAAAGCATTGGTGGAATCAGATGTTTATCGAACTTCGACAACAGGATGGGATCTGCATCCTTCGCTTTCATGGACGCCTTGCATCCGCCGCGCAATTGGAATACCTGGAGGACAAACTCGAGGAAATTCGCGCCGACCCATCGCCGCGTATGCTAGCGGATTTGCATGAACTCGACACGATCGGATCGACGGGCTTGGGATTCATTGTGCTGGCCTTCAAGTCGGCGACCAAGCGTCCCGGAGGGCGCTTCATGCTCGCGGGCGCGAACTCCCGCGTTCGGAGGGCGCTCGAAGTGACGCGCCTGAACGAAGTGATTCCCATGGCCGAAGATGTTACGAGCGGCCTGGGAGCGCTGCGCTCCTGACTCCTGTCTCCTGTGTTGCTACGCTGGACTTGGGCGCATTCATGCCGCTCGATTCCTTCGATCCTCTAGTCCAGGAGTGGTTCCAGGCGCGCTTTGCCTCGGTCACGGAACCGCAGCGTCTCGGCTGGCCGGAGATTCGCTTGGGGCGCGATGTCTTGATCTCCGCGCCGACCGGAGCGGGGAAGACGCTGGCCGCCTTTCTCACGGCCATCGACTCGCTGATTGGGACCGCCCGCCACGGCGAGCTGCCGAATCACACGGAAGTCTTGTATGTCTCTCCGCTCAAAGCCCTGAGCAACGATATTCATAAAAATCTGGAGGCGCCGCTTGAAGGAGTCGCCGCGCTGGCGCGCGCTCAGGGGATTCCGCTCGCGCCGATCCGCACGGCCGTACGCACAGGCGACACACCCGCGGCGGAACGCCAGCGATGGAGCAAGAAACCGCCGCATATTCTGGTCACCACCCCGGAGTCGCTGTTCATCCTGCTCACCGCGGAGCGGTCGCGCAAGATGTTGGCTTCAGTCCGGACGCTGATCATCGACGAAATTCACGCTGTCGCGGACGACAAGCGCGGCTCGCACCTGGCGCTCTCCATCGCGCGTCTGGAAAGGTTGACGGGTCGCTCCATTCAGAAGATCGGACTATCGGCCACGGTGAGTCCCATCGAAGAAGTCGCTCAGTTCCTGAGTCCCGCCAAGAACACTAACATCAAGATCATTCAGGTGGGCCATCGGCGCGCGATGGATCTTGGCGTAGAAGTCCCCCGCGACGAATTGGGCGCCGTGGCGAGCACGGAAATGTGGGACGAAATCTACGAGCGCATCGCGGAGCTGGCGCGCGAACATCGCACCACGCTTGTGTTCGTCAACACGCGGCGGCTCAGTGAACGCGTGGCCCATCACTTGGGCGAGCGCCTGGGACCAGACGCGGTCCTGCCGCATCACGGAAGCCTTTCGCGGAAACTGCGCCTGGAAGCGGAGGAAAAGCTCAAGAAGGGCGAGTTGCGCGTGGTGGTGGCGACGGCGTCGCTGGAGCTGGGCATCGATATCGGCACGGTGGATTTGGTATGTCAGATCGGCTCGCCGCGCTCCATAGGGGTCGCTCTCCAGAGAGCGGGGCGCGCGGGGCACTGGGTCGGCGCGTTGCCCAAGGCGCGCTTGTTCGCCACCACGCGCGATGAATTGATCGAATGCGCCGCGCTGGTGCGCGCCATCCGCCGTGGGGAGCTGGATAAGCTCGAGATTCCCCGCGCGCCGCTCGATATTCTCGCGCAGCAGATGGTAGCCGCCGCGGCCTGCGAGGATTTCGCGGAAGACGATCTCTTCGGTCTCGTGCGGCAAGCCTGGCCATATCGCGAACTGAGCCGCCGCGACTTCGACGCCGTGCTTGAGACGCTTTCGGAAGGTATCGCTACTTCGCGCGGCCGCAGCGGAGCGTTCCTGCACCGCGACCAGGTGAACCATCGCGTGCGCGGGCGCCGCGGAGCGCGGCTCGCCGCCATCACCAACGGCGGCGCGATCCCCGACACCGCGCAGTATCAGGTGATCGCCGAGCCGGAGGGCCACGTAATCGGCTCGGTGGACGAAGATTTCGCGGTCGAGAGCCTGGTGGGCGACGTTTTTCTTCTGGGTACGGCGTCCTGGCGCATCCGGCGCGTGGAGCCGGGGCGCGTGCGCGTCGAGGATGCACACGGAGCCGCGCCGTCGATTCCGTTTTGGCGGGGAGAAGCGCCGGGAAGGACCAGGGAGTTGTCCCTGGAAGTTTCGCGGCTGCGCGAAGAGCTGGGCGGCATCTGGAGGGCGGGCTTTAGCCCGCGCGAGGCTTCAGCCTCGCTCTCCCAGCGGGACTCAAGTCCCGCGCGGACTGAAGTCCGCCCTCCAACGCCGTCAACCGAGCAGGGAATCCAGCTCCTGATCGGGGAGTGCGCGCTGGATCGCCGGGGAGCGGAGCAGGCGGTAGAGTATGTGCGCGCGGGAAGGGCCGCGCTCGGCCTTGTGCCATCCCAAGATGTGGTGGTCGCGGAGAGATTTTTTGACGAGGCGGGAGGCATGCAATTCGTACTGCATGCGCCCTTCGGATCGCGCATCAACCGGGCTTGGGGATTGGCTCTGCGCAAGCGGTTCTGCCGCACCTTCAATTTCGAGCTGCAAGCCGCGGCCACCGATAACGGTCTGGTGCTCTCGCTGAGCGATCAGCATTCGTTCCCCCTCGAGATGGTGTTTAGTTTTCTGAACGTCGCCACCGTGCAACACGTGCTCACGCAGGCCCTGCTGGCGGCGCCCATGTTCGGCGCGCGATGGAAATGGAACGCCGGCCGCGCGCTAGCCGTGCCGCGCTTCGCGGGTGGCCGCAAAGTTCCCCCGCCTATTCAGCGCATGCGCGCCGACGATCTGCTGGCCGCCGTTTTTCCCGATCAAGCGGCGTGCGCTGAAAATCTCACCGGCGAGATTCGCATTCCCGATCATCCCCTGGTGAACGAAACCATCGCCAATTGCCTCTATGAGGCGATGGACTTGAACGGATTGAAAGAGATTCTGGACCAAATTGGGGCAGGCAAGATCCGGACCGCCGCCGTGGACACCCGCGAACCTTCCGCGTTCTGTCATGAAATTCTGAACGCGAATCCAGACGCCTTTTTGGACGACGCTCCGCTGGAGGAGCGGCGCACGCGCGCGGTGCAGTTGCGCCGTACGCTGGTTCCGGAGGACGCCGCAGGCCTAGGCGCACTCGATCCCGCGGCCATAGCGCAGGTGGCCGAAGAATCGTGGCCCGTGGTGCGCGACGCCGACGAACTGCACGACGCGCTGCTGACTTTGGCCGTTCTCCCTCCCGCCGAGGAATGGCGGCCATTTTACGATTCGTTGGCGCGGGCCGGCCGCGCGCGAATAGTCACCCGCGGCGGGCGTGCGTTTTGGGCCGCGACGGAAAGGCTGGATCGCGCCGAGAACGCCGAGCAAGATCCCGCGGCTGTGTTGCGTGGGTGGATGGACTCGATCGGGCCGGCGACGCCGCGCGAGCTGGCGGAAAGATTGGCTCTACCGCTGGACGCGGTCGAATCGGGCCTGGCACAGCTTGAAAGCGAAGGGCAGGTGCTGCGCGGCAATTTCTCTCACCAAGGACAATTCTGCCATCGACGTATTCTCGCCCGTATTCACCGCCTCACTTTGGGGCGCTTGCGCCGCGAAATCGAGCCGGTCTCGACTGCCCTATTCATGCGATTCCTGTGCCGCTGGCAGCATGCCTCGCCAGCAACTCAGTTGCACGGCGTCGATGGACTGTTCCAGGTTTTGAAACAGCTTCAGGGATGCGAGATCCCTGCGTCGTCGTGGGAATCGTCTGTGCTCACGCGGCGGCTCGCCGGCTATGAACCCGAATGGCTGGACCGCTTGTGCCTTGCGGGCGAGGTGCAATGGGGGCGCTTGTCGCCGCATCCCGCTCTGGAAAGCGAAGGCGTCAGGCGAGTGCGTCCGACGCGCGTCGCCCCCGTCGCGATTTTCCTTCGCGAGGATGCTGCCGCGCTTCTGCCTCCGGCCGCGCAGCTCCCCTCGCTCTCCCACCCCGCGCAAGACATCCTTGCGGCACTGCAGGCGCGCGGGGCTTTGTTCTTCCACGAAATTCTTCGCGCCACTTCGCGGCTGGCCAGCGAAGTCGAGGAAGGGCTGTGGGAATTGGTCGCGGCGGGATTGGCGACGGCCGATGGTTTTGAAAACCTTCGCGCGCTCATCGATCCCAAGCGGCGGGCCGGCCAGGGAAGCGGACGCTACGCGCGGCCGCGCCATGCGGCGGGGCGATGGGCGCTATTGGAGCGCGGGGCCCCTTCCGCCTCCAACGCCGAATTCTTTGCGAAGCTATTCCTCGATCGCTGGGGCGTGGTGTTCCGCGACGTGCTGGCACGCGAGACGCTCGCGCCGCCCTGGCGCGATCTGCTGGTGGCCTACCGCCGTATGGAAGCGCGCGGCGAACTCCGGGGTGGACGATTCGTCTCCGGTTTCGTGGGCGAGCAGTTCGCGCGGCCGGAGGCCGTGGATCTATTGCGCCACCTGCGCCGGTCCGCCAATGGATCTTCCGAAGAAATCGAAATCGCCCCCGCCGATCCGCTCAATCTCACCGGCATTCTCCTGCCCGGCCCTCGCACCGGATCGCTGACGCAAATCCCTCTGCGCCTGGTCGACGGAGTCCCACACGCGGAGCAGGCTTTCTTTCTGACGCGCGCGGCTCAGTAGGTCCCACAACATCAACGAATTCTTCCTGAGTTGTCAGTCGTAAGTTATCAGTCGCGAGGCAGTCGGAACTGATAGCTGATAGCTGAAAGCTGACAACTGACAACTACAGGCTAACTGGCGTTCACTGCCTCCAGATACACCTGCATCTGATGGTTCGCGACAATCGAGCCGTTATGAACGGTGAAGCTGACCGGAGCGCCCACGTGCTCGTAATTCAGATTTCGCGCCAGCATCAGGAGGATGCTAAGTCCGGCCGCACAAATAACTGTTATCGAATTGTCGTTCCTATTTCATAATCCGCCTTCACTGCCCCGCTGAGTAGCAAAGGCCAAGTTGCCTCGCGGCGCCTTGTGGGCGTGCTTCATTGTCGTTGGACTCGG
>DATDGT010000131.1:0-22712 GCA_036521975.1 Bryobacteraceae bacterium
CCACCGAGTCCAACGACAATGAAGCACGCCCACAAGGCGCCGCGAGGCAACTTGGCCTTTGCTACTCAGCGGGGCAGTGAAGGCGGATTATGAAATAGGAACGACAATTCGATAACAGTTATTTGTGCGGCCGGACTTAGCACGCTGCAGCAGCTTCAGGAATCGAACCCCACCCAGTACCAACAGGTTACGGCCCAGATAGCGACGAACCTGCAGGCGGCGGCCCAGACCGCCACCACGGACGGAAACACCTCGGCGGCATCCCAACTGAATCAGCTCGCAACTGATTTCAACAACGCTTCCCAAAGCGGACAACTGCCCAATATTTCAGACTTGGCGCAGGCTGTTGGCGGAGGCGGCGGCCATCACCATCATCACCACCACCTCTCATCCTCCAGCTCGAGCAGTGATACGAGCAGTGATACGAGCAGCGATTCGAGCTCCAGCAGCAGCTCGACTGGTTCCACCAGCAGTTCCAACAGCCTGATCAGCCAGCTTCTTGCGGCGCTCCAATCGAATTCGACTCAGAACGAGTCGCTCAATCCGATGTCGATCATCATGAACACGCTGCAAAGCGCGGGTATCACCGCCGCGAATAGCTGATGGAGTGTGAATCCTTGAATCTTCGGCGGAACCACTTTTCGAGCTAAACGAGGTAAAACCGCGTGAGGTGGAAAACGCTAAGGTGTTGGAAAAATGGAGCGGGAGATGGGACTCGAACCCACGACGTCCAGCTTGGGAAGCTGGCATTCTACCACTGAATTACTCCCGCACTGTCGTTCACGGTAACTATAACACACTAAGCGCAGTGCTGCGATTCCGCTTCTGCCCGCGCTGGCTCGGCGGCACCGGATGAAGAGCATACGCCTTCGATCCCGGCGCCCTGCTGTCTCTGTCTTGAGGAGGTCTTGGGGGGGTCGGGGGGCTCGGTCCTTGCATCCCGTTCGCCGCGTGCGCTATTGTAACGAAAAGGCGTCCCGCTCGGGGACTCTCTATTCTTTTCCAAGCTTGGAGGCTGTTAAATCGTAATGCGTTTGACCTCGTTGTCCACCGCCCGGCGGCGCATCGCCCCGCTCCTGTTGCCGGCCCTCTTCGCGCTGGCCAGTTCTCTCCCTTTGCGCGCGCAGGGCGGAGAAGTGGAGCTGAAACTTCCGTCGCTGGACGTTCCGTTTTTGGGAGGCGCCATTCAAGGTCCCACCATCCTGATGTTCGGCTTAGGAGTCAGTGTTCTGGGCCTCTTATTCGGCTTGGCCATGTATACCCATCTCCGCAACCTGCCGGTGCATCGCTCCATGAAGGAAATCTCGGAGCTAATCTATGAGACTTGCAAAACCTACCTCATAACCCAAGGCAAGTTTTTGCTGATTCTGGAAATCTTCATCGGACTGATTATGGTTTTCTATTTTGGATTTCTCCAGAGCCTGGCCGCCGATCGGGTCGTGATCATCCTGATTTTCAGTCTCATCGGAATCGCCGGCAGCTACGGTGTGGCTTGGTTTGGCATTCGCGTGAACACGTTCGCCAATTCGCGGACAGCTTTCGCCAGTTTGCGCGGCAAGCCATTCCCCTGTTATGTGATCCCTTTGAAGGCCGGCATGAGCATCGGCATGCTTTTGTGCAGCGTGGAGCTGTTTATCATGCTCTGCATCCTGCTCTATATTCCCGGCGATTACGCGGGTCCGTGTTTCATCGGTTTCGCGATCGGGGAATCGCTGGGCGCGGCGGCCCTGCGCGTGGCGGGAGGTATTTTCACCAAAATCGCCGATATTGGCGCAGATCTGATGAAAATCGTCTTCCGCATTAAGGAAGACGATGCCCGCAATCCGGGCGTGATCGCCGATTGCACCGGCGATAACGCGGGCGACTCGGTGGGGCCTTCGGCGGACGGTTTCGAAACCTACGGCGTCACGGGCGTCGCGCTCATCACCTTCATTTCTCTTGCCGTCAACAGCGACATCACCAAAGTGCAGCTTCTGGTATGGATTTTCGCCATGCGCGTGGTGATGATTATTTCGAGCGGGCTGTCGTATTTCATCAACGAGGCCATCGCCCGCGCGCGATACTCCGACCGCGACCAGATGAATTTCGAAGCGCCGCTCACCTCTCTGGTCTGGATCACCAGCTTGCTGTCCGTTGGAGCCACCTATCTGTTGAGCTGGGCGATGATCCCCTCGCTCGATAACGACACCACCATGTGGTGGAAACTTTCGAGCATCATCACCTGCGGAACCTTGGCCGGCGCGATTATTCCGGAACTGGTCAAGGTGTTCACGTCCATGCATTCCGCGCATGTCAAAGAGGTAGTGGTGTCATCGGAGGAGGGCGGCGCGTCGCTGAACATTCTGTCGGGATTTGTGGCCGGCAATTTCAGCGCCTATTGGTTGGGACTTGCGATGCTGGCGCTGATGGCCATCGGCGCCGGAGTAAGCACCCTAGGGATGAGCGAATTGATGAAGGCTCCCGCGGTGTTCGCATTTGGGCTCGTGGCGTTCGGGTTTTTGGGCATGGGCCCGGTGACCATCGCCGTCGATTCCTACGGTCCGGTGACCGACAACGCGCAGAGCGTCTACGAGCTGAGCACGATCGAGGAGATCCCCGGCATTAAGAGCGAAATCAAGAAAACCTACGGCTTCGATGTTGATTTCGAAAAGGCCAAGCACCATCTGGAAGAGAACGACGGCGCGGGCAATACGTTCAAGGCCACCGCGAAGCCGGTGCTGATCGGCACGGCCGTGGTGGGCGCGACCACCATGATCTTCTCCATCATCGTTGCCCTCACCAACGGCCTGACTACCAACACGCAGAATCTTTCGGTGCTCTATCCGCCGTTCCTGCTAGGCCTCATTACCGGCGGCGCGATGATCTATTGGTTCACCGGGGCTTCCACGCAAGCGGTGACTACAGGCGCCTATCGCGCCGTGCAGTTCATCAAGGCCAATATCAACCTGGAGAGCGCGACTAAAGCGTCGGTGGCGGATTCCAAAAAGGTGGTGGAAATCTGCACGCAATATGCGCAGCGCGGCATGTTCAACATCTTCCTGACGGTGTTCTTCGCCACGCTGGCCTTCGCCTTCTTCGAGCCGTATTACTTCATCGGCTATTTGATCTCGATCGCGCTTTTCGGGTTGTATCAAGCGGTCTTCATGGCGAACGCCGGCGGCGCTTGGGACAACGCCAAGAAAATCGTCGAGGTGGATATGAAGGCCAAAGGCACCGATCTGCATGCGGCGACCGTGGTCGGCGACACGGTGGGGGATCCGTTCAAGGACACGTCTTCGGTAGCGCTGAATCCCATTATCAAATTCACCACCTTGTTTGGTCTTCTAGCGGTATCGCTGGCGGTTTCGCTCACCAACAAACAAGGCCCGAACCTGTCCACCGGCCTGGCGATAGTGTTCTTGTTGGTTTCTCTCTTTTTCGTGCGAAGATCGTTCTACGGCATGCGGATCGGCAATGTGAAGGCCGAGGCGCAACAACCTGCCCCCCGGCGGCAGATAGACAGCCCTCAAGAGCGGTAAATTTGGCCTCGTCGGCCTTTCCGCTACTTCTTCTCGGCTTGCGTGGTGGTCATCGGTCCCGTGCCCACCAAATACAGCACGCAATCCGCGTCTTTGGCGCCGTCGTAGTGAATCTCGTTGGCCTTATGGACCACGAAGCTTCCCGCCGGAACGGGATACGTGCTCGCGGGATCGTATTTCGATCCCGTGCCGACCCACCACGTGCCGGAAACCACGTAAATGAAGCGGTCGGTGGAGTGGAAGTGGGGACGGCTCATATTCCCCGCATGCCACCTGAGCATCTCGATGTAGATGCCAGGCTTGCTGGGATCGCCCTGCACATAAACGCTGTCTTGGTTCGCGCCCTTTTTCCATTCGATCTTGTCGGGGAGCGTGATGACGACGGCCTTGGGATCGGGCTCTGCGGCTCGGCCGGGTGATAGCAGAAAAGCGGCGGCAGCCAAAAGCGCCGAAGAAATCGTGCGTTGGACGTTCAACATAACCTCATCCTATCTTAGAAACTGGCTCGTTGTGTCAAGACCCTTCCGCTGCCTTTGCCCGCGCCAGCGGCGCGACGGCTTGTCCCGCTCAAATGTCGTAGACCAGCGCGGAAGCCTCCCGATGTTTCTGCCGCGCGGCATCAACCTTGCGGCAAACCGCCGCCAGAGTGGTATGGTCCAATATCTCCGCGATAGAATCACGGACTTCGCGCATCACCATGCGGGTGCCACAGGTTTCAATATCGGGGCATTCTTCGCACTTGCGGAATTGCGTTTCGCTGGCGCAGGGCAGCGGCGCCAGAGGACCATCCGTCAATCGAATCACCGATCCCACGGTAATTTCCTCGGGTGGTTTGGCCAGCGAATATCCTCCGCCTTTTCCCTTTTTGCTGGTCACCAATCCCGTGCCCTTAAGCGACAACAAAATCTGCTCGAGAAATTTCTTGGGAATCGCTTCGTCGCGCGAAAGCTGCTCAATCAGCATCGGCCCGCGGCCGTAATTTCGCGCCAGTGCGTACATCGCGCGAAGGCAATACTGGGTTCTTTTCGACAACTGCCGCACGGACGCCTCCCGTCATAATTGTCGCCATTTTTCCGTTGTCCTGCCGCACCATCAGGAAACCGTTCGAATCCAGGCCGCGCGTTACGCCTTCAATGGCGCCAATGGAGGGTGGAGATTGCGGATGCTCGATGCGCACGCGGCGGTCGCGGGCGTAACTGGAGGCTGCTTCAAACGCGCGGATCACCGCGGCCGTGCCGTCCTCGACCAACACGCGGCAGCAGCGGTCCACCTCGGTCGCAAGCGCCGCCAGCAGATCCTCCCGCGCCACACGAGCGCCTTCCAGCAGCAACGAGGTCGCCGGCGTCGCAAGTCCCTCGGGAAAGCCGGTTTGCGAGACATTCACGCCGATCCCAGCGATAATCGCGTCGTCTTCGAATTGCGCCAAAATTCCCGCGCATTTGCGATCGCCGAGCAGCACGTCGTTGGGCCAGCGCAGATCCGGCGCGAGCGAGCTGGTTTGCACGATAGCCTCCCGAGCGGCCAATCCCAGCGCAAGCATTGCCAGCGGAAGCTCAGGCGCTTGAAGCGGCAGGCGCAGGATGATCGAGACATACAGCCCGGCGCCCTTTTCGGACAGCCACGAGCGCCCATATCGCCCCCTACCGGCCGTTTGCTCGTCCGCACCCACGATCGTTCCGCTCGCGCAGCCCTCGCGCGCCAACTCCGCGGCACGGGTCATGGTGGAATCGACGGAGTCGAACCAAACCACTTGCCGCCCAGATAATTGAAAATTCATCAATTGAAAATTCATCCGCCCAGTGCCGCGCGGTTTTCCGCAAGCTTTTTCTCATATTCTGCCCGTTTGGCGCGCATGGCGGCAATCACTTTTTCGGGCGCTTTGTTCAGAAATTCCGGATTCCCGAACTGCCGCTCCAGCGCGGCGATTTGCTTCTCCAACTGGTCGGATTCTCTTTCCAGACGTCCACGGTCCACGGGGATATCCAGCCATATGCGTTGTTTCAACTGGGGATCGAAGATCAGCGCTACATTCGCCAACCGCTCGATCATCCCCCGGCGCTCCTCGTCGATTTCGAGACTATAAGCCGCATCCATCTTGCGCCGCGGATCCATCTTGTTGTCCGCGCGGATGGCGCGAGCTTCGGTCACCAACTCCTGCACGAGCTGCATTCGTTCCTCGGCGCCGTGGTCTTCTTCGGAAGGATCGAATCTCGGGTATTCGGCGAGAGCAATGGACTTCCCCGGCAAATCCAATCTGTGCCATAGCTCTTCGGTAATGAAAGGCATCAGCGGATGCAGCAGCCGCAAGGCCTTTTCGTAAAGCTCGTAAGCGTAGCTCCAATCCGCTTCGAACTTCTTGAACTCCAGATACCAATCGCAGAAATCACCCCACCAGAAGTGATACAGCGTCTCCGCGGCTTCGTGATATCGATGCTGTTCGAAAGCCTTGTTCGCGGTTTCGGCGCAGGCATTGAGCCGGCTGCCGATCCAGCGATCGGCCAGCGATTGCGGCCCGCGGGGGGCGTCTTCAGCCCCGCCCGTGAGGGCGGGGTTGCGAGGTTTGCCGAAAAGCAGCCGCGACGCATTCCAGATTTTATTGGCGAAAGCCCTCTCCGCGTCGATGCGGTCTTCGCTCAGCGCAATGTCGTTGCCCGGCGCCGCGCTCACCAGCAAGGCGAAGCGCACGGCGTCGGTGCCGAATTTGTCGTTGATCACTAACGGATCGATGGTGTTGCCCTTGGTCTTGGACATCTTTTGGCGCTCGGCATCGCGCACCAATCCATGAATGTGAACTTGCCGGAACGGCACGTCGCCCATCATCTCGATGCCGAACATGATCATGCGCGCGCACCAAAAGAAGATGATGTCGAATCCGGTCACCAGCAGCGAAGTGGGATAGAAGGAGCGCAGGTCGGGGGTGTCGTCGGGCCAGCCCAGAGTCGAAAACGGCCACAAGCCGCTCGAAAACCAGGTGTCGAGAACGTCGCTTTCCTGCCGAAGCTCCGCCGAGCCGCAATGCGTACAGCGATCGGGATCTTCGCGCGCCACGACGATCTTCCCGCAGCCGCCGCAATACCACACGGGAATCCGATGCCCCCACCAAAGCTGCCGCGAGATGCACCAATCGCGGATGTTGTACATCCATTCGTAGTAGGTCTTCGCCCAGTTGGCGGGCACGAATTGAATGCGGCCTTCTTCGACGGCTTTGATGGCGGGAGCGGCCAGCGGCTTCATGCTCATCCACCATTGCTTCGAGACCAGCGGCTCGACCAGGGTCTTGCACCGATGGCAAATGCCGGCGCTCAGCGCGTACGGCTCCACTTTTTCGAGCAGCCCGCGTTTTTCCAATTCCTTCACCACCTGCTTGCGGGCTTCGAAGCGATCGAGCCCCGCGAACTCGCCCGCCTCCGCCGTCATCTTCGCGTGCTGGTCGATCACCTGAATACTGGGCAGATTGTGGCGGCGTCCGGCTTCGAAATCGTTGGGATCGTGCGCGGGCGTGATCTTCACGGCGCCCGAACCGAACCCCAATTCGGCCATTTCATCCAGCACAATCGGAATCGCCCGCTCCATTAGCGGCAACCGCGCGAATTTTCCTTCCAGCTCCGCCGCGCGCGGATCTCTCGGATTGATCGCCACCGCCGTATCGCCGAGCATCGTTTCCGGGCGCGTGGTCGCCACCACCAGTTTCACGTCGGATCCCTCCACCGGATACCGGATGTGCCAGAGGTGGCCTTGCATCTCCTCGTGTTGGACTTCGAGATCGGACAGCACGGTTTGGCAGCGCGGGCACCAATTCACGATGTAGTTGGCGCGATAAATCAGGCCCTTGTCATAGAGCCGCACAAAAGCCTCGCGCACGGCGCGCGAGAGCCCCGCGTCCAAGGTGAAGCGCTGGCGCGGCCAATCGCAGCTCAGGCCGGCGCGCTTCATCTGTTCCACAATGCGCCCGCCGAACTCCTCTTTCCATTTCCAGACGCGCTCGATAAATTTTTCGCGGCCCAGTTCGCGCTTGGTCAATCCCTCCTTGGCGAGCTGCCGGTCCACCATCAGCTCGGTGGCGATGCCGGCGTGATCGGTTCCGGGAAGCCACAGCGTGCGAATGCCGGTCATGCGCCGCCAGCGGATCTGCGCGTCGATAATCGCGTGTTCGAACATGTGCCCCATGTGCAGCGATCCAGTGACGTTGGGCGGGGGAATGACCAGCGAGAAGTACGGCTTTCCCGGAGCGGCCTCCACGTGGAAAAGCCGTTCGTCGACCCACCAATCAGCCCAATGCGGCTCGAACCTTTGCGGCTCGTAGACTTTATCGATTTGCATGGGGAAACTCGATTTTATCAGGGGGCGGATTTCGTCTTGGGTTCGCGGCCGAGTTTGCCGAGCAGATCGGCATACTTGTTGCGGCAGGTGATGGTTTCGGGATGGTCGGGTCCGAGTGCCGCTTCGTAAATCTGGAGCGCGCGCTGGAACAGCGGCTCGGCTTCGTCATAGCGGTCTTGCTTCTCTTGGAGGTACGCCAGATTGTTGAGGCTCCTCGCCGTATCGAGGTGGTCGGCGCCGAGCGCATTCTCGTTGATTGCGAGCGCGCGCCGATGCAGCGGCTCCGCTTCCTCGTAGCGGCCCTGGTTCTTGTAAAGCAACGCCAGACTGTTTAGGTGGATTGCCGTCGAAGGGTGATCGGGGCCAAGCGCCTTCTCGGCAATCGCGATCGCACGCCGATAAAGCGGTTCGGCTTCGTCATCGCGGCCTTGGTCATCGTAAAGCGCCGCCAGGTTGTTGAGACAGGTCGCCGTTCGGGGGTGGTCCGCGCCAAGCGCCTTCTCGGCGATCGCGAGGGCTCGTTGATACAGTGGCAGGGCTTCTCCGTAGCGGCCTTGGTCGCGGTAGAGCTCCGCGAGATTGTTGAGACGGCTCGCCGTTTCGGGGTAGTCCGGGCCAAAAACTTTTTCGGCGATCGCGAGGGACTTCTGATACAAGGGTTCAGCTTCCCGATATTGGGCGCGATCGAGGAGGTAGCATGCAGCTTCATTGAGGAGTCGCGAGGCAGCGGCCGATTCGATCCCGTGCTCTTCGACGAGCGCTAGCATCAGCTTCGCGTGCGGCAAGAGCCGCTCGCATTGTGGCCACGTCCCGAACTCGCCGGATGGGAAGGCGCTGTCCAGCGCTTCGACGGCCCGGTCCGACCAACTCCGCCGCGCGGCAGCGTCCATTCCGTCCTTCACCACATCCTGTACCAATCTGTGAATATCGATCGTCTTCGCGGCCGGATCGCGCCCGATCAGCGAAAACTTCACTGCTTCACCGATGGCCTCGTGAAACTCCAGACCCGGTTCCCTTCCGCTCGTCAGGATCTCCTCCGGAATCGCATCCGGCGCAAGAAAGGCGCACATGCGGACAATGTCTTTCGCTCGCTCGCCGAGCTTTTCGAAGGCCAACGTGTACGTCACCGCGACCGAATCGTGATCCGCTGATCCTTCGCCACGCCGCTCGCGCAGCTTCTTTCCCTCGGCGCGATAAAGCTTCAGATATTCCGCCGGAGCGATCCGCACCTCCTCCATGAACGCGCCCGCCTGATCGAGAGCCAATGGGAGTCCAGCGACCTCCACTGAGACCTCCCTGGCCGACGCGCGATCGGCTTGGCGCGCACTCTCGATTTTTGCCCGCCGCAGCAGGAATTCCGCGCCTTCGTCAGGCTTCATTTTGGGCAGATCGATGCCCTTAGCGATTGTTCCCGTTGATTGAAGGCGAGTGGTAATAACAACGTGCCCGCGCCTGCCCGCGGGAATCCATTCCTTGACGACGCTCCAATCCTCGACGTTGTCGAGAATCAGCAGCCAGCCCGAGTTCTCTTCAAACCACCGCTTGCCGATTCGCGCGGCTTTCCCCAAGTCCTGCTCCTCTTGCGGACCGAGAGCCGCGAAGCCGGAAACCAGCGCCTCGCGGGAATCCGCCGTCATCCAAAACCCGGAGCTATATTCGTCGCGGTATCGATACGCGTATTCGATGGCGGTCTGGGATTTGCCAATCCCTCCCAGCCCTCGAATCGCCTGAGGCTGGGTCAAAGCCGCAGACCCGCCCTGCGCGAGCGTCCGGCGTAGGCTCTCGATGTAGTCGTCGCGCCCGGAGAAATAGTCGTTGCGCGAGGGGATGTTCCAGATCGCGACCGGCTCCGGCGGCTCCGGTTTCAGCAGTTGAAGCAGCTTCGCGTAATCGCGATCCATCACGAAAAATGTGTATGGACGCAGGAACTCCGGGCGGTGCTCGGCGTCTTCTTCCCGCATCAGAACCGGGATAAACTTCCGATTCCTTCCTCGTGCTTCGTAAAGATTCTGGTCGATGGTCGCGCCCTCCCGGGTCGCGCCGCGTCCATCTCGGCCGTATTTCTCCGTGCAGATCACCAGGACAAACTGCGCTGCGTCGATCTGCTTCCTCATCCACTCGAGCCAGCCGTTCTCGGGAAACAACTCATCTTTATCGATTGTCACCACCACGCCATCCCCCCGCAGCCGCTTTGCCAGGTCCAGCACCTTTGCCTCGTGCTCTGGCGAGTCGTGGCTGTAGCTGATGAAGACTCGCGGCGCGGATTGCTGCGGAGGCATGTGGTTTATTTTAGGTCAGGTTTGTACCCCCGGTCTCGACGAAAGAGCTGGCTCGCCTACTCAGCCGGGGTGGCCATCAGACTCGGGGTCCCATCCGTAGGCGCGGATCATCAGATCTCTGGAAAGACGGCGGGCCGCGGCGCGGAGGAAGACTTCGCGCTCATCGGCGGAGGGGTAGGCCATCCGAACGCCAGCCTCGCTCAGCCTTATTGCCAACTCGCTCAGGCGCAAAGCCTGGGTCAGCTTCTCCCCGGAATTCATGTTCCTGAGCAGATCCAGCCAGGCCGCCATCGCCAGGGGAGCCGTATCGCCGAACTCCGGGGCGTGCTTCATAATAAGGAATCATATCGCGTGCAAGTGTGGCCACTGGAATGTAATCCCCCGAATCCATCCTCACGTCGAAAACAGTGCACGCGTCCTCAAGGCTCTCCATCGAGAGAGCATTCTCGATAAGGGTGAAAAATAATGACAAAACCAGTTGTGTTCTCTCTTTTCGTCGTGACGGCAACGTTGGGGTGGGCCCAAACGACCACCACTGAAACATTCAGTTCTTCCATAAACCTTCCCGTGGTTGGATTGGGATCGACCCAGACGCTGGAGGTGGACGTGGTGAACCTGGCCTCCAATGCGAGCAACGGAACCGCGGCCTCGTGCAGCGGCTCGATTTCATTCCTGAACTCGAGCAGCGCCACCATCGGCAGCTCCACGGCCATCACGAACCTCGGGGCGGGGGCTGCGAAGAGCGCCACGCTGCCCTTTGCGAGTTCCGGCGGGACCGGCAATCGCACGCTAGTGCGTGCCGTCGTGACCGTAACCACTACCGTAACCACGGGCACGCCGCGTGCGCCCTGTTCGCTCCAAGTGAGCATGTCCCTGTTTGAAACCAGCTCCGGCGCCACCGACACGGTCATCCAGGGCTCAAGCGTCGCGTCTTCTCCCGTGGGTCCAATATCGCCCGCGAATCCGGCATCGCCGCAGCGATAGATCCGGTGGTTTAACCGGCCCACAAGCCCAGCTTGCGATTGCGCCTCAAGCCGATGTAACATGGCCAGTTGGCAGTCCGCCTTAATCTGACGGCGTCAGTGGCGGGGATTCGGCCTTTCCGGGAGGTTACATGTTGAAAAAGTGGATGCTGGCCGCGGCCTTGAGTGTCGCCGCGGCGCTGATGATAGTGTGGGCAGCCGACACGCCGTCGGATCTCAAAACTGTGGTCGGCAATTCGATGAAGGCGATGGGGGCGGAGAACCTGAAGACGCTGGTTATCTCCGGAGAAGGCTTCGACACCTGTGTCGGGCAGGAACCGAATTGGCATACCGGGTGGTGGAGAAGGTATTCCGACAAACAGTACGTCCGCTCGATCGATTTCGACGCGAAAGGATGGCGCATTCAGCGCATTCGCGGGGAGGGCGAACCCAACGGCCACGGCGGCTGCGGCACCACCAATCCCACGCCCGAGCAGAACCAGAATCAGGTGACCACAATCGGCCCCAACACGCCTTGGAACACGCAGCTCGATTACATCCTGCTGCCGGAAGGTTTCCTCAAGACCGCGCTTGAAAAGAACGCCAGCGTCAAGCCGGAAACCATCAAGGGCAAGAAGTTCACCGTGGTGGAGTTCATGGGCGATAACAAAGCTTCGGTGGACGGCTATATCAACGACCAGGGCTACGTTGAAAAGGTAGAAACCAAGATCGATATCAATCCGTTCGGCGATCAGGTTTTCAGCGCGATTTATACGGATTGGAAGGACTTCGGCGGCGTGAAATTTCCCGCGCACATCGTTGAATATCAGGGCGAAACGATGAAATATTTCGAACTGAACGTGACCGATGTGAAAGCCAATGTGCCGGTGGATCTTACTCCTCCGGCGGGGCGCGGGCGGGGCGGCGACGGTAAGGCTGGCGCGAAAGGCGGAGATGGAAAGGGCGGAGATGGAAAGGGCAAAGGCGGCCCAGGCGCAGCCAAGGGCGGGCCGGGCGGTGGTGGACGCGGCCCGCAACCCGTCGGTTCCGAGGATTTGGGAGGCGGATTCTGGCTGGTCACCGGCGGCTACGGATCGGTCATCGCCAATTTCAAGGATTACATCGTCGTGATCGAAGGGCCGCAGAACGAAGCCCGCGCGGAAGCGATCATCGAACAAGCCAAGATGCTGGTTCCCAACAAACCCATCAAGTACGTCATCAACACTCATACGCATACCGATCACTCGGGCGGCTTGCGCCGGTTCGTGGCCGAAGGCGCGATCATCGTCACCAGCGACGTCAACAAGGGGTTTTATGAGCGCATGCTGAAAACTCCGCATACGCTCGCCCCCGACAAGATGCAATCGATGCCTCAGCAGCCGAAAATCAAGGTGGAATACGTCGGCGAAAGCAAAAAAATGAGCGATGGCGAGCACGAAATTGACATCTATCACGTCGACAACAGTATGCATGCCGACGACATGCTAATGGTCTATTTACCAAAGCAGAAGATTCTCATGGAAGCCGACGAATTCAACGTTCCGGGGCAGGTGCGGACCGAGCCTCCGGCGACGATCAACAACTATCAAGTCAATCTGATGGCCAATATCGAGCGCCTGCACTTGAGTGTCGACCGCATTATTCCGATTCACCTGCCTGGGGATAACAGGAAAGTCGCGTTGTCCGAACTCAAGATGGAGATCGGCAAAGCGAATTAGTCCCATGACCATCCGGGAGGACGAGTTTGCGTGAGATCTGCGCGATCGTTCTTATCAACGTTATTATCGGGGCGGCGTGCGCGCTAGCTCAATCGGCGGAGGGCCGCAAGAAAAAGAACGAGGACAAAGAGCCGGTCACTCAGACGCTGCCTTTGCTGAAGGACCCTCCTGCAGCGGTGGCCGCGGACAGCAGCAAGTTGGTGTTTCACGTCTCGCCGCTGTCGAACAAAGGACTGCTATCGCCCCAAACCCGCGAGGCGCTCTCCGCGTTAATGAAACTCAACCACGGCGGGCAGATCGTGAAGCTGCGGGCGTTTGTCGCCGGCACCGGCGATATGCGCAGGGTGCAGACGATCGTAAGTGAATTCTTCACGGAGAAGAAGCAGCCACTCCCCGTGCTCACCACGGTTCAAGTCGGCGCTCTGCCAATGGAGGGTGCCCAGACGGTGATCGAAAGCGTTTCTGTAGATAAGGTAGACAAGAAAGTTTCGCATCCCCATGGACTGGCCTTCTTTTCCGGTCAGCCTGGAGATAGCGCTCCGGAAGCCATCGCCCGTTTGGCTAAGACGGCGGGTGGTGCGATGCTGCGCGTCACCTGTTTCTTGGACTCGATCGACCGGATTCAGGAGGCTCGCGAGGCAGCCGCGCGAGCTTTTCCCTCCGCCGCTGTCAATTTCGTCCAACCGCTGCGCGCCGGTTTGAATCCCGCCGCGATGTGCGAGGGGGTGGGTGAATCGGTTATTGCGGGTGCTCCGTCCAAGCTGGTTTTCACCGGCGCGCAGATGGCCTTCCGCGATCAGGACGGCGATCTTCGCCTCGCTTTTCAACGCCTGGAGAAAGCGCTGGAGCCGTTCGGCGCGTCTCTCCAAGACACCGTTTCGTCGACTCTGTACGGGCTCAGCGCGGAGATTGCGGAACGGACTCGATCCATCGCGACCGGATTCTTGCCCACCCCTCCGGGAATGACTCTCCTCGTTGAGGGATTGCCCTCGCTCGACGCCAGCGTGGCGATCGAAGTGGTGGCCGCCAGCCGGAATTAGAACGAGTGCATCCAGTCAGCGACAAGAAGATCATCGTGGCGATTGATGGGCCCGCCGGCGCGGGCAAGAGCACGGTGGCGCGCGCTGTCGCCCGCAGGCTAGGCTTTCTTTACGTCGATACCGGCGCCATGTATCGAGCCGTGGCGCTATGGGCCTTGCGCGCGGGAATGGCGCTGGAAGACGCGCACCGCATCGAGCAGCTCGCCCGGCAGGCCCAAATCGAGTTCTCCGAAGATAGCGTCCTGCTGAACGGCGATGACGTGACCGCCGCAATCCGCGAACCCGGCATTAGCGAAGCCGCCTCCAAGGTCGCGGCGTACGGCGGCGTGCGGCGCGCGATGCGTCAGGAGCAGCGGCGTATCGCGTCCCAGCATTCCTCGGTCCTGGAAGGCCGCGATATTGGTACCGTAGTATTCCCCGAGGCGCAAGTGAAAGTTTTCCTGGACGCGAGCCCGGAAGAGCGCGCCCGGCGGCGCACCGCGGAATTGGGAGGTAGCGATTCGACCGGAAAGGTAGCGCGCGAAATGGAGGAACGCGACCGCCGCGACCGCAACCGCGCCGAAGCGCCTCTCACCCAAGCGCCCGACGCCGAATACCTCGACACCACGCGCCTCACGCGCGAGGAGGTCGAGGAAGCGATTCTGAAGCTGGTGCGGCGCCGGACTTCGAATTGATCTAGCCCAGCCCTCCATTGCACGTGTCCGCTTGCGTTAACATTAGGGCATGACAGGGTTGCTTGAGGAGATGCTACGCAGGATTGAATCCCTCCCTGTTCACGAACAGGACGCCATCGCATCACAGATCATCGAGGCTCTGGACGACGAAGAAACATGGGCGCGCCGCCTTGACGAAAATCCTTCCTTATTGCGGTCCCTGGCTGATGAAGCGCTGGAGGAACACCGTCGAGGGGAGACACGCCCACTGAACGAACTGACCGGATGAGGTCGTTCACCTCGCGGCGGTTTCGCGGCATGTACGCGAGCCTTCCGGAGGACGTAAAGCAGCGCTGCAAGCGAGCTTATCAGTTATTCCGGACGAATCCTACCCATCCTGGACTCAATTTCAAGAAGGTGGAGGGCCAGAACGACGTCTACTCCGCTCGGATCGGCCTGGGCTATCGTGCTCTGGGGCGGCTGGATGGGGAGGAGATAGTCTGGTTCTGGATTGGGCGGCACGCGGAATACGACAAGCTTTTACGTGGGTCTGGACCCATTTCTAATTAAGTCCGAGTGCTTGAGAATCCTGGGCCGCATTGTCCGGCAGTTGTCACGGGACTGGGAGCGCCGGTACCAGCAAAGCCGGGATCGCACCGTCTCGTTGAAGCGGCCATTTCTTTCATTGCTGTATGTCGTTCACCCCTCGGCTGAAGAGGCCGGCAGATTGTCGACCTCCGGTTTGCTCAACCAAGCCGCCTGGGTCAAAAGGTACACTTGCTCCGGCTGGCTAGAGGTACAGCCGGCGGCGATGCGGTAATGCGTCACGGCGCCGTCCGTATCCCCGGCGATTTCCAGTAAGTGGGCCCGAACGGCGTGGAGCCGATGGTGCCCGGCCAAGCGTCCATCCTGGTCCAGCCGGTCCAACAGTTCCAGTCCAGCCGCCGGACCTCTCACCATGGCCACCGCGATCGCGTGATTCAGCATCACCATGGGATTGTCGGACATGCGTTTCAACAACTCGTACAACGCCAGGATCTGCGGCCAATCGGTATCCTCGGCGCGCGCCGCCTCCGAATGCACGGCCGAGATGGCCGCCTGCAATTGGTACGGGCCGATCGAGCCTCCGGGCAGTGCCGCCGTGAGCAGCGCGGTCCCCTCGGAGATTTCGCCGGCGTCCCACAGGCAGCGGTCCTGCTGGGAAAGCGGGATCAACTCTTGCGCCGGACCGGTGCGCGCCGCGCGGCGCGCGTCAGTCAATAGCATCAGCGCCAGCAACCCAGCGACTTCGCCTTCCTCGGGCACTAACTCGTGCAGGATCCTTGTAAGCCGGATGGCTTCACGGGTCAGATCGAGCCGCTGCAATTGCGAGCCGGCGCTAGCTACGTAGCCTTCGTTGAACATCAGGTACAGCACGTGCATCACGGCTCTCAGCCGTTGCGCCCGCTCTGCACGGGTAGGCATCCGGAACGGCACGCCCGAGGACCGGATGCTTTGCTTGGCCCGGCTGATGCGCTGCGCCATCGTCGCCTCTGGCACCAGAAACGCTTTGGCGATCTCGACCGTTGTCAAGCCCCCCACTGCGCGCAGCGTCAGCGCGATCGCGGACGGCACGGTGAGCGCCGGGTGGCAGCACATGAATAGCAGCACCAGGGTGTCGTGCTGATAAGGGTCGGAGGCGACTTCGAACGCGCGTGCAACCGTATCGGCCTCCTGGGCCGCCTCGGTCTCGCGGCGCCGCCGCGCCACTTCCTGCCGGATGTGATCCGTCATACGCCGCGCGGCCACCTGGATCAGCCAGGCGCGTGGGTTTTCCGGGAGGCCGTCGCTCGGCCATTGCACCGCGGCGGCGAGCAACGCTTCCTGCACGGCGTCTTCGGCCGAGCTGAAATCGTGGAAGCGCCGAATCACGGCGCCGAGCACATGCGGCGCCAGTTCGCGCAACAGGTGCTCGCAGATCCCTTCTGACGATGGCGTGCTCACGGCACTTCAACGGTGTGAGGGGTCATCATTTGCCGGACTTCGATGGGCATGCTCAACCGCGTGCCCCCGGGGCCCGGCCCGCCCGAGAGTTTCCCGGCAATCTCGTAGGCGCGCTCGGGGTTCTCCACGTCCACGATCCAGTAGCCCAGCAGAAACTCCTTGGATTCGGGAAACACCCCGTCGGTTACCGGCGCGCCGTCCTGGCCGGCCCGCACCATCTTGGCTTGCTCCGGCGGCCCCAACGGCGATGTGGCCACAAACTCGCCGGATTCGGTCAGTTCCTTATTGAGGCGCGTCAAAAACGCGAAGTGCGCCTGGATGTCCTTCTCGGACCAAGCCCGGTACGTGTCTACGCCGCCCCTGGTGCCCGTCATCAGCAATATGTACTTCATCTCGCTCGCTCCTTTTCATTGTTGCGCCCCGGTGGGGCGTTCACTGGTTGGTCGGAGCCGCCGGCCGCGTCTCGACATCCGCTCGGAAATTTTATTTCCCGGCTCCGCGTGTCGATTTGCCTGCCGCAGCTCCGACGTAGGGGTGGAGGCTCGAAATGCTCACAGATGCGGCGGTGATCGAGGATCGGGAGGAATGGGCCACGGCTCGCGACGTGCAGCAAGGGTTCATGACGCTAGGGCGTGTGGCGCCCGGCGCAGTGGACTACAGCGCCATGTGCCGCCAGGCACACACGCTGGGCGGCGATTCCTTTGACTTCTTGCGGCTGCCCGATGGGCGGCTGTTGCTGACCGTGGGAGACGCTTCAGGCAAAGGCCTCGCCGCGGCGCTCATGATTGCGCACGTGCAGTCGTCGGTCCGCACGGCCGCGCTGTACGCCGCGAATGACGGAGCGGCTATGCTGCGGGTCGTCAGCCGGCATGTGTATGACACCTCGCTGGTGGATCGCTATGCCACCTTCTTTTACGGGGTTCTGGACGCGGCCGGGCGAACCATGCGCTATGTAAACGCGGGCCACGTGCCGCCGATGGTTCTGCGGCGCGACGGTTCCGTCGATTGGCTGGAAACCGGCGGAGCGCCCCTGGGCATATTTCCGGACTGGCCTTATGAGGAAGGTGTAGTGCGCCTCCACCCTGGCGATCGGATCCTGGCCTACACCGACGGGGTGACCGAGGCCGAAAACCCCTCGGGCGAAATGTGGGGCTTCGAGAGCCTGCTCCGGGTGGCCTCTGCCCACCGGGCCCGCAGCGCCGACGAAACCGTCCACGCCGTCTTCCAGGCCCTGGACGAGTTCACCCGCGGCCACCAGGCTGATGACGCCACGGTACTGGTGCTCGGATCCCGGGATCATCGGGAAGCACGATCAAGAGAGCGCCGATTTAGCGCGCCGTGCACGCCGACGGATTCCACTTGGATCCATCGGGCTCTCTCTTGAAATTTGTGCTGGTGACGAATGGCTCGCTCAAGTACCGCGGATCTTCCACGATGGTCGTCACCACAAACCATGTGTCACCATTGCGCTCTTTCGAGAGATCGAAGAATTCCTTCAGCACGGTATTGGCGCTGTAAGGAGGGCCGTTTTTGCGCAGATACCCAGGGCGGAGTTGCGATGTGACCACCTCCATCGATCGGCCACCCTGACCCTCGCGGGTCGCGCCGAGGCCAGGCTGCGGGAGCCCGGTTCCACGCAAAGGCCGTTCCCAATTGGCGGCGGAATATCCTTGCCAGGATTGTTCGGCATTCGCCGGAGGCGCGCCGGAGAAGTGCAATAACCGCGTCTGCATCCCGGTATCGGTCTCGATACGTAAAGTATTGTCGTCCTGCCAGGTGATGTGCAGACGTCCCGGCACGCGCATAATGGCCGGCGCGCCGTAGGCCTTGCACTGTTCGCCGCTCGCTTCGTCTTTCGCCGGATCCCACGCCTCGCCGAGCTTACGCCCTTCCGCGGTCAACGGGATGCCGGCGAAATCGCCTTTGATCGGTGTGACCATCCGCCAACGCCAGTCCTCGGTGACCACCGAAACCCAATATCCGGTGAAATCCACGGGCGCCGCGGCTTTGGCCGTGGGAGGAGGGCCTTTCGGCGCGCCGCGACCACCCTGTGCGTGCAGCCAACCCGCCGCCGCGAATACGAATACCACGCGCCGCATCATTTCTTCAAGCTCTTATAAATCGACTCGACAAAACCATCTGGTGAGCCGGAATATTGCGTGTCGTAATCGAGGCTCGGTTTGGCGGCCTTCACCTGTTCAAGCGACATTCCCTTCTTGATTAGATCCTGGACGCGGTCGCGGATAATCGTCACCATATCGCGGAACTCGACGACATCGGCTTCGTCGCAAAGCCGCCCGTGCCCCGGAATCACATACGTCCCGCCTTCCTGATATTTCATCGGCACAGTGATTTCCAGGATCTGGTTCAGACCGTCGATAAGTCCTTGGACGCCGCCGCCGCGATTCAAATCGACGGATGGATAGCGATCGGGAGTGAAGATGTCGCCGGTGCTCAGCACATCGGAGCGGCGGAAGAAGACGATGCTATCGCCGTCGGTATGAGCGTTGGGGATGTGATACACCTTTATGGCTTCGCCATTAAAGAAAAAATCCTTATAAGGAGTGCTGTAAGTATCGTTCGGCCAGCCCGGGCCAGGGACGGGCGTCTCATTGGCCGGGAGCGCGGCCAGCCACTCTTGCACCGCCAGATCCGCGACAATGCGCGGCTCGGTCGGTACGGGAACGGGCGAGCGCCCGAGTTTGACCAGAGCTTCATTGCCGCCGATATGATCCCGATCGGCATTGGTATTCACGACCCAGCGAATGGGACCGTTCGAAAAAGTCCGGATAGCCGCCAGGATCTGCGGTGCCGCTTGCGCCAACCCCGTATCCACCAACAAAACTCCGTCCTTGGCGGTCTGAACCGTGATGTTGGCTCCTCCGCCCACCAACATGTACACGCCGCCCTGCACGGGCAGAACGTGAATTGCGGCATTGGCGGGGTCGGGTTGCTGCGCCCACCCCAACGACGAAAACGCCCAGCACGCCAGGAACAGGGCAACCGGCAATTTCATCCCGGGCCTCACGGCAAATTGCAATTGAACAGCGTCGTGCAGGTGCAGAAGCGAGTGCACTTTTCGGGAGGTTTGTAGCCGGTGATCTTCTGCCGGTATTCGGGATACAGCGTTTCGGCGCCCCCGCGCGTCGCTTCAAACGGCAAGCCGTAGTAATTGGCGAATTCGTGCAGATACTGGTTAGTCCCCGGGAGATGATGCGGAACCGTGCCTGCCGGCCGGGGAAGCTCGGCGGCGTACTCGCATCCGAAGATGCCGATATGTTGTCCGGGGTCGAGATACCAGTTGTCACTGCGCACCAACGGTTCCGTGAGAAACACGGGATCGTCGATGACGGTGGTGACGGTGAGATAGTCGCCATGCCGCATCCAATGCTCGGTGACGATGGCCTGATCACTACGCGGAACGCCGTTGCGCCGGATGTAGTTCTCTTTCAGGTGCGTGGTGGTGACGGTAAGCATGTTGCCTTCCCACACGGCAGTGGAAAAACCTTGCCAGGTGTGAGCGGCGTAGTCGGGCGGATGCGGGCGGTCGTCGAGATAGATCATGCGCTCGCTATCCCAGGCGAGCATGTGGGTGTGGAACGTGACGGTTCTCTGTGTGGTGGGATCGATCTCGCGCGAGATGCGCAGGTTGCCCAAGCCGCGCATAGAATAATCGGAGCCGTGCGGCCGGCATTGATACTCCTCGACCACCGAAATCCGATCCGCGTCCCAGCTATCGGCGCGCATGCGGGCGGCGGCGTTGATGGGCAGCTCGGTGTAGTCGGCGAGCTCGGGACCGGGAAGCCGCTCGGGCGCGTCTTCGTGATAAAGCGGCGCCCATTCGCCGGAGAAATCGACTTGAGACAAGGCCGGCGCGGCAGCCAGCGCCGCCAGCCAGAGGGAACAGAGAGGCCTGATCACCAGCCTCCCATCTTACCTCCGATGCGCGGAAATCGCTTCTTCAACCCGCGCGGCGCGAAGGTGAGACGGCGTGCGATCTCGTGGCGGAATAAACGAGGACCTGGGGTAGCGGATGCGCACGGGCCGCCGACGGTGCCCGGTTGTGGCGGCCAATCGTGGCCGCAGGCCGGCTTTAGAGCTGGGGTCTTCCCTCATTCGCAGAAGCCGCCGAAAAAAGCGGTACAAGCCGGTTGGTTGTTAACTAGCACAGGGTACCATTTTTCTGAATTCCGCTCCCGATCGGGCGTAAGTCCCTGAAACACGACACGTAAGCCGCTCCCGATTCAACTCTCGACTCGCAAACTCCCGCGTTATTTGGCGCTATTTCCGCGTTATTTTTTGCGTTATTTTTGCATTTCGCGCGTTAAGCCTCGCGTCATCTTAGCGTCTTCCCAGCGGGGCCGTCATGCCTCCCCGGGCGACTCCGGACTTGCAGCCCCGAATAGATACATCGGACCTTTTCGCCCGTTTCGGTACCTCATCCTGTAAAACGGGAGCGTTTCTGGCTGGGGTATGTTTTGGCGCACGGAAGCGGTGCGCGAACCAAGAAAGTGAAACGGCGTGCGGTCTCGTTGCAGAGCATGCTAGCCCCAGCCGCTTTGGCCGGAGGGCCCGTTTCAGATCACTCCTGGGAAACGCCACACGCCGGGCCTTCGGATTGTACGCGAGGTCCTGCCCCGCGCGACTTGAAGGGGCGCGCGTTGACCAGCCAAGATTTAGCCGCGCCTGGGCGCTGCCAGGGCGATTCGTGGCTTCGCCAGCTCAATCCTAATCGCGAGACATAGGCGTTCGGGCCGTTGTCGCGAAGCACCTCAGATCGCGCCCGGCCGAGACGCTTGGTCTCTCCGAGAGTCTCCGAACGTCGTTTTCGTCTTGCGAGAGACTCTTGAGACCGCAGAACCCCTGATCTTGCGGGGTTCCAGGCGCTCTCAGAACTTACCCTTTTGAGGCTGAAGCGCGAGCGGACATAAACGCGGGTTGGCGGATGCGATGCGACTCACCGGATAAACTTGCGGACAGGTAGCATAGGACTTGCGAGCCCCCTGTTTGGAGCAGCGTTGTCAGCCGGTTGTTGCGTGTCTTGCACGCGGTGGGGTCCGATTTCTGGTAGTGGGCGGTCGGGTTCCACTGCCGCGCCGCTCGCGACGTAGGTGACCTGGACTTGCTGATCGACTTCTCTGAGGAGAACTGGCCGAGGTTCGTGAAAGCGCTGGGAGACCTTCATATGCCTCTTAAGGCATTCAATGACCTCGTGAATGGACCGAGGCCATACCAGTTGAAAATTGAGCCGGTAGACTTTTTGACTGGCATTGGGGCGTTCTTCTCTAAGGAAAAACGGTCGTGCATATCGCCAGCCGGTTCTCGGAATCGCGCTGCCATAGCGTCGCTTCACGGGGCGGTCTCGTTCCGAGACGCTTCGCTCGACAGCGTCGAAGCCGAGTTTGGGAAACAGCGTGTCCCGATCAGAGTGCTCTCTAAGGCACACCTGATCCTGAGCAAGGAGGACAGTGACCGCGAACAGGATGTCGGAGACATGGCGGTCCTAACAAGGCTCTGAAGGACTTGTTAATGAAAGCGGGAATAAGCAAACTCTTGGCTCGGCTTCGCGGGACGGATCAACGTGCGGAATCGAGACCAGAACGGCCGAGGGCGAAGCTTGCTTCTCTCACGGATGTACAGATGAATTCGCTTCGCGAGTTCATGAGGGAACGGTTGAATGGCTTCGCCTCAGGACGGCTCTACACATTTGAAGGAATAGTGCCGCCGGATCGTGTCCAGTTCTTGTGGTTCGAGTTCAGTCTGCTCCTTTGCCTTCTTTCCACGGACCTCCAGTCCTCTTTAGATGCTGAAGGCTATTGGAAGCGGATTGCACCGCCAGTGCTCAAAGAATTCAGCCCCGACATATCGAGCGCAAGGCTGGATGAGATCATGACGGCGGCTCGGGGGTACATGGACGTTTGGATAAGGCACGAGAACGACGCGCCTCTGTCGAAAATTTTGGACTTTCCTATGCTAGCGGCCTTTGGCTGCACCTACGACAGCAAAGAATATCCAGACATCCTTCGGTTGAGCGCCGCGAAGATTTTGGATGACACCTTTGAGTTCGTGAATCGGTACACAAGCATTGTACGGCCCGCCTAAGGGTCCACGCAAAATTAACTTCCATAGATTCTCACAGATTGGGTGCAATGGTGTAGTTCCATCGCGGCAATATCTTGCCGGGTTTGAGGGCGAGCGATGAGATGAGTCGGCGGTTCGGTTTGAGACCGGTGGGATAG
>DATDGT010000132.1:0-2732 GCA_036521975.1 Bryobacteraceae bacterium
CCACCGAGTCCAACGACAATGAAGCACGCCCACAAGGCGCCGCGAGGCAACTTGGCCTTTGCTACTCAGCGGGGCAGTGAAGGCGGATTATGAAATAGGAACGACAATTCGATAACAGTTATTTGTGCGGCCGGACTTAGCTTCCTCGTTGTAAGCCAAAACAATCACGGATAAGCGGGGTTCCGGCTCTCGAGCGGCGACTTCCGTCCCCACGACTTGATCTAAAACGGGAGAGTCGCGCGACGGCTCGGCGGTTGTTCTCGATCCGAATCCGATCCTAGTCTTCAGATAGAAACCCCGTAACGGTCGCACCACCGCAGCAATACAAAAAGGCTCTACGGCTGGGACCATCGCACAGCTCCATAGAGAAAGCGACGCCATACTTCCTCCAAAGCCGATGGCGAAAGGCCAATTGCGCGCGCCAGTTTCCGATCGCCGAACGTTGCCTCAAGCGGACCCCGAAAAGCTGAGCGCATCCAACGATCGAGTGGAAGCACGAAGCCCATCTTGCGACGATTCCAGACGTACTCCGGAATACTTCCCCTCATAGCGTTGAGAAGCAGGGTTTTAGGAGCTGACCGGTCGAGCTTCCAGCGCCCCGACAACCGAAGAACGTACCGAACCAGGACTTTGTCGACAAACGGAACACGAACCTCGAGCGAACTCGCCATGCTCATAAAATCGGTGTCGCGTAGCAGGAGGTCCGTCATGTAACCACTCATCTCGAGCTGCGAAATTTCGTTAATCACATCCCCCTCGAAAGGCAAATGGGGCAACTCGGGTGGCGAACGCCATTCCGGCACGAGCGCGGCAATCTCGCGCGAGTCAAATAATCTTCGAGAAATACGGTACGCCGACTCTGGGGTGCAATCGCTATTGAGGAGATCCCATATTTTGCCGAAGCGCGGGGCGGAAAGCACGGTCCTGCCCACGGTTGCCAGAACCGATCGAACCGGCCGCGGAATCCCGGCGACAGGACCGGCGAGGAGAGCTCTCCGGAAAGACGGATAACCTCCGAACAGCTCATCCGCGCCAAGTCCGGACAGAGCTACCTTCACACCAGCGGCGCTTACGGCCTTTGAGATCACGAAGCTGTTAATGCCATCCATGGTTGGCTGATCCATCGCCGCTAAGGCGGCGGGCAAGTCGGCCAGCAGTGTCGATTCGCCAAGTTTAAGTTCGTGGTGCTCCGCGCCGTACCGCTGCGCCACTTGGTTCGCGTAGCGACACTCATTGAAGTCCTCTTCCGGGAAGCCAACGGCGAACGTCTTGGGGGCGCCGGTTCCCGTGCGGGTCATAAGTTGGAGGATCGCCGTCGAATCTATTCCGCCGGAGAGAAAAAGTCCCACAGGTGCGTCGCTGACCAGGTGAGACTTGACGGTTTGTTCGAGCAAATGGTTGAGATGCGCCACCGCCTCGTTCCGGTCGCTCTTGGGAAGGGCAGGTTCAGAGGACCACACCTGTTCGTAAGTGGACACCCGCCATTCGATCTGTTCGCCGCTGAGGTCAACCGTGATAAGTTGGCCTGGCTGCAACAACTCGATGCCGGAGATGGCGGTTTCCGACTTCCCAATCCATCCGCAACTCAAAAAATGAACCACCGACTCCGGTTTGATGCGACGGGGAATGCGGCCGCTTGCAAGCAGAGCCCGTACTTCACTCGCAAAATAGAGCCTTTGTCCCGCGAAATAATAATAGAGAGGCTTGATTCCAAGGGGGTCGCGCGCCAAATAAAGGAGACGCCTTTCCGTGTCAAACAACGCAAAGGCAAACATCCCTCGCAACATGCCGAACGATTTCAAAGACCAGCGATGGAAGGCGTGGAGGATCACTTCTGTATCGGTAGATGTGCGGAAAATGCGATTCCCGGCGTCAAGCATTTTACGCAATTCTTGAAAATTATAGATTTCTCCGTTGAATGCGATCCAGTAACGGCCGGATTGTTCGGTCATGGGTTGATGTCCCGCGCTGGATAGATCCAGAATGGAGAGGCGCGCGTTACCGAGACTGACGGCGTGGGTGCCCGAGGTAAGCGTACAAACGCCTTGATCGTCTGGACCGCGGTGCCTGAGCGAGCTCACCATAGATTGAACGATCTCGTCCGCCTCCCGTTTCGAGAACTGCCCCACGGCACCGGCAATTCCGCACATGTCAGTATCCTTGGTGAAGTTCGCGCACAACGGACTCGCCGGGCGCGGCCACTTCGCCCAAGTTTCCCATTCGTATGACGCCGCGCCCGGCGGCCTGTGCGCTCCCCGGCGCGGCGGCCGCAGTAACGGCGCCGCTTGAGCCCGAAGCATCTGTCACGATGTTGCCCGGAGGTTTGAGCGCGTCGATCAAGCCGCTCCAGGATTCGTACATTGAGTTAAAGCTCAAAATGTCGGTTGCCCGGCGCCGAGCTGCACGTGAGAGCGAGTAGTACAGCTCGGGCGATTCCGCGATCGCGCGAAGGTAAATAACTAACTGCTCCGCGTCGCCGTACTCGATGAGGAACCCGGTTTCGCCGTGATCGATCACCTCCGGTGTCCCCCCGTGATTGGCGCCTATGCATGGCAATCCGGCAGTCATAGCCTCTAGAAAGACGATGCCAAAGCACTCGCGTCCGAATTAGCCGTTTGAACGTCCAGGTGGCAATGAAAACTCAGGAGATAACCCCGGTTTGAGCCGAGGCGCACGCATGGCGCTTCAGCTTGATCCAAAGTAAGTGCCTTCGGCGTTTTTGAGCGTCTGCT
>DATDGT010000133.1:0-5444 GCA_036521975.1 Bryobacteraceae bacterium
GGCGGTATACCGCATGAGGCTCCTATCTCGGATGAATAACGTCAAAGCGAACTCCGGGGTATGGATGAAGAGCGCGCGGCCTCGGAAGCCATCGATCAGCCAGGGTTTGCATCCGCATCCACGTCAGGCGATTTCTCTGGCTTCGATGGATCAAAATGGTCCGCCAAAGCCGGATAACCCGATCGCGAAACACAGAGAGATTGTCGATATTTCCTGGTACCACGTGGTAGTTGAAGTAGCCGTTCACGATCGACCTGAGCCATTGGCCAGTCCGCGCGATCGATTCATGCATGCGCCGGCGTAGTTGTTGCTTCACTACTAGCAATTTGGCCCGCATGCGCTTGCTGATCGTTTTGCGCTTTACGGCATAGCTTCCTTTCCGGTCCTTTCCGCTGATACGCGTGAATCCCAGAAAATCGAACGCCTCGGGCTTCCCTTCTCCTCTCTTGGTCCGGTTGACTTCGGCAAATCGTCCGAATTCAATCCGGCGCGTTTTGTCCGGGTGCAGTTCCAGCCCGAAACTTCCGCAGCCGCTCCCGGAATTCCTCCAGGAAGCGGTCTGCCGCAGCCAGGTGCTGAAAGCCGAGTACATTATCGTCAGCGTATCGGACGACAACGACATCGCCGCGCGCACACTTCTTGCGCCAAGCGTCCACCCACAGGTCGAACACGTAATGCAGATAGACGTTCGCCAGCAGCGGCGAAATGAGCCCTGCGGAGTAGCCATCTCTGTGTTCTTCCATTCGCCTTCCTCCATCACTCCCGCCTTCAACCATTTCTGGATCAGCCGGAGAATGCGGTGGTCGGCAATGCGATGTTGGACGAACTTTAGGAGCCAATCGTGCGACAAATTATTGAAAAAGCCAGTATGAGGCCAAAATCGTATTTATCCAACGCATTTATCGCTCAGAACACTAGCGCGTATCTCGGACATCCGCCGAAACAGCCCTTCCTGTCCACGGTGCTGGCAGAAACATCGGCTGCCGGAGTGGAAGTTTGCTGCTGGGCCTGTGCGAGAGCAGCGACCGACACGGCCCAAAGGAGGATAACCGAAAACTTCACACCCCTATGCTACCCCTGGAGCAGGCTCTGACGGTCGTCGTTGTGGCGTAAAAACGGCGTTAGCGGACTTCATCCGCCCGGGCTCTTCCCGCCAAAGGGCCAG
Organism: Bryobacteraceae bacterium; assembly: GCA_036521975.1. GTDB lineage: Bacteria > Acidobacteriota > Terriglobia > Bryobacterales > Bryobacteraceae > Palsa-187. The sequence continues at coordinate 1,166 of DATDGT010000133.1, forward strand.
TTTACCCAAACCCACTTCACGACCGCTTATCTAGGATCGGGAACAGAGCGGGTTGAGAGGTCGGCGGATCAGTTGCTTGACGGATGGTTCCGACTGGCGTAGTGTTGAAGCCAGCTTGAGCCACAGGCTGCATGCGAATCTGAAGCGATAGCTGACTGTGGAAACGCCCCGCCGCGGTGCCGTAAAGAATGTACTTGATAAAGAAGATTATCGCCGGGCTTATTGGGTTTGGGCTGGGCCTTCTACTCGTCCGTGCTGCCAGCTGGAGTGAAATGCGGTGGGTCGCCACCGGAATCCCAATCATGACTGGCATTATCGCAATGGCGCTTGCGGACGCTTGGAAGGCACGCCGGGCTAAGTACTGACGTTCAGTCCCTTGACCTCCTATGCAGCACAGGGTAACTTCTGGTTACCCGACGACTATTTCTTTGTCCACGACATTACTTGAGAGTACCGAGTTCCGGCCCGTCAGTCAGCCGTGAGTAGGGTCAGCCGTGAGTGCTCGATACTCAGGTCGATCCACTGGTCAACCAGGCGTTTGAAGCGTTTGTGGGTCATGGTCTGGCGGCGAATCTCTTTCACCCATTGCGGACGGACATACTCTGTGCGGCTCTTCATCCGACGGGTATAGCTGATCTGCCAGTAGGCCCCGACGCGGTGTTGGGGATCCTTGTACTGGCGGGTCAGTGAGCCTGGACGCATCGGACCAATCTCCAGTAGCGACCTCTTGATCCGATCAATCCTCTGCTCGATCTGCTGAATCCGTTTCTGGCTCATACGGTCTCCTGGTTTTGGTGTTGTGAGTATAGCATTTTGTGTTGTTAGTATAGCATATATATGCTATACTATGTCCGCACAGTTGTCAACGCCAAAAACACGAAGATCCAGCCGACCGGCAAGGAGGCCGCTTCATGCTCTGGAACCATTGGTGGAGTCTGGTCTGCGAATTGCGCTTCGCCTGCGCCCGCACCCGGACCTTCCTGTGGATGACCCTCTGTCTGGCGGGAATGTCCGTCCGCAAGGATCTGCTCGGGGTCACCAGCATCGTGCGCGCCCTGGGCCTGGAGCCGGCATGCTACGACCGCCTCCTGGACTTCTTCCACAGCCCGGCCCTGGATCTAGACAAACTCACCCGTGCCTGGTGCGCTCTACTCTTCCGGCTCGACCCCGGCATCCTGCGCGTCAATGGCAAGCCCGTCCTCGTCGGCGATGGCATTAAGGTCGCTAAGGCCGGTCGCAAGATGCCCGGAGTCAAAAAGCTCCATCAAGAATCCGAATCCAATAACAAGGCCGAGTACATCTTCGGCCACTCCTGTCAGGCGGTCGCTATGCTCACCCAAGCCTTGTCCAGCGTATTTGCCTTGCCTTTGGCCTGTCGCATCCACGAAGGCGCCGTGTTTTCCAACCGCGACCAACGAACCCTCCTGGATAAGATGATCCTGTTGCTCGACTCACTGGGTCTGCAGCAACCCTTCTACTTTGTGGCCGATGCCTACTATGCCAGCGGCAAAGTAGTTCGAGGTCTGCTGGCCCAGGGAAACCACTTGGTCACTCGGGTCAAGAGCAACAGCGTAGCTTTCTTCCCGGCTGCAGCCCCGCCGCCGCACCGGCCTCGACCCCGCGGCAGGCCCGCCAAGTACGGCAAGAAGATCGAGGTCTCAACTCTGCTGAAAGAGACCGGCCGGCTCCAGGAGGCGCCCAGCCCCGTCTATGGCGAGAAGGGTGTGATCCTCCGCTTCCGGACAGCCGACCTGTTGTGGCGCCCCGTCGGCATCCTCGTCCGCTTCGTCGTGGTACTCCATCCTCAACGCGGCGCCATCCTACTGATGTGCACGGACCTGACCCTGCCCCCCTTGGACATCATCCGCATCTACGGCCTGCGGTTCAAGATCGAAGTGTCCTTCAAACAGGCTCTCCGCGTCATCGGCGCGTATGCCTATCACTTCTGGATGGCGGCCATGACGCCCCTACGACGCGTAAGCGGCAACCAATACCTGCACCGCAAATCAGATGCTTACCGCGACGCCGTCCGCCGAAAGATCGCCGCCTACCATCGCCACATCCAACTCGGACTCATCGCTCAGGGCTTGCTTCAGATTCTCTCCGCGACGAAACCCACGCTGGTTTGGCAGTCCTTCGGCTCGTGGATCCGCACCATTCGCCCTGGACTGGCCCCTTCCGAACAGGTTGTCGCTATCGCTCTCCGCAATACCCTCCCGGAATTTCTCGCGACTGCCGCCAAAACCTCTGTCCTCGTGAAATTCATCCGCGACCGGCTTGACCTGTCCAGAACCGAAGGAACCACCTTGGCGGCATGAGACACCAACCCTCACATGTCGGTACTCTCAAGGACATTATTGAGGTATTTGGATTGACGCAGGCGGACTCGCCGCCATGCCCTGTGCCTTCAGCCCTTTCCACGGCGCACGGAAAGGCCGGGTTCTTGTCCACGTTGATGACTCTCGGCATGGGATTGCTGGGTCGCTCAGAGCCTTACGGAAGAAGCGTTTAGCCGCAGCGGCGTCCCGCTTGGCGGTGAGCTAGTGTTCTGAGCGATAAATGCGTTTAATAAATACGATTTTGGCCTCATACTTGGGTATGCGCACAGGTCGCCCCAAGAAACCTCTGGAAATCGTGGATGCGGATCGGGAGAAGTTGAGTACCATCGCGCGCCGGCCAAAGTCTGCGCAGGCCATGGCGCTGCGTGCCCGGATCGTGCTCAGTTGTGTGCAGGGAATGAACAACTCGGAGGTCGCGCGGAAACTGCATATTACCAGTGCGACCGTGGGTAAGTGGCGGGAACGGTTTCGGGAGTTCGGGCTGGATGGCTTGCTGGATGAGCCGCAGGTCGGCGCCCCGCGCAAGATCACGATCAGCAGATTGAGGACGTCATCACCAAGACACTGGAATCCATGCCAGCCAATAGCACGCATTGGAGCACTCGTCTCATGGCCCGAGAGGTAGGCCTGACGCAGAATGCCATCGTGCGAATCTGGCGTGCTTTCGGATTGCAGCCGCATCGCGTAGAGAATTTCAAGTTCTCCAAAGATCCTCAATTTGTTGAGAAGGTGCGGGATATCGTCGGGTTGTACCTGAACCCGCCGGATCATGCGATCGTGCTTTGTGTGGACGAAAAGAGTCAGGTGCAGGCGCTGAATCGAACGCAGCCGATTCTGCCGCTGGCGCCAGGCGTGCCGGCGCGGCAGTCACACGACTACGAGCGCCACGGAGTCACGTCGTTGTTTGCGGCCATGGATGTGGCTTCGGGAGTTACCATCAGCTCTTGCTACCGCCGGCACCGGCATCAGGAGTTCCTCCGCTTTCTCGATGAGATCGAGGCCAATCTTCCGCACGGCTTCGATGTGCATTTGGTAATGGACAACTATGGCACCCACAAGGTAGCCAAGGTGCGCGCCTGGCTCAAGCGGCACCCGCGGTACCAGGTTCATTTCACACCGACCAGTGGCAGTTGGCTGAACTTGGTGGAACGGTTGTTCGGGAGGTGACGCAACGATGCGTCCGTCGCGGCAGTCACACTGCTGTTCGCGCGCTGGAGAGGGCCATGCTCGACTATTTGGACCAGCGCAATGAGAATCCCAAACCCTTCGTCTGGACTGCCGACGCGTATCTGATTCTCGGCAAGATCGAGCGACTTTCTAAACGTATTTCTCGCTCGGGACACTAGGATTGTGAAGTATGTGCACGAGGTGAGCATTTGGTGACTGGGGCGGCCTTAAATGGGCGGAGCGCGGGGACATAGTAAAACAGCAATTCGGGGCGAAATACGACGGCTGGAGTTATGAAGAGGAAGTTCGCGTGTACTGCCCGTTGGAGTTTGCCGAGATGGAGAGTGGGTTCTCATTTGAGCATTTCAGCGATCGCCTGAAGCTTAACGAAGTGATTGCCGGAGTCCGGTTCGAAATGAGCCGGAATGCAATCTACGAAGCACTGACGGGCCATTCCGATAGCGAGAGAGCTATTTTCGCGACGGCTCCTGGACGCGAATCACCCGATCCGCCGAAACCTCTCTCACTACCTGCACGATTCCGGAGGGCCAGCGAATCTCGACGAGGCTGGCCGATGCCGCCCCTCCCAGTCCAAAATGTACCGGCCCGGCGCTTGAAGAGGCATACCCGGCCGCGAACGACACCTGGCTGTATTGCACAGTTCCGCCTGCCGTCACCTTGATCCTGGCGCCAATGCCATCGCGGTTGCTTCTCGAGCCTTCCAACTTGAGCTCCAGCCAATGCGCATTGCCGGGGCTGTCGTTGATCCAAAC
>DATDGT010000134.1:0-18242 GCA_036521975.1 Bryobacteraceae bacterium
AAAATGTTGGAAATGCTCCGTGATCGGGATTATCTTCGCCATTGGGTGTAGGTCTCCTTTTCTAGGATCGGCTTTAGCTTGTGAGGCCAAAGCCAACTTACACCCTCTCGCTTTTTACACAATCAACGTTACGTCACCCTATCGAGCTATAGCTATTTCTGAACGTCGGTGTATCGGGATAGCGGCGATGCCGTAAAGATGCAGGAGGGAGCAGGTTGCGAACGGCGAAGTCCAGTAGGTCTATTTTTGGGTAGGCATTTAGCGATCCGCGGAAGCCGCGGGGGGATGCGTCCTAGCCCGCATTATTCGTGAATGGGAAGAGATCTAAAGACAAAAGAAGCCTCCTCTGTTACAAACATGTTTGACAAGACAATGTTTTGCGCAACAAAAGAGGCTTCCGCAATGTCAGACGATAGCACAACACAGTGTTGGTTGTTCCCAGGAATTTTTCGCAAGCCTATCGTTGCCCAGTTTGATCAGCGCGAAGGCAGTCCGACGGTGGAGCTCTGCTGCTGAAGGCCGCCCATCGTAGCTATGGACTGCTGGAGGAACTGACCACCTGCCCACGGGACCCACGGCAAGCCGGGAGGGTCGATCATGGCTTGCGCGAGTTGTTGGCGCAACGGGTATTCTCGATCGCTTGCGGCTACCCGGACGCCAACGACTGCGCCCGCTTGGCCAGCGCTCCCATTCATAAGTTGCTATTGGATCGGGATCCGATCGAAGGTCGCGACCTGGCCTCCCAACCGACGCTGTCGCGTTTCGAAAATAGGGTAGGAGTTAAAGAACTCTATCGGATGGCAAAGCCTTGGCGGTCAGCGTAATCCGGCGTCACGGCAAGCGATTGCGGCGCCGGGCTTATCGGGTGACGATTGATCTGGATCCCGCCCGACGATCCCACGCATGGTGCGTAGCAGTTGTCGTTCTTCAACGGGCACTACCATAACGGGTGCTATCTGCCGGTGCTGGGCTTTGTCAGTTTCAATGAGGAAGCCGAACAGTATCCGTGCGCGGCGGTGTTGCGCCCCGAACCCCCGCTTTGTCATCGCCAATATGAAACAGGGCCCGCAGTGGATTTACGGACAGGTTTATTCCTAGCCAAGCACAGTAACGGGCGGCTCCGATCAAAGGCAAGCATCATCGGCGCGAAATTCCGCATCCAATCCATGGATCGACAAAGAGATCGCTGGAAGAGAGAATGTCAATCTTCGATGAGCAATATCGCGTGGTCGCGATCGAGGGTGACCGCCTGTTGATCCGGGGAGTTCTCAGCGGTGAAATGCTGACCATCGTCAACCCCGAGCCCGAAACTCCTCTTACCCAGGAGGATTATCCGGCGGGAAAATTGATCGCTCTGACCGATCCGTCCGTTGCACCTCTGAATTAAGACTCCCCACCTGCGACGAGCGTCTCAGAACGAAGGCGCCCGTCTCATGTGTGACCTCTATTCTGAGGACTCGCTCGCAGTGTTTTCAGTGACTTATCGGAATCAGCCTTTGGCGGAAGGATTGCTACACGATGGCATACCTATTTGTGCGTATGCCATGACGATCATATTCAAGGCGACGCGGTGCGGCGGATGGTTCACCGCGCGGGGTCTTTCATTGTCTCTGGCATTCTGCCTGGCGTTGCTCCTGTCAGTGTTCCTGTCGGCGCCCGCCCTCGCCCAGGCGCCAGAAATTAGCGGTGCAGCCACCGTCCCGGTGGTCTCCGGGGGCGTTGCTTTTGTACCCTTTCTGCAAGCGGGACAAACGACGCTGGTGAGCATCATCTCCCCGGTAGTTCTCGTGCCTCTGGGCGAGAACTGGCTGATCGAGTCGCGCGCAGCCTTCGAGGGAGACTTCGTGCGTCGTGACGGAACCGGCCCTTTTGGTGGAGAGATTCAGAAATCACTGGAGTATCTGCAACTCGACTACATCGCCAACCCCCACTTGACCGTGACCGTCGGACGATTCCTCACGCCGTTCGGCATGTATAACGAGCGGCTTTATCCGGTGTGGATCCGGGACCTGCAAGCCGATCCGCTCATCCTTCCTCTGGAACAAAGTGCGAGCAACGGCATGATGTGCGGGGTGGATTTTCAGCCGCTCCCAACCTTAACCTGAATTACGCCGCTTACTTCTCGACCCTCAGCAACAAACAAACACTGGCTTCCGACCGTGAAGTCGGCGGACGTATCGTCGCTTTTTTCCCCAACCAGCGCGTGGAAATCGGATTCTCGGTCGGGCACCTGTTGCAGCAGACGAATGCCAACCGCTTCGGAACCCATTTTGAATGGCAGCCGCGCGCGTTCCCGTTGGAGATTCGCTCAGAATACGCCAATACCGAGTCGGGCCAAGGCTACTGGATTGAGCCTGCTCTGCGACTGAGTGCGTTGTCCCATATGCCGGTCCTGGCGCGCACGCAAGTGGTCGGGCGTTTTCAGTAGTTCTTCACCAAACCCGGCGCCACCAATGACGATGTGCCCGGCGCTAACACGAAGGAACCCGAGGCTGGATTGAACTACTATTTCATGGAGGGGTTGCGGGCGACGGGCAGCTATGGCCGGCAGCTCAGTTCCCAAGGCAATGCCAACGTTTGGACCGCGGGCATGACTTATCGATTCGCCTTTCCACTCGGCCGAGGAGACTACTAAATGTTGATGCGTAGCCTCGCCGTCATGGTGATTCTTGCCGCGACGGTTGCCGCCGAGTCTGGCAAACCATCGTCCGGGTCCAGTACCGCAACTCCGTCCGTTGTTCCGCAGACCACGGCGCAAGCCAACGCCATACGAATCGAAGGCGAGAAACGTTTTCACACGAATTGCGGACGTTGCCACATGCCTCCACACAAATTTCCCCCCAGAATGATGGCGACCATTATTCGTCACATGCGCGTGCGAGCGCTCATCACGGATGAGGACATGCGCTACATCCTCGCCTACATGACGGAATAATTGTGCCTTTCGATCATCCTCGATCCCCCCTCAAGATTGCCGCTGTGCTGCTCATCGCATTCCTGCTGATGGGTTCAGTCCTGCCATGCGTCGCGCAAGCCCCGAGGCACGTGGTTGAAATCCTCGCCGATAAAGACAGCCGCTACAAGATTGGCCGACAAGTGAGCCCCACACTAACTTTCAAAGCGGGCGAAGAAGTGCAATTCCGCATTACGGCTAAGAAGGCAAAGACCTTCAACCGGAACGGATCCATTCACGGTTTCGCTCTCATCCGTAAGAAGGATGGCACGAAATTCCCGGACTGGGACCTCGAGCTCAAGCCCGGCGTCCAGGAATTTGTCTTGCGCGTTCCGTCCGAGCCGGGGGAATATCGGATTGTCTGCACTGTCATTTGCAGCGAGGGACATGAGGACATGAACATGAAAGTCATCGTGATCGCTTAGCAGTCCCCGAGGAAATTCTGATGCAATGCTGGTTCGTCAAAAGCCGGAATGTTAAAAGCTCGATCGTTAAAAGCTGGATCGTTCTTACTGTCTTCGCCGCCGGGTTGAGCCACACCGCGACTTTCCGCGGCGAGATTGGCGACAGCTCCTGCGCTCTCAATATTCATTCTCTCTCCCGGTCGCACCAGGAAATGCTGAAAGCCAAGAATTTTGGCTCGACTCTTGCTGATTGCGTCCGACACTGTGTTGCCCATCAAGGAAGTTCGTTCGTGCTGGTGGTGAAGGAGAACGTTTACCATTTGGATAATCAGCAAGCAGCGGAAAGGTGGGCGGGGCAAACCGTGATCGTGACCGGAGAGCTGGATGCGAAAAAGAATACGATCACGGTAGACACCATCCAGTTGGTGAAGTGAGCCGCAAGCCCTCCAGCGCCGAGCCCTATCACCACACGGGAGGAGCTCTCAAGGAAGCCCGGAACCGCCGACGAAAAGCAACGGATCGGCTCAAAAGGTTGGCAGCCCGGCAGGGATTCGAACCCCGATACGCAGCTCCAGAGGCTGCAGTCCTACCGTTGAACGACCGGGCTGTACCAGAATTCTAAATCATTTCGCGGTGAGCGCAAAACAACGGGCTGCAAAACGACGCGCGCTCGCTTCTTAATGGAGCTGCGGGCGTCTCGCCCGTCCAGTAGTGTAGTGGCCGGGCGTGGAAACCCGGCTCTCCAGCAGCAGCTCAGATCGACAGCCTGACCTTCGTGCCTTGCCCGCGTTAGAATCTGTGGCAGATGTAGACACGGGGCTTACCCCGTCTCCGCACCGTGAGTCGCGTCAATCCGCGTCTCTGCAGAGGAGTTGCCATGACCAGCAGCGGGACCTTCCCAACTTTCACCGGAGCTGTCACCCAACTTGAGAACGATTACGACGAGATGGCGCGCCGCCCAGTTGAGGCCGAGCAGTGTGCGCTCATCGTCGTCGATATGCAGGAGAAATTGCTGCCGCCGATCTGGGAGAAAGACCGCCTTGTGCGCAATGCCCAGCTGCTGATTCGCATGGCTGGAATCCTGAAGATCCCGGCGTTGGTCACCACACAATACGCGAAGGGCCTCGGCAACACCGTGCCCGCCATCGCGTCCCTGCTGCCCGACAGTCCGCCCATCGACAAGCTGATGTTCTCCTGCTTCGGCAGCGACACGTTCTGCTCTTTGCTGAAGCGCTTGCCGGGTCAGCGGACAACCGTGGTGCTGTCCGGAATGGAAACCCACATCTGCGTGATGCAGACTGCGCTGGGGGCGCTGCGGGAGGGCTATCTGGTGCATGTGGCGTGCGACGCTGTCAGCTCCCGGACAGAATTAAACTGGCGCATCGGGCTGGATCGCATGCGCGCCGCCGGAGCCGTTCTTTCCTCGACCGAAATGATGATCTACGAACTGATGCGCTCGTCGGGCGCACCTGCGTTCAGAGAACTACTGCCCTATCTGAAGGGTTGATATTTAAAACGTGGGGACGGTCGCCCTCGGCGGTCCTTGCAAGCGCAGCTCGTCAGGGTCCGCTTCTCATCCGTTAGGGTTGGTTTCCAATCCGTTAAAGAGCCTGGCGGGGTTTCACCCAGCCGGACAGCCGGGGCGGCTGTCCCTAGGTTTCGCTTTCTTTCTGCTTCACCCGCACGACGGTGATTTTCGAAAACCCCTCCTCAAACGTCGGGGGTTTCAACTTGCTCGCCATCTTGCGCATGATGTCTTCCGGAACCGCGCGGCCGCGGCGCTGGTGGCGTTCCAGGCAAACCTCCAGCGGGACATCGAAGAACACGCCCTGCACATCGTAGCCGTAATCCCTGGCCAGCTTAATCCAGCTTTGGCGGTCGTGAGGCGTAAGGTTCGTCGCATCCACGTAGTTCATGGGACGCCGCGCAATCAGCCTGGCTTTCAACATCGATCGCAAGTTGGAGAACACCAGATCCTGAAAACGCTGCTCCTGCGCGTCGTCGAAAAGCAGTTCACGCAGCAAATCGCTCGAAAGCGGATGAATGTTGTGGCGTTTGAACCACGAACTCTTGCCCGATCCCGGCAAACCGATCGCGAGGACTACCATCCCCTTGCTGGCGCGGGCCGGAGCCGGAGCAACTTGCACCGGCGCAGGGTGAGCTGGTGCAGCTTCTGCCGGAAACTTCCCGGCAACCGCTGGTTCCAGGGTAGATACTTCTGTTGCGGCTGATTCTCCTACGGAAGGTTCTGCTGCGACGGCGGGCGCAGCCGCGACTCGTCCCTGACGAGATCGGCCTCGACCACCGCGGCTGCGACGGCGGCGCGACGTCCGTCGGTTCGGTTCAACCACTGCTGACCCCGCCGCTGTTTCCGCTGCCGGCCCAGACGCCGCTATCGGCTCTGGCTGCGGTTTCGACGGGCGGCGTGACTCGACGACTGGCTCCTCGACTGGAGTTCGGACCGGAACTTCCGCTGCCGCGGCCGGTTCATTATCATAGAACCTCGGCTGCAAGGGCTCAGGCGCCTTTGTTGCCTCCTTCGAGGACCCGTCTCCGGGCTTCTTGCGGCGCTTCAAGCGCTCGCTCATCCATTTGCGCATATAGCTGCTTGTAGCATACCAGCGCGTGGTGGAGCAATCTCCGCCCCGTGGCAGCCGGGGTACCCGCGCACACCGCAGCAAGAGTCGGGTCCACATCGCTGCACGCGCGACACCTTTTATGAATTGTCATCCTGATTATTATGAATTGTCATCCTAGCAAAGCGAAGGACCTGCTGTTGGCCGTTGCTCCGTCCGGTTTTCGACGCACGATTTACAATAGCTGCCAAGGACAACGACGACCCATGAATCCGACTCATCCCGAAACCGTCCCGATTGCCGCCGGACAACTCCCAGCCGTACCCTTGACGCTCGAAGGCTACGCCACACTTCACCAAATGATGCGTTTCCGCTGGACCGCGTGGCGCTCCACTCCCGACAACGTCCGTCGCGAGATCGCCGGCGAAGCCTCGCAATTGCTGGCCAGGATGGAAGGCAAGTCCGATGGCCAGTCCGCGCTCTTCTCGTTGCTCGGACATAAAGGCGACCTGATGCTGGTCCACTTCCGCGAGACTTTCGACCAACTCAATCAGGCCGAACTCGACGTGGCACGGCTCCGCCTCAATGACTTCCTGGAGCCGGCGACATCGTATCTGTCGGTGATTGAGCTGGGGCTGTATGAGTCGTCGCTGAAAACCTACAAGACGCTCGCCGATCGCGGTGTGGAACCACACTCAGACGAATGGAAAAAGTCCATCCAGGAAACCATCGCGCGCCAGAAAGAAGCGATGAAGCCGCGCCTCTTCCCGTCGATCCCCCCAAACCGCTACATCTGTTTTTATCCCATGGATCGGCGCCGCGGCGAAGACAAGAACTGGTACACGCTTCCCATGGAAGAGCGCCAGCGCCAGATGAATGAACACGGCCTCGTCGGACGCCGTTATGCCGGAGAGGTGAAACAGATCATCACCGGCTCCATCGGCTTCGACGACTGGGAGTGGGGTGTCGACCTCTTCGCCGACGATCCCGTAGTCTTCAAGAAGCTAATCTACGAGATGCGCTTCGACCACGTCAGCGCCGTCTACGCGCTGTTCGGAACTTTCTATATCGGGTTACGTTGTCCGGCAAACCGCCTATACGACTTGCTGGAAGGAAATTTGCCGGAGCACGCGTAGGGACAGCCACCCTCGGCTGTCCGAGCTGAGCCCAGCTCGGCGACTACCGGCGGCCTCAACGACTCCGGATATTCTCCAGTCGCGCACCCGCTTCACTTAGAGACTGTTTTCCGAAACTGAAACTCGTGCCGCTTCATGTCCACGCGCATCCCGCGAAACGCCACGCCCTCCATGCGCAGGCGGAATCTTTGCTCAGTGCCATTTTCTCCGCCCAGCTTGATGGCGCCGCCTGACCCCAAGACCCGGTGCCAGGGCAATCCCGGAACCTCTCGCAGAATCCGCACCACTTGACGCGCCGCACCAGGCCAGCCCGCAGCCTTCGCGATGGCTCCATAGCTCGACACCGTCCCCGCCGGCAAGGCGCGGATACATCGCACGACGCGCGCACGTTTGCCCTCCTGACTACTTCTGTCGAACTTGGGTTTCCTGGGCCTGGTTTTGGATTTCCGATTCACGGATTCGATCCTTACCGGACGATATTTACCACGAGATTATGTTAACCTAGGTCCACCAGACAAAATTTTGCATGCATCCGTAAAACTTGAGACTACGATACTTGCATCCAAATTTCTGCTCACCACCAAAACTACCCATTGGAGAATGAATATGTTTCGCTCGTTGAAAGCCCTGCCTGTTGCGCTTGCCATTGCGGCCGTTGTTGCCTTAGGCCTCATCGCCGCTAGTTGCGGCAACGGTGGCAACGCGCTGGTTCGTGTGGTTAATGTCATCCCCGACAACGGAGCCAATGGCGATACTGCCGTGGACGTCTATGTCAACGGGACCAAGGACTTCCTCGGCGTGGCATTCCCCCAGGTTTACCCAGCCCAGCCTTCTTCGGGTCCCGCACAATACACCCCGGTAGCGTCGGGCAGTGTCACGTTCCAGGCGTATGATGCCGGCACCACCACCCCCGCCCTCCTCGGAGCGGGCCAGATCAAAACCTTGAGCGGCTCGGCCCAATACACCGCGCTCTTGGGTGGATTTCTTACCGGTTGCCAAGTCTACCTCATACCCGACAACAACACGGTACCGACGACGGGCGACTTGAAACTCCGCCTCATTGATGGGTCGGCCGTCGCAGGCCAAAACGGGCTTGATCTTTATGTTTACCAGACCGGACTAAATCCCCCCCCCACGCCTCAGGTTTCTGGCCTATCCTTGGGGAGTTCGAGCGGCTATCTATCACTTAGCTTTGAAACCGAATATTCCATCGACGTTTATTTGCACAACAACGGGAACAAGCTTTTCACCATCAACCTCAATTTGGGGGGCTCCGCCAGTTCAGGATCGGTTACTACGGTGGTGATTAAGGACGCGAACGGCGGTAATGCTATTTCGACTATTCCGATCGTGATGTACGACCTCGTATGATCGCGGGGCTCGCCGCCATGTTCATGTTAAGGAAGGGCGCCGGGCCTCGACGGAGGCCCGGCGTATGATCGTCACAAGCTGTTGACAAGCCTTCCCGCTCACCACCACATTGCTTTGGAGAATCTAGAAGATGTTTCGCCTGTTGAAAGTCCTGCCTGTTGCGTTGGCCATCGCGGCCGTTGTGGCCTTAGGCCTCATCGCCGCCAGTTGCGGCAACGGTGGCAACGCTCAGGTTCGTGTCGTGAATGCCATCCCCGACAACGGATCCAATGGCGATACTGCCGTGGATGTCTATGTCAACGGGACCAAGGACTTCCCCAACGTGGCATTCCCCCAGGTTTACCCGAACCAGCCTCCTCCGGGTCCCGCGCATTACACCTCGGTCCCGTCGGGAAGTGTCACGTTCCAGGCGTACGATGCCGGCACAACCACCCCGCCCATCTTCGGAGAGGGCGTTACCGGTAACTTGAGCGCCGCGGCCCACTACACAGCGCTTTTGGGCGGATATCTCACCGGTTCCACCGTCTACGTCATACCCGACAACAACACGCTACCGAAGACGGGCTACTTGAACCTCCGCGTCATTGACGGGTCGGCCGTCGCGGGTCTAAACGGGCTTGATCTTTATATCTACCAAACGGGGCTAAATCCCCCCTCCACGGCTACTGTTTCTGGCCTAGCCCTGGGGAGTTCGAGCGGCTATCTGTCACTTACCTTTGAAACCCAATATTCCATCGACGTTTATTTTCACAACAACCAGAACAAGCTTTTCACCATCCCGGTAATTTCGGGGGGCTCGGACAGTTCAGGATCGATTACTACGGTGGTGATTGTGGACCAGCCGGGCGGTAATGCTATTTCGAATATTCCGACAGTCATGTACGACCTCGTGTAATCGCATGTTTCGCCGCCATGCTCAAGCTAAGGAAGGGCACCGGGCTTCGACGTATCATCCTCTCGCGCGGTTGACAAACTTCCTGCTCACCACCACACTGCCTTGGGAGAATCTAGAAGATGTTTCGCGTGTCAAAAGCTTTGCCTATCACCTTGGCCCTTGCGGCCTTGAGCCTCTTTACCGCCAGCTGTGGCTCAACGAATCAGGCGCAGATTCGCGTGATCAATGCCATCCCCGACGGCGGTCCCACCGACATCTATGTCAACTCAAGGAAGATCGCTTCCTCCCTGCAATTCGGCGGTATTTTCCCAACTCCAGGAGCGAACGCAACCTACGTGGGGGTAGCTTCGGGCAGCGACTTGATCCAAGGTTTTGCACCCGGCGACACCATCAACCCCATCTCCCCCATTGGCACCTTTACCTTGAACGGTTCGACCGATTACACGGTGATCGCGGTTGGATCCGAAGCCAATAACAGCCGCCCCTTGGTTCTAACCGACAACAACCTGGCACCGAAAGGCGGCAATGCGGAATTCCGCATCGTCAACACGTCGCTTAGTCCCCCCCCCAACGGGGTGGATGTTTATATTGTGCCGCCCGGCACGAACATCACCAATTACGCGCCTCAGATTGTCGCCCTTGGCGCAAGCCAGGGCAGCGCCTACCAACCCGTCCTTTCCATTGCCGGTGGTTATGCGGTGGTCGTCACCGCAAACTTGAAAAAGGTTCCACTGCTCACCCAGCTCGCCGCTGCCCCATCGGGATCGATTACCACAATGGTGATCGTGGACAACCCAGGCGTTAACAATGGAATGTCGCAAACCCCGCTGGTGTTGAACGACCTGAATTAATCGCGAGGGATCAAGGCGGCTGTGTGGAGACGGGCTATGAGAGGCGCGGCGAGCCGCGTATCTACGGGTTCAATCTGCGGGAAATCAATCTCCTTTTTGCGGGTCGAAAACCGACTCTTCCCCGAACCCCGCTACGCTACATCTTTCTTGAAGGACTGCGCGGCCGATTCCTCATTGTCGAACACCTCAAAAATAGTAAGCAGCTTCGTAATCTGGAGCAGGTCGCCGACGCGCTGGCTCAGGCTCGCCAGTTTCACCGCACCCCCGGCGTTGCGGGCGCTCGTGTAAAGCGAAACCAGCGTTCCCAGCCCGCCGCTATCGATGTGATTCACTTCGCGCAAATTCAGCACCAACTTCGGGCTCTGGGCCAGCAGTTTCTTTACCGTGTCGCGCAGGCTGGCCGATTCTTCCCCAAACACAAGCCGGCCGCTGCAATCTACCACCAGCACGCCCTCCATCGATCGTGTGCTCATTCTCAGTTGCATGGGCAATTTCTCCACTATTCGCGCTAAAACTCAATCCATGAGCCTACCTCGCCCAACTGCGCTGCGCAAGCGGGTCTGCACGAAACTGCGACACCAACAACGAATTGTCATCTCGAGCGTAGCGAGGGATCTGCATTTTGCAGCGAGCTGCAGACCCTTCCCGGCTGCGCTCAGGATCGGAATGACAAAGTCTTACGCGAACTACCGAGCAAACTCCTCGCGCGTGAGACTGTATAATCAGGAATTCCGATGAGCTACCAGGTTCTGGCGCGCAAATACCGGCCACAAAAATTCTCCGACGTCATCGGCCAGGAACATGTCACCCGCACCCTGCAAAATGCCATCGCGCAAGAACGCATCGCCCACGGCTATATCTTCAGCGGACATCGCGGCATCGGCAAAACTACGGTCGCACGCATCCTGGCCATGGCGCTCAACTGCCGTTCGGCGGAAAAACCAGTCCTCGAGCCCTGCGGTATTTGCGATTCCTGCACCGAGATTCGCAACGGCAATTCCGTCGACGTGATCGAAATTGACGCCGCCACCAATCGCGGTATCGACGAGATCCGCGAATTGCGCGAGGCCGCGCGCTACCGTCCGGCCCGCGATCGGTTCAAAATCTACATTCTCGACGAGGCCCACCAGATTACCGACGCGGCCTTCAATGCGCTGCTCAAAACGCTGGAAGAGCCTCCCAGCCACGTCATCTTCATGATGGCCACCACCGAGCCCGAGGATATTCCGCAGACGATCCGCTCGCGCTGCCAGCACTTCAGTTATCGCGCGATGAAATTCGAAGACATCATGGGGCAACTGCGCGATATCGTGGCGAAAGAGAATATCCCCGCCGACGAAGATGCACTCGCCCTGCTGGCCGAAGCCGGCGATGGCTCGATGCGCGACGCGCTCTCCATCCTCGACCAGGCCATCGCTTCCACCTCCGACCATCTGACCGCCGATTCCGTTCGCAGCCTGATCGGCTCCGCTCCGGCAGGGGCGCTCGAAACGGTAATGCAGGCGGTCGCGGAAAGTTCGAGCGATAAAATTCTCGTGTTGGTCGACGAACTGATCGGGGAAGGCCACAGCCCCACGCATTTTGCACGCCAACTGGTGCGCTTCCTGCGCAATACCACGGTGGCGAAGATCGCGGGCAACGATTCTGCCCTCCTGCAGATTTCCTCCGACGAGCGTGCCCGCGCCGGCCGCATCGCCGAACTGTTCAGCGAAGAAGACCTGACGCGGCACTTGCAAATCATGCTGCGCACCCACGGAGAACTCGGGTACCGCCAGGAACAGCGCTTCCACCTCGAACTGGGGCTGCTGAAAATGGCGCACGCACAGCGTCTGCTGCCGATCGAACAGTTGCTGAGCAATGCGGCATCCATGACCTCGGGAACGGCGCGACCAACCACGATGCCGCGTTTGGCGGCGCCGACGGAAGTTCGCACAGAAATACGGGGCGAAGTTCGGCGTCCGGAATCCCCCGCGCTCGCGCGCTCAAGTTCGGTCTCGCCGTTCGCTGCCGACTCGACGCGCAAAGGCAGTCCGAAAGCGGAGTCGTCCGCCGCCATGAACACCACGACCGGATCAAGCGCCAACCTCGTCATCATGGGATCGGCCGCACCGGCAGTCGAGGAACTATCGCCACCAAATAATCCGCAGCTAGCCACCCGGGCCGAAGTCAAGACAGAGGTGAACGCCGAGTCTCTTCGCGACGTCGTTCTCAAGGCGCTCGGCAACCAGCAAATGCTGGTTTCGATCCTCGAGAACGCGGTATGGACACTGGCAGGAAACTCGCTGCTTGCCCGAGTCGCGGCCTCTAGCACGATGATCGAAATGTCATTCACCGCCGACGCGCGCCGCATCGCCAGCGCCGCCGCCAGTGGTCTGGCTGGGAGACCGCTCAGGATGCAAGTCGAACCCGGTGGCACAACCCAGCAGACAACCGCGCCACGCCGAACGCTGTCGACGAAAGGAAGCGCGCGCAGTCGCGCCGAACAAGATCCGATCGTGCAACGCATGCAGGAGAAATTCGGAGCGGAAATTCGCACGGTGATTGACTATCGCGAGAAACAGTAAAGCTTGATCCGCTGAGACGCAGAGACCCCGAGAAAGGAAAAGCTTGAATTTGTTTTCTTCCGCGCCCTCGGCGTCTCGGCGGTGAAAAGGTTTTCTATGGCCGGATTTAATTTGCAGGAACTAATGTCGCAAGCCAAGCAGCAGTATGAGACACTGCAAAAAAAGATGGAGCAGACCGTGGTCGAGGCCTCAGCCGGCGGCGGCACCGTCACTGTAAAAATGGATGGCCGCAAGCAGGTGCTCGGCATCGTGATCGATCCCGAGGCGGTGAAGGCCGGCGATGTGGAGATGCTGCAAGACCTTGTGATGGCCGCACTGAATGAAGCCAGCCGCAAAGTGGATCAGGCCGTGCAATCGAGCGTAGGTGGAATGCTCGGCGGACTAGGAGGCATGTTGTAATTTAGCAATTTTGTAATTTTGTAATTTGACTCCCACGGCCCGCCAGTTTTCGAATTAGCAAAATTACCCGATTCCGAATTACAAGATCCCTATGTCTCGTTTTGCCGAACCGATGACCCGGCTCATCGACGAACTCAAGAAGCTGCCGGGAATCGGCAGCAAGAGCGCACAGCGTCTCGCCTTTCATATCCTGCGTTCGAGCGAAGATGACGCCGAAGCCCTCGCCTCTGCCGTTCGTGACGTTAAAGCCAAGTTGCGCTTGTGCTCGATCTGCAACAACATCACCGACGTCGATCCCTGCGTCTACTGCAGCAGTCCTACCCGCAATCAAAAGCTCGTCTGCGTGGTCGAAGAACCGACGAACATTGCCGCTGTCGAGAAGACACGCCATTTTAACGGCGTCTACCACGTGCTCCACGGCTCGATCTCTCCCTTGCACGGCGTCGGCCCCGAACAGTTGCGCATCGCCAACCTGATCACCCGGGTCGGCCGCGGCGAAATCGAAGAAGTTATCCTAGCCACCAATCCCACGGTCGAGGGAGAAGCCACCGCCACCTATCTCGCCCAGCACCTGAAGCGGCAAAATCAAGGTCAAGGACTGCGCGTGACCCGCATCGCCATGGGGATTCCCGTGGGCAGCGACATCGAATACACCGACGAAGTCACCATGCTGAAAGCTATGGAAGGCCGACGGGAAATGTAGCGTCTCCCGCGGCTGTGGCAGCAAGGGGAGGTCCTCGCCCATGGTTCGTGCCCTGCCTGGCAGGTTACTGGAGGACATGTCCCGTGGGACACATCGTTCGGTACACCTCCGGTGTACACTAGGCGGAAACCAAACATTTTCTTCACGGGATAGGGCATGAGCCGAATCCGTACTTGGGATCGAATCGTTGTTAGGGCCATTCTACTGATGGTAACGGCCACGCTCTGTGCGCAAGATATGCCGAATCCGAGTGTCGGAAACCCGGCGGTGGATCCGGTGGTACAGCGCAACATCGAGGATTGGGCGATCCAGCAGCGCGGTTTGCCCGACGATTGGACTCACCACTATCTTGTTTTCTCCAACCCCGGGACCGAGCAGCAGGCGAATGAGAGTGGTAGGTATGAGCAGTGGCTCAAGATTGTCAACGACCCCCGCTTTATCATGCAGCAGATCAAGCGAAGCGGGGGAGCAAAGCTGCCGGAAAACACGGGTATCTCCGCCGCCAGCACGCCAAATGAGGAAGGAGCCGGTGTGCCCGACCTGGGGCTGGGCACCGTTTGGAAGACCTGGCCCAAAAAAGTGAGACTGAAGAAGGACTGGGCCATAGGGATCGGCGGGGTTGCGGCGAGGGGGACCGGCACAGTCACCACCAACAACGCGAGTGGTACGTCAACCGTAACCGTTGACGGCCAGACCCTGACCGGGAGCGCGCCGACGTTCGCCGGCGGCTCGGGAATCTTCACGGGCGTGCCTAGCGCCGGTCAGGGCGTCACGATCACCTACGGCTCAAACGTCTTAACCCTTACAACTAACGCGACCGCGTCCTCCGTCGTGGGCACAGTGTTAGCGCCGCCAACGTCGACTACGGCTCCAACCATCACCATCACCAACTCGGCGGGAAGCAGTGCCAACACATTAACCCTGACGACCAGCGGGACCGGGGCGACGGCCACCGGCACGTTCTCAGGCACCGGCTCCACGTCCGGCCAGACGATTACCATTAAAAATGGGTCCAATACGCTGGTCTTAACCGCGATGAATGGAACGTATGGAACAGGTACGGTGAGTGTGAATAATGCTGACGGCGCGGCGAATAACGACACCGTTACCATAGGGTCTGCCACGTACATATTCGAGATGTCGCAATCGGCATATTCTGGCGAGCCATATAATGGCTCACAATATCTCTGCCAAAATACGACCAATCCGTGCGTGTGGTGGGGAACCTCTGAGGCTAATCAGACGCAGGCCTTCTACGCGGCGATCACGAACACACCCTCAGCATGTCCCACGGCCGCCAACGGATTGTACGGTATCTGGCAGTCCACCTGTTACTCGTATATCACGGCGCCGAATCCGAGTGTTACAGCGACTGAGACGTACACGTACACACCGACGAATACAGGGTACGTCACCGTGACCAACATCACGGGCAACAGTATTCCCTTTAGCGCGACCTCCTCCCAGACCGCCTGGGCACTGACTCCGGCTACGGGATCGATTCCCGGTTACACGAGTGGCACGAACGGATGCACCAGCGCGACCGCTGGAACTTTTGTTGTGAGTACGTACCCGTCCACTTCAGCCACGAACTTGGCAAACGCCATTAACGCTTGTGACAGTTTATATGCTGCCGCGGGGGTCACCGCATATGCGACTGGCAACGTAGTCACAATCACTAGTACGACGCTGGGAAGTCCTGCCAGCTCGCTTACCCTCAGCAACACCGCCAGCAACTTCGTTTGGAGTACCGTAACCGCAGGCGGCTCCGGCAGTAACGGCTGCACCAGTGCCACCACTGGAACCTTCATCGCCGGCAGCAGTACTGCCGCTGAGGCCTCAAACATCGCGGCCGCTATTAATGCATGCAACAGTTCGTACCCGGCCGTTGGAGTCATCGCGGGCTATACCTCTGGCAGTACATTTAAGGTTTCCAGCGTTGCTGTCGGCCCTTACCTTGCGGTGGGTGCATCGAACAATGCCACCCTCTTCTCGTGGGGAGCTTTGACCGCCGGATCTGCCGGATCCAACACTTGCACGGGTTCCACCACTGGGACCTTCGCCATCAGCAATAACCTCTCAACGCTGGCGACAAACCTGGCAACGGCGATTAACGACTGCAGCGCTGCGGCGGGTGTCACCGCCACTACAACCCTTGGTGGCGTTATCTTGACGGCTGGCGTCGCCGGGTCGACTGGAAACGCCGCGCTTGGGAATATGGTGTCGAACTTCAACTGGGCAGGCAGCAACATGACCGGCGGCACTGACGGTACGACTTCGGGGACGACCTTCGCCTACTGGGCAGGCGCCGCTGCCGCTACCACGACGCAAGTGGCCGCTAATATCGCGACCGCCATCAACGAGAACGCCACGCTGAAAACGGTTGTTTCCGCGACTTCGAATGGAAATATTGTTACGGTTACGGCTAACACACCGGGAACGGCTGGAAATAGCTATGGGACCACAGTCGCTAATTTCGCCGGTTTCTCTTGGGGAGCCGCGACTCTGACCGGCGGCACATCGGGCGCGGTTGTCCAGCCCAACGTGTATCCTGCCAAGTACTCGTTTAGCGCCACCACGGCCAGTTGCAGCGACTTTGTCGTGTATCCCATGGGCACCGCCGGTGCGGCCGGAGCGGCGACTATTGTCGCGTTCTCAAACCTTTATACAGGCGGATGCTCGGGCACGGTTCCGTCGGCCTATTGGGCCTATGACACCGGCGGCATGGCCACGACTTCTCCCGTGGCCTCCTTGGATGGCACACAAATTGTGTTCGTTCAGGTGAGTGGTACTACGGCAAGCCTGGTTCTCCTGAAGTGGACGGGGGACAGCGGGACGCCCACCGTGCCTGTGACGCTTACGGCTCTGGCGGCTTCCGCTTATCGGACTTGCACAGCCCCATGCATGGTGACTTTGGCCTTTAGTGGCAACTATAACGACACGTTCTCTGCGCCCTATTATGATTACTCCAGCGATACGGCTTATGTGGGCGATGACAGCGGCAATCTCCACAAGTTCACGGGACTGTTTGCTGGAACCCCAGCCGAGGCGGGGAGTCCATGGCCGGTGAATCTGAGCGCGACGAATAAACTCTCGTCGCCTGTCTACGATAACGCCACCGGGAACGTGATTCTGGGCAACTTTGGTGGTGTCCTGTATTCCGTAGCAGCGTCGAGCGGGACCGTAAACAAAACGAGCAGCGTTGGGGATGTTATTGCCGACGCGCCCCTGGTGGATAGCGGTGCGGGAAAACTCTACGCCTTTGTCACCACAAGCAACAACGCCGCTTATCCCAGCGACAACGTGGTGTATCAGCTCCCGACCAATTTCACGTCCACTACCACTCCGGCCATCAATGCTGTTGGCACGGGCGGCGCAGGATATTACCTTTACGACGGTATCTTCGACAATGTGTACTACTCGTCGGCAACGTCTACAGGAAACCTGTACGTAGTAGGAAATACTGGCGTGACTGCCGGAGCGAATCTGTACCAGATACCGATCACTAACTCAGTAATGGGAGCTCCTTTACGCGTTGCTAGCGGTCTTAGCTTTACCGGCGCCGGCGCCACGCGTCCGTGGCCATCTCCCCTTGATGAGTTCTGCAACAACGGTCTGAGCGCGTGCACCACCAATGGGACACGGACTACAGCGGGCACGGACTATATTTTCTTCAGCGTCTACCGCGGCACTGTGACCGGGTGTACGAACGCTGCTGGAAACGGCTGCGTGTTGTCCTATAACGTGAGCAATCCAGCAGCAGTCAGCCTGTCCGGGTCCGGCTTGGACGTCATAACTCCCGGCGGGAAGGGTTGCTGGCCGACGGGTGGAATTGTGATCGACAACAGCGTGCCGACGGGCACCTTGGCAGGAGCTTCACAGACCTACTTCATAGGTCTAGGCGGCAACACTGCCGGCGGCCCGACGGGTACCACCAAAACCAGCAGCAACTGCGCCGCTGGCGCTGCGGGTACGATGTTCGCCACCCAGGCGTCACAATCGAACCCATAATTGTGGGTGAGGGTCTGCGGGACCAGTCGGGCTGGTGAACTAAGCACGGGGATCACGGGCTGAACATCTAGCTCAGTGACGTGTCCGAGCAACGCGAGATGTCTGGTATCCATTCGCGACGAACATCATTATGGACATGAATCAGCGATGATTTCCGAAGCTGTCCTTGTAGCCCTGAAACATCTACTGGAAATGCAACCATCGCTTATTCTGATGAGCGGCTCTACAGGCTCTCTTAAGGAACTCACTCATGCGGTCTGTTCCAAGGGAATAAGTTGGAATCCGAGGGCTCGAGCTTGGGCACGGAATTTAGCTTCCTGGCGTTTGTGAAAACGGATCTGATCCGCGGCGAAGTGACGGGCGTCGAATTCTTGGTGAG
>DATDGT010000135.1:0-27470 GCA_036521975.1 Bryobacteraceae bacterium
GGGGCTGAACAACAAAGCTAAAGTCACCATGAGAAAATCCTATGGCTTTCGCACCTTCCGCTGCCTCGAACTTGCCCTGTATCACTCACTTGGCAAGCTCCCAGAACCGACATCTACCCACGATTTTTTCTGACGAACCAATTTTTAAATCGTTCGGGAAGGGGAATCATCTGCGAGGAGGGTTAGAGCGTTTCCGCAGGCTAGCGAACCGGAGGGAAATGTGCAAACTGTTGCGCGTATGGAGACGGCCGAGCAGAAGCGGCTGAA
Organism: Bryobacteraceae bacterium; assembly: GCA_036521975.1. Lineage (GTDB taxonomy): Bacteria > Acidobacteriota > Terriglobia > Bryobacterales > Bryobacteraceae > Palsa-187. Next base: position 268 of record DATDGT010000135.1, read on the forward strand.
CGAAGAGCGTGAACTAGGTATTCCCTGGAAGAAATGGGGGCCATATCTCAGTGAACGCCAGTGGGGCACGGTTCGCGAGGACTACAGCGCCGATGGCAATGCGTGGAATTACTTCACACACGATCAGGCCCGATCGCGCGCTTATCACTGGGGCGAGGACGGGCTGGCCGGCATTTCCGGCGACCGGCAACTGACTTGCTTTGCGCTGGCGCTCTGGAACGGTCGCGATCCGATTCTGAAGGAGCGTCTCTTCGGGCTGACCAATAGTGAGGGCAATCACGGCGAAGATGTCAAGGAGTACTACTTTTACCTCGACAGCACCCCCACGCATTCGTACATGAAGTACCTGTACAAATACCCGCAGGCGCCGTTTCCTTACAACGACCTGGTCGCGACCAACAAGCAGCGCGGGCGCGGCGACATGGAATACGAACTGCTGGATACAGGGGTCTTCAACCACGATCGCTACTTCGACGTTTTTGTCGAGTATGCCAAGCAGGCCCCTACGGACCTGCTGGTTGAGATCACGGTATGGAACCGAGGACCCGAGCCGGCGCCGTTGCACGTTTTGCCGACCGCCTGGTTCCGCAACATCTGGAGCGGGCAGCCGGAGGCCCACAAGCCGCTTTTGACCCAGGTTGAGAGCCACTACGGTACGGCTCTTTCAGGCGCGCATCCCGAGACGGGAATGCTCTACATGTATTGCGAAGGCAGCGTTCCCCTGCTTTTCACTGAGAACGAGACCAACAACGAGCGGATTTTCGGCAAGCCTAATGCATCGCCCTATGTGAAGGACGGCATCAACGACTACATCGTGTACGGAAAGCGGGAAGCCGTCAATCCGGCGCACGCGGGCACCAAGGCTGCCGCACATTATCAACTCAACGTGGGAGCGGGCGAGCGCGCCACCATCCGGCTGCGGCTCACTAACCTGGCTCCAGGCAGCGTGGGCGACCCGTTCAAAGACTTCTCCGGAATTCTGGAGCGCCGCCGGTCTGAGGCGGACGAGTTCTATAAAGCGGTGACCCCGGCCAGTGCCACTGAAGATCAAGCCCGTGTGCTGCGGCAGGCCATGGCGGGCATGTTGTGGACGAAACAGTACTTTGGTTTCGACGTCGATAAATGGCTCGGGGAGCATGGCGTCGATCCCATTCGTCCAGGTGGCAGGCAGATTCGAAACCGCGAGTGGTTTCACATGATCAATGACAACGTCATCTCCATGCCCGACAAATGGGAATACCCGTGGTATGCGGCGTGGGACTTGGCCTTCCACTCGATAGCGCTGACCGTAGTGGATGTGGATTTCGCCAAGCAACAGCTCGAACTGATGTTGAATGAATTCTTCTTACATCCGACGGGGCAGATCCCGGCCTACGAGTGGAACTTCAGCGACGTGAATCCTCCGGTCCACGCCTGGGCCACGATATTTCTGTACCGCACGCAGCAAGCGCTTCGGGGAGAAGCCGATATTGATTTCCTCAAGCGATCGTTTGCCAAGCTGGCACTAAACTTCAGTTGGTGGGTGAACCGCAAAGATCGCTTCGGCAAAAACGTGTTTGAAGGGGGCTTTTTGGGGTTGGACAACATCGGCGTCTTCGACCGAAGCGCACCGCTGCCCACCGGCGGTTGCCTGGAACAGGCCGATGGGACCGCCTGGGTCGCGCTGTTCTGCCAAAATCTGCTCGAGATCGCCGTGGAGTTGGCCGCTTACGATTCCAGCTACGAAGACATGGCAACGAAATACCTGGATCACGTCCTCTGGATTGCCGGCGGTATGAATCATACAGGTCCGGACGGCATGTGGGACGAAGAAGATGGCTTCTACTACGACGTGCTGCGGTTTCCCGACGGCAGCGCTGAGCGTTTGAAAGTCCGGTCGATGGTCGGGTTGCTGCCCCTCTGCGCCACTACCGTTGTCGAGCCGTGGCAGCGCGAGCGCGTGCCGCGCGCGACAGCATTTTTTTTGGAGCGGCTTCAGCGGATGCCCGAACTGTTGGACTCCATACACGCCACCGGACCGGGCCATCGGGGCGTCGCGGACCGCGGCATTATTGCTCTAGTCAATCATGACCGGCTCCGGCGAATCCTGACACGGATGCTCGACGAGAACGAGTTCCTGGGACCTTACGGCCTCCGGGCGCTGTCGCGCTACCATGCCGAACATCCTTATGTGTTTCGTGTGAGTGGCAATGAGTACCGCGTTAATTATCTTCCGGCGGAATCGGATTCAGCAATGTTCGGGGGAAACTCAAACTGGCGTGGTCCTGTCTGGATGCCGATGAATGCCTTGCTGATCCGGGCGCTATTGCAGTTCTATCTCTATTACGGCGATACGTTCCGGATCGAATGCCCCACCGGTTCCGGCCGGTGGATGAACCTGTTCGAAGTGGCGCAGGAAATCGCCACCCGGCTGGAGCGTATCTTCTTGCGCGATGAAACTGGCCGCCGGCCGGTATATGGCGGAACTCAGAAATTTCAGACGGATCCCTACTGGAAGGACAACATCCTGTTTTACGAATATTTCCACGGAGACAACGGAGCCGGCCTTGGAGCCAGCCACCAAACGGGATGGACCGGCCTGATAGGCAAACTCATCGATATCTTCGGCCGACAGAACCCCGCATCACTCCTGCGCCTGGGAAAAGCCGCTGCCTTCGAAGATACCGCGGTACTGACGAGATGAAACCGGCCCGTGCCTGACCGCATGAACCACTTCGAGGAGAATCCAAATGTCGATACGTGAATACAAGCAGGGAACCGCGTTTCCTGGAATTCTGGGACGGACTATCGCGGAGTCGGAACCGGCATGGCCGGCGCCCGAGCGGGCAAAGCAGGGAGCGCCGAACGTCGTGTTCATCATTCTCGATGACACCGGCTTCAGTCAACTGGGCTGCTATGGAGCGCCAATCAATACGCCGAACCTCGACCGGCTGGTCAAGAACGGCCTGCTCTATAACAACATGCACACCACAGCGCTGTGCTCGCCCACCCGTTCCTGCGTCCTCACCGGACGCAACCACCATTCCAACGGCATGTCTTGCATTACCGAAGGCGCGGAAGGCTATCCCGGCTCCAACGCCATCATCCCGTTCGAGAATGGATTTCTCTCCGAAATCCTCTCGATGAACGGCTATAACACATACGCCGTCGGCAAGTGGCACCTCACTCCTGCCGAACAGATCAGCGCCGCCGGTCCGTACGACCGCTGGCCGCTCGGCCGTGGCTTCCAGCGCTACTACGGCTTCCTCGGAGGCGACACGCATCAGTACTATCCGGACCTGGTCTACGACAATCACCAAATCGAGCCGCCGAAAACGCCGGAAGAAGGCTACCACCTGACGGAAGATCTAACCGATAAGGCTATCCAATTCATCGGCGATTCCAAACAAGTTGCGCCCGACAAGCCGTTCTTCCTTTACTTCGCCCCCGGTGCGCATCATGCTCCGCATCAGGTCCCCAAGGAATGGGCCGACAAGTACAAAGGCAAATTTGACGACGGCTGGGATGCCTATCGGGAGAAGGTCTTCAAGCGTCAGAAGGAACTCGGCATCCTGGCTGAGGACGCGGAGCTGTCTCGCCATGATCCCGACGTCGCCGACTGGAACAAGCTCCCCAAAGGCGAGCGGAAGCTATACGCACGCATGATGGAAGTGTTCGCCGGCTTCGTCGAACATACCGACCATCACATCGGACGATTGCTCGACTACATCCAGACGCTTGGACAACTCGACAATACTCTGATCATGGTGCTCTCCGACAACGGCGCGAGCGCCGAGGGCGGGCCACATGGGTCCGTCAATGAAAACAAGTTCTTCAATAACGTGCCGGAGTCCTTGGAGGAGAATCTCAAGGCGCTTGACGAGCTGGGCGGTCCGAAGTATTTCAATCATTACTCGTGGGGCTGGACCTTCGCCGGTAATACGCCGTTCCGCCGTTGGAAGCGCGAGACCTACCGGGGCGGCGTCAGCGATCCCTTCCTGGTCTACTGGCCGAAAGGCATCAAAGCCAAGGGCGAAATCCGCAAGCAGTTCACGCACGCCATCGACATGATGCCGACCGTGCTGGAATGCCTGGGAATCGATGCGCCGGCGCAGATTCGGGGCGTCGCGCAGTCCCCGATGGAAGGCATCAGCTTCAAATACTCCTTCGACGATGCTAACGCCCCCACGCGCCATGAGACCCAATACTTCGAGATGTTCGGACACCGCTCGATCTATCACAACGGATGGCGCGCGGTGTGTCCCTACCCGGGACCGTCGTTCGCCGAAGCGCCCATCGAGCTCGGAACTCCGATCACCGAAGACAAGCTGCGCGAGCTCGACGCCCGGCATTGGGAACTCTATCACGTGGAAGCGGATCCCGCCGAGACCAAGAACCTGGCGGAAAAGGAGCGAGGCCGGTTGATCGAAATGATTGCGCTCTGGTACGTCGAGGCCGGCAAGTACAAGGTGCTGCCCATCGACAGCCGCCTGACGCTGCGCTTCGCGGACGAGCGGCCCCAGCTTACCCGCGACCGCAAGAAATACACTTACTTCCCCAATACCTCGGCGGTACCGGAAAAGGTCTGCGCGGCCGTGTTGAACCGCCCGCACAGCATTACCGCCCGGTTGGAGATTCCCAAGAACGGCGCCGAAGGCGTCATCGTGGCGATGGGGTCCGGCTCGGGAGGGTATGCTCTGGTCATTCACGACAAGAAGCTGCACTACATCTACAACTACGTTGCGGCCCAGGAATTCATCGTGTCCTCGGACAAAAACGTGCCCGAGGGTGCGGTGGAGTTGCGCTTCGAGTTCGAGCCAACCGGCAAGCCTGACATCAAAAACGGTAAAGGGACGCCAGGCAAGGTTGAGTTGTATTTCGACAGAAAACTCGTGGGAGAGGGTAAGCTCCCAGTGACCATTCCTCTGTCCTTCGGGCTCGGTGGTGGCCTGGTGGTCGGGCGGGCGACCGGGTTTCCGATATCTCCGCGCTTCAAATCCAATTGCGCATTCACCGGCACGATACACGACGTGGTCATCGACGTTTCCGGCGACCTGATTGTCGATAAGGAGTCGGAGATGCGCGCCGTGATGGCGCGCCAATAGACCCAGCCGATTACGGAGACTCCGCGCATCCGGGCAAGTCGCGGCTCCTTTTTCCGAATGGGAGGAAGCCGTTGCGTCGGCAGCATCCGCCGGGGAAAGAAGCTTGAAACAACGGATGGACCACTCCGGCGACGGCCTCGATCAAAACACCCAACTCGCTCTGCAGCGGAGTTTTCTGGCCGCGGAGCGCACGCTGATGGCGTGGATTCGCACTTCGATTTCGATGATCGGCTTCGGCTTTACTCTGGCCAAGCTCTTTCAATCCCTTGCCGCCTCGAACGTGCTGATCCGGGGGCCCGCCGGCAACGTGTGGACCGCGGAAGGCGTGGGACTGGTCCTCATCTCGCTCGGAACCGTCGCCCTGATCCTCGCGGTCTTCGATCATCACCGGGAGATAAAGCAATTGCGCGCGATGGGATTGGCAGGGCGGTTCAGCCTGACGATAGCGGTGGCTTCGGTGCTGGCCATTCTTGGGGTGATGGCGTTGCTTTCCCTGTTGGTGTACATTTGACCCGGCTGCCTGCAGGCGTGTCATTCGGCGGCTCCCTGCTGCTCGCCGGCGCTATTGTACTGTCCCGTTATTGCCGGAAATTCGCTCTCCAGATCGAGCGGAGATGGCATGCGTTTTCGGCAGGCGTCGCTGTCGCGTACGTGTTCGTCAGCATCATGCCGGAACTGGAAGAGCATAGGTCTGCGGTCGCCGAATCGACGCTGGGGGCTCTGCTCGATACGGAGAAACGGATCTACCTCTGGGCGCTTGCAGGGTTCGTGGCTTTTGGCGGTCTGAGCCGGTTGCGGTGCGTGCCGGTGAGTGGCCTTCGCCGGCCAGGCTGGCTGTATTCCGGCACCGTGCTTGGATATGCGCTGTATGTGCTGTTGATCGGTTACTTGCTCGTCCTCCGCGAAGACGCGTCCGTGCTTTCCCTGGCGCTCTATGTATTCGCGATCGGGCTGCATTTGTTCATGGTGGATAGCGAACTGGCGGAACAGTTCCAACACCGCTACGAATCCGGCGGCAGGTGGGTGTTGGTCGGCTGTGCTCCGCTCGGATGGGCTTTGGGGATTGCGGGCGCGTTTCCGGACTCCGTCACCTCCCGCCTGTTTGCCTTTCTCGCGGGAGGAGTACTGATTACCGCTGTCCACGCGGAGGTGCGCGCCGAAGAAGGGCCGCGGTTCTGGTGGTTCGTTGGAGGATCCGCGGCTTACGCCACCATCCTGATGCTCATCTGATCGCGGATCAGAATTAATGAGCCGCGGACGCAGTGTCCGGCATCAGCCCAAATGAGTTGTCCGCGATGTCACCGATGCCGGAAGCTCCTAAGACCTGGCCCGTCCACGCGCCTTCGTCCGTGCACGTAATGGCCAAACCCACAGGAGCGGTCTGTAATCTGGATTGCCAATACTGTTTCTTCCTTTCGAAGGACACGCTGTATCCGGGAAGCAACTTTCGTATGGACGAGGGCTTGCTTGACGTCTACATACGCCAAGTGCTCGAAGCGCAGAGATCCCCTCAGGTAACGATCGCGTGGCAGGGCGGCGAACCGACGCTGATGGGTCTCGAGTTCTTCCGTAAGGCTAATACTCTGGCGCGTAAGTACCTCCGGCCCGGAACAGCGCTGGAACACACGATTCAGACCAACGGCATCCTGCTCGACGACGAATGGTGCGAATTCCTGGCCGGGAGCGGTTTTCTGGTGGGCCTGTCCATTGACGGACCCCGGGCCATGCACGACGCCTACCGCGTGAATAAAGCCGGAGATCCCACCTTCTCGCAGGTGATGCGTGCGGTCCGCCTGATGCATCGGCACAGGGTGGAGTTCAACGTCCTCTGCACGGTCCACGACGTTAATGTGGGGCATCCCCTTGAGGTCTATCGCTTCTTTCGCGACGAGGTCGGCACGCAGTTTCTGCAATTCATCCCTATCGTGGAGCGGACCACGCCGGAGATGATCGAAATTGCCAATGCCGGCTGGGGGGATCGCAATCACCGGCGCCCTCTCTACACCCAAGTGGGAAGCATGGTGACGGAACGGACTGTCAACCCGAAACTCTGGGGAGCGTTTTTGATCCGCGTGTTCGATGAATGGGTCGCACACGATGTCGGGAAGGTTTTTGTGCAATTGTTCGAGTCCGCGTTGGCCTCCTGGCTAGGGTTGCCCGCATCGCTCTGCATCTTCGCCGAGACCTGCGGAAACGCGCTGGCCCTTGAGCACAACGGCGATCTCTACTCCTGCGACCATTTTGTGGAACCGCGTTTCCGGCTGGGGAATATCAAAGAGCAGCATCTGGTGCAACTCATCGCATCGGAGCGGCAGCGCGCCTTTGGAGATGCCAAGCGCGATAGCCTTCCCCGCTATTGCCGGGAGTGCGAAGTCCGATTCGCCTGTAACGGCGAGTGTCCGCGCAATCGCTTCATTCTCACGCCTGACGGCGAAGAGGGCCTGAACTATCTCTGTGCCGGATACAAGGCTTTCTTCCGCCACATCGATCGCCCCATGAAGATCATGGCGAACCTGCTGCGCCGGGGAAAAGATGCCGCTGACGTCATGCCGCCGACCAATTCTCAAGAATCTGAGAACGAGAGCGAACAGAATTGTCCAGCTTGACTGTGCCCAAATCAGCGCGCAAATCAGCGCGCCTTCGATCCTCGATCCTGTGCATCCTGGCTGCCTATGCGGGAACCACAGGTTCATCCGCGCAGGGCACGAACAGCGAAATTCGCCCCGAGTTTGACGTCTACATGCAATTACAACCGATGATTCGGCTTGAGTTCATGAGTTCCTTCGACGGCAACCTGACCACAGGCGACTGGGACGCAGACCCCACCTTCTTCGTGGAAACGGCTCTAAAGCCCGTTCTGCGACGCCACCTGCGGCAAGAACCTGACGTGTACAAGGACCGGTACCTCACCTTTAGAGCGGGGTACAGGTACAGGACAGACCTGGCGAGCGGCGGTTCCGCACACGAGAACCGAGCCATTCTGGAGCTCATTTCGCGGGTTCCGCTGCCCTGGCATCTGGTGATTTCCGACCGAAACCGAGGCGAGTTCCGCTTCATCCAAGGCCAACCATTTTCGACCAGATACCGTAACCGGCTGCGTCTGGCGTACGACTTCGAACAGGGCCGGTTTGAGTGTACGCCTTATGCGGATTTCGAAATCTTTTATGACACCCGCTTCGATCAATGGACACGCAGGCAGTATGCATCTGGTCTGCAGTTTCCAGTGGGCTCGCATGTCGTGCTGGAACCCTATTACTTGCGGCAAGACAACGGCTACTCGGTTCCACGACACGTCAATGTATTTGGATTCAAGTTCAATTTGTATTTTTGAACGCTCTGGCTCCCGATGCATGTGTGGTGGCGGCTGCGGTGTGAATCTCCTTAGAGCGCGCTCCAATCCTGGAGCGCTTGGTGATGCAAATTAGTTCGCGCGTAGTCGACCGGTCTATCAAGTGTGGGACCGAGAACACCGACGGCGAAAAAAGCTCGACTATAAAACCGGGCAAATGCAGGATCTGGAGTTGAGAGACATCAACGCTTTGCCAGAGCGCGAGAAAGCGGCACGAGAAGATTTCCGACGAGCGCCATGACCATCACCATTACCTCAACTTTTGGGTCACTGAACATCTGACTCGCGACCACGAGAGCTGCTGAGATGTTGCGCTGAGCAGTACCCAGCGCCAAAACCCGCCTCGTGTCGTTGCCTGGTCCTCCAAACATCCATCCCATGCCAAAACCAAGAGTAATAAGCAAAAGGCCGGCGAGAATAGCGCGTGTGCCGAAGACTTCGAGAACCTTGTCGACGTTTGCAGCAGTGACCAACACTAGCATTAGGATGAGGCTGACGTTCGAAATCCGATCGAGCGCGGGCTTCACTCGCGCCGCCACGTCTCCGTAATATGCCTTCACAGCCATCGCAGCAGCGAGCGGAAGCAGCATAAGCAGGATTAGCGAGCGTGCAATTCTCCACGGATCAACAGCAACTCCTGGGATCAGCAGCGGTAGAACGATAGGGAGGTAGCCGACTGTAATCACCATCAACAGAGCCATTGTGCCGACCGCAAATGCCACATTGCCCTTGGCAAACTGAGCGAGCTTCGGCAGTATTGGAGCGCCTGCGGTGCAACCAAGCAGCACCAGTCCAACTCCAAGTTGCTCGTCGATCCGCAGCACTTTCACAAGAGCGGCAGCGGCTAGGGGCATCAAGGCGAAGTTGGCCACTAGAGTCAGGACGACCAGCCGGACGTTACGGAGTGGCTGAATGATCTGGGGGACTGTAAGACCCAAACCCATCGCCAGCATGCTTGAAATGACGAAAAGCAAAATGGAAACCGGGACTGCCTTACTCAATACATCCAGGAGCATTGCCTCTTTCCTTATTGGACCCGTGAAGGGTTCTTTCCATTTGGTGTTCCACCGCCGCGGTCCTGTCGCGCTTTTTCCTGCGCGCGCTTCAGAAGGTTGAGCGCCCTTGGCGTCTGGCGAATTGCGAAGTTAGCCTTTGCATATCGGACAGCGCGCTCAGTGCCGCTTTCGTTTGTGATCCAAAACTCTGCGGCATGATCGGCGAATGCCTCCGGATGCTTTCGGGTCAGTTCGTCATACCGCGCTGCAGACTCTGCCAGCAAGGAACACGACTCTTCGGTTCTTCCACTAGACTTCAGAAGCCACGCGAGCTGCGCAGTGAATTCCGGGTCGTCGGAAACGTTCACCACGATGCGCAATCGGGCGATTGCGATTTCTACGTCGCCCAAGGCAGCGTCAACCTCGGCGAGGTGGGCTTGCGCCGCCGCGAACTCCGGCAGCCGTTTCAGCGCCTCAAGGTACCAGGTTCGGGCGCGTGTGAGCTGGTCTTCAGCGTGCCAAAGATGACCGCGCTGAAAATCGAGCATCGCGAGCGGAAACGGTGAGACGCCACGGTATTGGGCTTTACTGTGCTCGAAGAATCGCTCCGCAAGATCTAAATCGCGGCGCTCAGCATGGAGTACGGCTAATGCGGCGGTCGTCTGAAACGTGCTCGAGCATCGGGCGGCCTCCTGACGGATGAACAGCGCTTCATCGTACCGGCCGATGGCTTGAAACACGCCCGCACGCTCGTCGTCGAGAACTTGTTTGTCCATGCCATGTTCCTGCGCTCGATCAAGGTCCTCGAGCGCGGTTGCAAACAGATGAAAGTAGCAGCGGGTTCGTGCGCGCGAGAGATAAGCGTGGCCGTTTTTGCGAAAGTCTTCCACCAGTCGTTCGGCCAGAACACCGGCCTTCTCAGTGTCCGCGATTCTTCCACGGAAGGTCCCCCGAAGCAGGAGGCGCTCGATTGAGGCGATCTGCTGGGTGACCGAGCCTGCGCTCTGCCGCTGATCGGATTCGATCTGAGACTGAAGATTGATCATTGCGATCACGCCCGAGGTCGTTGCCGGCCAACTTAAATTCTCCGAGTCGATTGAATCCATCAAGATCCTCAGGCTTTCAAGTCGGCAATCCAGCGCAAAGCTTTCAGACCGGGCATGAAGCAATATTCGCCGCCCCGTGTAACGACAAATTGTGGTAGGCCTCGCACGCGCCGCCGAATCGGCTGCTCTGGAATAGTGAGGATGCCGGTTCCGTCGTTCGCCCCAACGACCGGATCCGTCTCGCCGGTCTTATCGATAAAGAGGCCCTGGCTGACCCACTGTGATTGAACGAACTCGAACTGTTGCTTTAGATTGGATCCGATGAAGACAAACATAATTCCCCGATCGGCCCCGTCGTCCTCCAGCACTCCTTCCGGCAGCGGCGGCCCGTAGCTAGTGCCGCGACGAATCATGCGATGCAGACTAACGTTGCCGACAGCAAGACAGTCGCGCGGGTTCATGCGTCGGGCGTGCGAGCCGGGCGGACACTTGAAGCCGGCTGCATCGTTGTCGGCGCCGTAGAGAAAATTGTTGTTGCGCTTCGGGTCGGCGCCCAGCTCTGGGTCATCCCGCTCCGGAGAAAGCACAAGCGGCGCGCCGCTCCGCCAGCGTCCTATCATCTTCGCAGCAAGCAGCTCCTCCTCGTCCAGGTTGGACGCATTCGCGCGGAGATACCGGCGGAACTTCGCCACCCGCTGGTGAAGCTTGCGAAACACGACAAACGTCCCATTGCGACCCAGCGCGTCGGGCTGCGGCATCGGGGGCAACGAGCCGGTTTCGTCGGGGTAGCCGAGGACGAACCCGCCAGCCTTAAGCGGCCTTTGCTTGGGATTCCTACAGGGAATGCCGCTTCCTTCGATGTCCGGTTGGCCGATGCCGTCCCGAAAACCGAAGGGCTCCCGATCGGTGTCGTTCACATGGCAGTTGAGACGGTAGATCACTTCGATGCCGGGTGCGCTAAAACGCGCTCGAGCACGCTCGAGCACCGATTGGAGCCGATCCTCGTCGGGCGCCATTGCCGCCAGGGCAAGGTGGACTTCCGGAGAGCCAAATGGCTTCTCCCAGTTCCCGGGGCTGTTTTCACCCACGTCGCCCAGCACCTCCGCGCGCGCAGCCATGCCTTGCTGAAACTCCGGCGGGAAGCTATCAAGGGATTCAGCGGGCAGTCGGAGCGCCTTAAGGCCCTCGAAGGTAAAGGCGACACTCACCCAAGCATCGCCTGCCGGACTTGTCGGGTTTGCCGCGGAAGCGATCGCCGGCGCCAGCCGGCCCAGCATTTCCCGTCCGGCACGGAAGTCGTCGATGCGAAGCAGCGCGTAAGCGCCCGAATACGGCGAGGGCCGGTTACGCAGAACGCCGCTTTGAATGTCGTCCAGTTCGAGCGTCATCTTCTCCTCACACGGAAAATCTACCTAGTTGCCAGGCATCCTGAGAGGCGTGCCGGGTACATTCGCCGGCGCCAGGTAGGGAAAAACCGATGATGCCAATGTGGTCGGCTCGTCTACGCCATCCCGGATCCGCGGCCCGCGTCCCGCGTTGATTAAAACGGTGTAGTACTTGTCCATCACGTCCTCGTTGAGCGACCGGCCTCCGCATGTCGAGTGCGCGCGCCCCTCAAGCATCGCCGTCTCGATCTCCAGGTAGCTGTCCCCAGCAAATGGGTTGGACACGTCCACCACCAGGAAGTCATGGAGCAGCAACTCGGTCAGAGGATGGTTACCACACCGATCCAGCGGCCAGTCGGTCTTGCCATCGAGGCCATCAAAGAAGGCCAGGTTGGCGTTGAAGCGGGCGCGATAGGCTTCAAGATTTGTCTTGTTGAGTTCGAAGGCGTCATCATCGTTGTAGATCTCGCGAATCTCAAGGTTCGGATTGATCTTGTCGAACGCCCCGTAGGAGAGGGTAATATTCTTCATCTCGGGCCTGCCGACGCGCTCGATACGGCGCGGCGGCTTGCCTAACGCCAGCGTTTCCCCGACCACAGCGAATAACGGACCATGCCCAGGCAAGCTGTCGCGGTCGACCTCAATAACAAGGCTCAAAACGTTTGCGCCGAGAAGATTGTTGGTGCCCTTATCTTGAAAGCTGAGGCGCTGCGTCGCGAACGTTCGGATGATTGCATTCCCGCACAGGATAAACGGGTCCGACCGCACGCCCGCATAGAAACGCATTCCATCGGCAGTGCCGCCCTCCTCGTTGTTCACGACAGCGGAACCGGACTTGCCGTTGGGCTTGGTGCAAGTTGCCCTTTGGATGAGCGTTTCGCCGCCCCCTTGCTTGACCGGGGCGTCGAACGTGCAGTCAAAGGCTAACTCCTGTTCGCCAACGGCGAACGCTGCTGTAGGTCCGTTGGCTGGGATCGTGACCGGACGAACGCGGAACCGGCAGATCACCGCATCCGAGAACAGAGCGCTGGAACTTGCAAACGGGAACAGGTCCATGACCATCACGAGGCGCTCTTCCCGCTCGGGGCTGGGGAAGACATAGACATCGCAGATATCAGCCGCTGGGTCGGCCGAGGCTCGTGGCCCGGAAAAATGATCCGACATATACCGTCACCCTTTTGTGTCTCACCCCTCTGCCGAGCAAGGCAAGCGCGCGCAATCGCCAATTTCCTTACCTGTCGAGGACGGCGGACAGCGTAATCAGGTCGCAGCCAACTCAAGGAGTGGCTTCAGCGCAGGATTCATGAGTGCCTTCTGGCCTTCGGAGTCGTCGAGCACCTTGTCGAAGGCCTCCTGCAACTTTTCGGCCTTCCAAATGTCCTTCAGCGTGTTGTTCTCGTGAACCCAGACGAACGCGACTGCTGTTACCTGGTGATCGTTGAGAAACGCTTTTACTTCGTCAACCGTGATCTGATCGAGTGGCTTGGTGGGGTAGCTCTCGATGTTTCCTCGGAAAACCTTGTCGATGGCGGGAATGACCTCTGGCATGAATGCCTCGATGTAAAAATCCCAGTCGCCCTCATAGACGGTCAAAAAGGCCAACCGGGTGTCATTGTCGAACAGGACCAACCGGGCTTCGGTGAGGATGCCGATGTTCCGGAAAGAATCTAGCCTCCGTGGATCACGATCAGCCGCCTTCGCAAATTCGCGGATGGCTTGCGCGCGGCCTGGAATGACGTTCAAGAAAACGCTCAATTCGTTGGTCACACCGGACCGCAAACCCTTTCTCTGCGGTCTCTTCGCTGATGTTTGGTCAATCACTTGAGTTCCCATATCTCGTCCTCCCTGTGGTTTGGGATCGCCGCGGACCGGAGCAGCATGACCTTGTGAAACGGAACATCACCTCGTGCCGCCAGCGCACAGTCCGCTCTGTCTGTTCACATGATTCCGTAGCGGGGAGTGCGGACCTAGAAAAGTTTCGCCCGCTGGAAGCCATCTTGCTGATAGTCGAGGTTGATCGCATGGCCGGGTGGGGGATTCCTGCGAGCATGACATACTTTTGCAAATCCGTTGGCAGGGGCGGAAGATGGCCGTTGCCCTCTCAGCAGTGCAGCGCTGACGCGCTGCATGGAGGATGAAACCGGTGAGCACGAAGGACCGGCTTGCTGTTGCAATGAGATACGCCCCGGTTGCTGGAGAGAACTGGACTCGATCATCTACCGGCCAGCACGCTCGACCCAACGCCATGCTGAGGTCCTTGGTTATTGCGTAGTGCTCCAACAAATTGTCTTGCCGGCCCAATTTGCGGCGGTCGGACTGGCTTGGCCATGCCGAAGAAGATCGTCACGCCCTGCCCGCCACAGCGCGTCGAGAGCGCTTCATTGGGGTTACCGAAGCAACTGTCGATGTCTTGCCAGTTGTTCATTACCCACACATCGCCTGCGGGTCCAACGGCAAGGTCGGTCTGCACCTGCAAACCTCCGCCTACATAACCGCCGGGTGGCAAAATCTGATCGCCCGTTTTCATGCCAGGCGCTTGCCCGGACTCTTAGGGCCCCGTAGTGCGCTTTGCGCTTTCTGCCACACGAGTGATAGCCGGAGGGTTCCATGTGCCGTCAAGAATTGACTGGTCTGGCCAGTAGTCTCGAGAAGACTCAGGATATGCGAAATCAAAGAGAGACTAAGGGACGACTAAAGGCGGTCGCCGGCTGAAACGTTACGCTCATTTGGGCGTGGGCTTTTTCGGAAATAGGAATGCCAGTTGAAGTCGCATGCTCCACGGCGAGCCGGAAGAAGGATGTACTGCATTTCCGAAAAATTGCGCTTGGATATTCACAGGCTGGGCGCCCAGGCGCATTATCCGGCCCACCCCGCCGCCAAAAGGAACGGTCCACACGTTGCCGCTCGCCGCTTCCCAGTTTGCGGTGATAATCGGCTGGAAGGCGAGATACCAACCCTTGTGCATGTTGTAGTTCACGAAGTACTGCAGCAACATCTGGTTCACGGCCCGGCGCCCACCCGAGCCAGCAACGGACCACGCGTTATTGATCAGTACACCGATTGTCCAATGAGTAGGTTGAACCAGGGCCACAATTGATGGGCCCAGGCTGAGTTTTCCTTGCCCCAAGACTGTGCTGGTGGCGGTCGGCAAAATAAAGTACGGGCCGATACCCCAAATCAGCTTGTGCGGCTTGGCTGGGGAAAGGAAAAATGTAGGTGTCATGTCTCCAAAGCCGAATACGCCCGCGTTTTTCTGTACCTCTTGGGCCGCGAAGTACGCCGGTGTGTTTTCTTCGATTCCGTATACTTCCAGGTTGGCTGTACCCGGGGCAGGCTGCCCGATGACCGGTATGATCCAGCGAATGATGAGATTCCAGTTCTCGCTGATGCGAACCGGAATCACAGGCTCAATGTCCAGTATATTTTGCGTGCGATCAAACGGACCGATCCCAAAATTGGTGTTATTTTGCAAGGGAACGCTGATCAGGCTGGCGATGGGGTTCTGAGCCGCTTTTCGCAGCTCGTCCTGATCACTATCGGTCGAAGATTTGTCAGCATGAGTCGAAGATTTGTCAGCCGGTTGCCCTTGGGGTGGAGCGTCGTCGGACGGCAGGGGGGAAGGCATGGCGGAAGGCATAGCTGATGGGGAAGCTTCTTCCGCAACGCAGCGAATGGCACTCCAAGAGAATACCCAACAAATGATGCAAAATGGGGCGGCGCTGAGTCGTCTGATCAATTGTGTTCTCCCTCCGCCTGAGCGGTTGCCGAAGGATCCTGAAACGTGCTTTTGAAGCGAATCAGTCGGCAAAGACACCTTTAAGATGCGACGTGAGAGGGCAGGACCTTTTTTCTCTTAGTTTAAATGAGGTCACCGGAAGGTGGAAGAGCGATTTGCCGCGCCACGTCGTTGACCTTCGGAGTCCAGCTCGAAAACTCCGCCGGTGGATTGACCCCGGTGGCGGCGGGCATCGAGTGCGTCCCCCGCGCACTGCCCTTCGCCACGGAAATCCCGTTCGCAGTACTCGCCCTCGACGCCAGCCGTGGCAATGTCACCAACTGGACGCTACGGCTCCGAGGTTCGCACGATGTAACTTGCTATTTCCAAGGCTCTGCTTCAGGGAACTTCCAGGCCCCGTTTAAGATCTCCGCACGCGGGCGATAGAGGCGAACCCAGTAATTCCAACCTGCCACTGTCGGCAAGCAGTTAGCGGCTTTTCCGTCGCAGCCGCCGAACTGGATGGTTACTGAACCGTCCGCGCCTTTTTTCGCGGTGATGTTGTTGAGCGTATAGGCATCGTATGGATTCTTGTGGAAATAGCCTTCGGCGTTATAGACACTGACCGACCAGAAGCCATCCACAGGCACGTCCCGGGCTGTGAGCCGGTAGACGGTCTTGCCATCGTTCTTAGCCGGAACGACAGTGAGATACATTGCGTCTTTTTCCGGGTTGCCGCCCCATC
Organism: Bryobacteraceae bacterium; assembly: GCA_036521975.1. Taxonomy (GTDB): domain Bacteria; phylum Acidobacteriota; class Terriglobia; order Bryobacterales; family Bryobacteraceae; genus Palsa-187. Next base: position 16,587 of record DATDGT010000135.1, read on the forward strand.
CCGTTGCGCTTCCAATCAGATGCCGTACCGGGTCCACCTGATCCCGTGAGCCAAACATGCCCTTGGTGTCCGGGAGAGTCGAAGCGAGGACCAGCAATGCGTCGCGCACCTTTTTCTGGCTCGACTGATCCCAGTTGGGCGCTTCCCAGACGCCTGGGCTCTTCTGGCGGACGCGGATCGCATCCTGCAAAGCATGAACCTGATCGAGATCCTTGGGATTTGCGGGATCAACGAATGTGCGGACTGCCGCCATGACATAGCGAGTGCCGATCTGCTGTTTGGTGAGCGTGTGGGAACCTGCACCGTAGTAGACCGCCGGAGCGTATTCGTCCTCATCGATCAGCATTACGGACATGAATCGCTTGCCCGCATCGGGCATTGTGATCGTCACCGGTCCGCCATCCAGGTCGAACACGGCCGCCGAATAGAGCGTGTCGCGGTTTGCCCGGATGACGGTTTGTTTGTCGATCGACATGAGTTCGCGGTATTGATCAAACTTGCCGATGCCGCCGGCGCGCTTGATGGTCTCGCCGAAGTACATGTCAGTCTCCGCGCGATTGAAGTTGTCGGGACTGACGGCGACGACATTCGCTGCCGCGCGCGAAGCGGACTGCGGCTGCGCGCTCTGGATCGCCATCAACAGTGCCGCGATGAACAACACCGACGCCGCCGATTTTGGGTGGGTCACGAATGTTCTTCCTGAGCCTGTGGAGGGCCGCGCAGAAGCACGGCGGCAGCCCCGAACGAACTGCCCCACATTCGATGCAGGTATAAGGCGGTGCTTCATGTAATGGCCTCGCAGTTCACCGATTCTGGATCTTCTCGATATCCGGCAGCTTCCATGTCTTGTCAAACAACGGCTTCTGCGGCCCGTAGAAACGGAAGAGGACTTCGAAGCTTCCGCCGGCATTCGCCGGAATCCAATTCGATTCCCTGGCCGTTGGCGCCTTTGGACCGAAGTAAATGTCTACCGAGCCGTCGGCATTCTTTTGCAGCCCCGGCGTGTGGGAGGAGCGACTAAACCAAGGCGCATCGCGAATGAAAGCGTGAGTGCTCTTGTCGTAGAGTGTCGCTGACCAGTAGAGTCCGACCGGCGCGTTCGCGGGCACTACCAGGCGATAGGCGCTGCCGCCATCGAGCGGCTTGCCATCCTTGTCGTTGATCGCCATTAGATAGAACTGGCCGGTGCCCAGGTGTTTAGCGCTGAAGAAGCCCATCGAATAGGTGGCGCCCCGGCCATCTATCGGATAGCTATCCGGTTTGGCGAAATGCGTCTGTAATCCTTCGATGGTTTCGGGCGATACCGGGACTGCCCAATGGCTCCCCTGATTGTAGGGCGAGTTGAAGTCCGCCTCGTAAAGCGCATTGAGCCATTGATGGGCTTCGCCGGCACTCTGTTTAAGGATTTCCTGTGTTGCCGGGTCGGGACTGAACCGCTTGCCCTGCTCGATGCCGATCGACTTCAATTGATCGATCATGGCCTTGTCTCTCTCCAGCCATGGTTCGTTCTGCACGATCCGGTCCAGCGACTGAAAAAAGCGCCCGTCGTAGGGGATGGTGCTGTCGTAGTCGATATCGAGGACGTCGACGAATACGGTGTCGGGCGGATGGGCTGCCTGCGCGAGTGGATAGAGTTTGACACGCTTTCCGTACTGGACGGCCTTGGCAATGTCGGCGTCGCTTTCACTTTTCAGGTTCGAGCGGAGTATAGCAAAGCCCTCGAATGTCTCTGATCCAAGGGCGAGATAGCCGTTGGGAGCCTTGCCGGTGTAGCCCGGGGGCAATATCAGGTATTTGCCTCCCTTGCCTTTATCCAAACCGGCCGGTCCAACGTCCTCCAGCGCCGTTTGCCAACAATCATCGATGCTGCCGGTGATCGAACCGTCGTCCGCCGGGGGAATTTCGAGCACTATCGGCCCTACGTCCTTAGTGTTGATGAATGGCATTAGGTAGATGGCATCGGGGTTCGGCGTAAGGGTCTGGTTTTTCCAGCTTGGGAGTCGTGACCAGTAGACGATCTGGTTGAAACCGGCTTTGGCCTTAAGTGTCGCCTGATACATTAAGTCGAAGTTGACCGCCGGCATGCCCCAGACGACCGCTTCGACAGCACGGCGTTGGATGCCGCGGCGGGTCACGTCGTCAGCGGAAAGCTTTGTCGCGCCGCCGCTTGCTGCTAACGCGACGGACTGGGAAGACTGCTCGGCCGTCCTGTTTTGGCAAGCGGTGAGGACGGCTAGGAAAACAGCAACTATCGAATGTAAGCGTTTATGCATTCCTCCGATTCGGTTGAACCACATTACAGCATGAGGGTGAAACCGAGGATTGCGGAACGGACGCCGCGGCATAACGCCTACTGCCTCGCACCCATCAGACCATTCAGTCGTGCGAACGCCTGACGGTGCGCGAGGTCGGCCTCGAGCATCTGAACTTCTACTTCGGCGCGCGCGGCCCTTACGTCGAGGTTTTCCGGAGCCGAGCTCACGTTCATCAGTACAGCCACGGACGATCCCATCTTCAGCGCCATCCGGCTAAGCTGACGGGACTGTTCCAATTCGTAGTAGGATTTCTTCACGTCCGCCGCCACCTTGGCTTTGGTCAATTGCAGTCCGAGTTCGGCCATCTCGGCTTGCGCGTGAGCCTCCTTCACGGCGTGCTCGCGCTTGCCAAAATCAAAGAGGGTGTAGGAAGCGATCACGCCGCCATAGCCGAAATTGCTTGGAACGGCTGGGATGATGTTCTGAAACAAGTACCCGCTCACCGCGGCAACCGTGGGGACGTATTCCAACTTCGAGATCGCGTGGGCGGCGCGCGCCTTGACCACGGTCTCCTGCGCCTCAATGATGTCGAGATTGGCAGCGGCCGATTTGTCGGCCACTTCTTCGAGAGACATATTCTCAGCCAGCGGCTCGGGGATGGCTAGTTCCAGTTCCGTGTCCTCCGGCCAGCCCATCGCGAGGTTCAGGGAAGCGGTCAGTTTTTTAACTTCGGCGGCGACGGTCCCCAGGGCCTTCTTGGTTTCCGCCATCTCTAATTCCGGTCCCGGATCGCGTGGCGCCTCGATAGAATTTGAGGCATAGAGCGTTCGGCTCTCGCTGTTTCTCAGCTTCAACTCGGCGCTTGTCAACCGGCGCTGGGCGATCAATAGCTTGAAATAGGTTTCTTCCAACTCCGCCCTGCGTGCAGTTCTCGCGGCCGGAGCTCCCGCCTTTGCAATGGCAATGCGTTCATCCGCACGTGCAATCTTCACAGCTTGGTGGACCATAAAAAGCGGGGTGATGGGCTGCGTGAACGTAAGGGCGGCGGAGGTTTGATTCTGCCCGAATATAGGCACGGCAACGGCCGCTCCTTGAACCCCCAGAATATTCGATATTAGGGGGCGGCGAATTGTAAGGAACTGGCCCAGAAACTCGGTGTAATGCAAGTTCGCAAACACGGCCCCGAACTTAGGAAAATAATCGGCTTGGACGCCGAGCCGATGCTGCTTCGCGGCTTCGATCTGGAGTTGACCCAAGCGGGCAAGCGGGTTCGAAATTCCTGGAGGATCTGCGGCCTGCTTGACTTGCTCCAGCGTAATGCGCCGCGAGCCTTGAGCCGCGACTGTCCCTTCCACCAAAACCACCAGGACGCACGCAGATAGGACGATGCCCAGCCTCATATTCCCCATGACTCCCCGTTCCCCTTGTTCTACATCCTTGGCGATTTCCAAAGCAATGGCTGAATGCCCACTGAGGTTGATTCACAGGCGGGACCCCGGATTTATGAAATTTCAACTTACGAATTGCTCTGCAGTTACAAGGTTTCCGTGTGTCTGCCCAGGTGAGGTCCGGCCTGACTCCTGACTCCTGACTCCTGACTCCTGACTCCTGAAGCTAATACCGGTCCTGGTCCCAAGAGCGCCACGTGCGCCATCGCCGCCGCTCGGGAAACGCGCGGATCAGCAGCATGCCGGTGATGAACCCGCCGACGTGCGCGAACCAAGCCACGCCGCCTCCGGTGTAGTCAGTCTCGGCCAGCGACCCGATGCCGTTCAAGAATTGCATCCCGAACCAGAAGAGCAGCAGCAGCGCGGCCGGAATATCGATGGTCGTGATGAACAAAAAGAAAAACAGAAGCGTGACCACGCGCGCTCGGGGAAATTTCACCAGGTACGCTGTGATTGCTCTACTTGCCGTGCGCCCGAGCGATCTGGCCGACGAGTTTGGCCCAGCCCATGTCCATGGCGCCGTGCCGCTGTCGGGATAGGCCGCGAAGTCAACTCCTCAACGTGGGCTCTCGGAAGCCTAACCTCCACTCCGTTTCCACTCCATTAAGGGGTGGTTTGCGCGAGGAGTTTCGGAAGCTGCTGATTTCGTTTGTGCTGAGTTGATCGCCATGAACGGCTTGGTATGGTGTTTTCAATCGAAACGGAGATTCCCAAGCTGGACGTCGCGGGTTCGAGTCCCGTCTCCCGCTCCATCTCTTTTCATTAGGTTACAGGCTTCGGGCAGGTCCCGATGCGTATTTCGACCCTGATTGGCCCGCCTTAACGGAATGGAAGGGAGTGGGGAACCTGCAGTCTCCTGATTCCGTGGTGTTTCCGCCGTCTGACGTCCAGCCGACGACGCTGGCATTCACGCGGAAGATAATGCGCCCGTTTTGGCCCGTTTCCGGTTGATTGTTCAGGTGGCTGAGGATTCTCGGCCTCGACTTCGAGAATACGCTTGCGGGCAAGTTGACGGGCCGCTGACTTCGCGGGAGGAATCGCCGCGGACTCCCCATTTCTCCGAGTGCCCGACGATCCACCCGGACTACGGATTTCTCGTGCTATGGATACCGTTACCAACAGCTGTCCCGCCGGACGCTTTTGTGCTTCAGGTGGTCAGCTTCCGAATCGCGCGTTTATCCGTCCGGAGACTCCCGAGCGTCCTAACCGTCGCTTCAGCGCCCGTTTGCTAGAGGGATGGAGGATTTCGCAACGGCTATGAGGTGTGCGCTTCAAGGCGGCCAAGTTCCGGGTTGCCGACCAACAAGACACGATTCGTAAATCGATGCATCGTCGTTCCGAGACCAGTGGTATCAAGATGGCGCGTTGAACTTTTCGCCAGCGCAGATGCTCGTCAAACGCGCTGACCGTTTCTGGACTCCGTAGCGATCTGAATCGGACCGTGCGGCAGCAATGCTTAAGGACGGAGGCCAAAACGTTGGAGCAAGCTCACGAGATAAATAAATAAATCGCTCCGCCTCAATGCGCAATCGTGCCCTTAAGGAATTAATGTGACTTGGCGATGGAGGTGGTATGCACTTGTTCCCGGCCGATTCCAAAAAACATTCTGGAACATATACGCGCGCATCGGTTTTGAGATTTGGCTCAAGTGCGCGGCGAGGAAGATCGGTAAATGTAACGCTAGCGCTGGTGATGATCCTGTCGATGGCGCACGCTTTTGCCCAGGAGCGTAATGCTTACTTCGGCGAAACGCACGTTCACACCAGCTGGTCACTCGATGCCTGGTTGGGCGGGGACCGAATCACTGGTCCCGGAGATGCCTACAAGTATTTCAAGGGCCAGCCGATCGAGCATCCCTCTGGTTACGAAGTTAAGATAGACACACCGCTCGACTGGGCGGGCGTCACGGATCATTCCGAGTACGTCGGCGTAACCAAAATGGCGAACGATCCAAGCTCGCCGATCAGCAAACTGCCCGCGGCACAACCCTTGATCTTGAAGAACGAGTCGCTCGCCGAGGCTGAGCGGGTGTTCGAGTACGTTCTCGACAACATGCTCGGTGGGAAGGTAGACGAGGCGCTGATGTCTCCCAAGATCGCCGCTACAGTCTGGAGAAACAATATCGAGCTGGCAAATGAGGCAAATGAACCGGGGAAGTTCACGGCCTTCTGTTCCTACGAATGGACAGCAATGCCGAATAGCATGAATCTGCACCGCAACATCTTTTTCAAAGACTGTGCGAAGGTGCCGATGATGCCCTTCAGTGCCCTGGATTCGTATCATCCGGAAGACCTCTGGAACTGGATGGATGGCCAGCGCAAGGCCGGCAACGATCTACTCGCTATCTCACACAACGCCAATCTTTCCGACGGCGGCATGTACCCAATCGACGTTGATAGCTTCGGTCGTCCGATCGATGCAGCCTATGCGGCATCTCGCGAGCGCAATGAACGCTTGATTGAGATAAAGCAGATGAAGGGCACGTCAGAAACACACCCGTTACTCTCACCCAACGATGAGTTCGCCAGTTTCGAAATCATGTCATTTTTGCTGGGTAATCCCGATGGTCGATTTCCGCACATCGTCGGCAGCTATGCGCGTCAAGCCTTGAAAGACGGCATTACGATGCAGGACACCAAGGGCTACAACCCATATAAATTGGGTTTCGCCGGCGGATCAGACTCGCACAACACTGCCGTCCCGTACCGGCAAAATAACTTCTTTGGTCAGGTAGCAAAGGCGGATGGAACGATCCAATTGCGCCTGTCCGGCGTGGTGACCGCTGGAATGGATCCGCGCATCATAGGCACCGGTGGTCTCACCGGAGTTTGGGCTGAGGAGAACACGCGCGACTCCTTATTCGAGGCCATGAAACGTAAAGAGACCTTTGGCACCAGCGGTGTGCATATCAAGGTGCGAATGTTCGGTGGATGGGGGTACACCGATGACATGATGGCCGACAAGGATTGGGCCAAGACCGGCTACACGAATGGAGTGCCGATGGGCGGCGACCTGCCGCCGTCGACTGGGAAGGCCCCGACATTCATGGTCTGGGCCGTTAAAGATCCGACTTCTGGCAATCTGGATCGTATCCAGATCGTAAAAGGCTGGAGCAAGTGCGGCCAAAGCTTCGAGAAGGTTATCGATGTGGCGTGGGCGGGAGATCGCAAGCCGGACAAGTTCACGGGCGTTGTACCGCCAATCGGCAACACGGTGGATGTTGTGAACGCGACTTATACGAACACCATCGGAGCTGTCGAACTCAAGGCCGTTTGGACCGATTCGGATTTCGATCCCACCTTGCATGCCTTTTATTACGCCCGTGTGCTAGAGATTCCGACGCCCCGCTGGACCACGATTCAGGCTAAGCAACTCGGTATCGCCCCTACCGATGTCGCGCCGGCGACGCTTCAGGAGCGGGCTTGGGGCTCGCCGATCTGGTATACACCGAGCAGTGAGGCACTCAGGAATCGCAAGCACGGAGTGATGGTCGCGGATCTGCAAAAGAGCGGAGCAGTGCCGCTTACCACCGGGCAGATCAAGGATTTGATGGTTGGTAAGTCGCCCTGGCTGCTCAACACGGTTACCGGCGAAAAGTATCAGATAATCTATGGCCGTTCAGGTAAAGCCCCATCCGGCAAAGCGGCGACTCCTGTCGAGCCCGGCTATGTTACCGAAAAGTTTGCGGAAAACCAGGGCGAACTTCAGTTGCGCTACGTGGGCCGCAGGTTTCAGGAGCCCAGCCTTGCGGGCAACGTAGCGACCGACAGCTATCTGGGAAATTCAAGGCCCTACTACATCAACAATGGGAAGATCGTGACCACTCTCACCGGAACACCTATCGAGGTCACGGTCTACAAGGTGGGGAATAAGTACATGGGCGCGCGGAGCAACGAGTTCGGGTATGCCAACTGGGAGGTCATTCCGGCAGTCCAGGAGTTGAGCCCGCTTAAGGTCTTCCGATGAACTCCGGCGGCGTCGCGTATCGTTGTGCCCCAAACAGCGATCAGTTTGAGACGACAGGAGACTTGACGGCGCCCAAACTCGCTTTGGCGCAAACACTGGAACAGCCGTCCCACGCTCAAGCGCAATCGGGCGCGCGCCAGTCTGCCTCTTTCAACCTGAAACGCTGGGTTCGCGAACCTTTGCTCCATTTCATGCTGCTCGGCCTGGCGCTCTTCGGAATCACCGGCTACACAAATCGCGGATACCGTGGCGTGGAGCTGTCCAAGCAAATTGCCTTGACCACAGACGACCTGCGCCAGATGGTTCTGACGTTCGCGGCGCAGTGGGAGCGCCTCCCGAATCCCCAGGAGCTTCAGGGCTTAGTAGAAGAAAAGGTCAGAGAAGAAGTACTATACCGTGAAGGCATCGCTATGGGGCTAGACAAGGATGACACGATCGTTAAGCGCCGCATGGCTCAGAAGATGCAGTTCCTGGCCGAGGATGTAGCTGGAGCGCACGAACCAAGCACGGCCGAACTGAAAGCATGGTTTGAGAAAAACTCCGAGAAGTTCGCCCTGCCCGGCCGCTACAGCTTCCGGCATCTTTACTTTTCACCTGACCGGCGCGGCAAAAACGCGCAACAAGACGCTGCCATGAGGCTGACAGAGATCGCTGGCCTGCAAGAGGATTCCAAGCGCGACGTGTTGCTGGGTGACGCATTCATGTTTCAGGATTATTACAGCGATCGCACACCGGAGCAACTGGCCAAGGAGTTCGGGCCGCGGTTCGCAGTGGCCATAGAAGAGACGAAACCCGGCTCGTGGCAGGGGCCGATCGAGTCGGGCTATGGTTGGCACTTAGTTTTTGTCGATTCCGTCATTCCCGGGCGCGTTCCCGCGCTTGAGGAAGTCGAGGCGGATGTGAAAAGCGCGTGGCTGGCCGATCAGAAGCAACAAGCCTGGAAAAAGTCTTACGCGGGTATGCGGAGGAAGTACACGGTCCTGTTGCCAGCAGTTCAGGCGCCGCAGCTCACGAATTCCGCCAGCCCTCAACCGGCTAAACAGGTTTCCCCTGCATTGGGTGTGATACCGGAATGAAACCTTCGTGGCAACGACGAGGGTGTCCGATACTCGGACTGCTATTCGCGACTCTGTTGTCATCTCCAGCGGCCCAGGGCCACGAGGCACGTCCCATTTATCTCCAGATTAATGAACTTAGGCCAGGACAGTTCAGTGTGCTTTGGCGCACGCCCGTCCTCGCGGGGATGCGGCTGCCAGTCGTCTTAAAACTTCCCGATGATGTTCGGAATTTAAAGGGGCCCGACATTCAGGAACTGGCGGACTCTTTTGTGGAGCGCCGCTGGATCGATGCAGGACCCCAGGGTCTCGCGGGAAAACGGATTGAGTTTCCCGGCCTGCAACTCACGATTACCGACGTAGTGGTCCACGTCGAGATGCTCGACGGCAGAAAGTGGACGACTTTCGTTCATCCGTCGCAAGCCTGGGTTCAGCTTACGGCAACTCAATCGATGTTTGCGGTAGTCGGTACATATATCGGCCAAGGCATCCGGCATATTCTTTTCGGCGCCGACCACTTGCTGTTTGTGCTGGGTCTGTTGCTGATCGTGAAGGACCGCTGGATGCTGTTGAAGACGGTCACTGCTTTCACCGCGGCCCACAGTATCACCTTGGCCATCGCTACGCTCGGGTATGCGGAAGTTCCGGTTATGCCGTTGAACGCGGCCATTGCGTTAAGCATTCTGTTTCTCGGGCCAGAGATTGTCCGTTCGTGGCGGGGCGAGACAAGCTTCACCCTTCGCAATCCTTGGGTGGTGGCGTTTGCCTTCGGGCTCCTGCATGGTTTTGGATTTGCCAGCGCGCTGACGGGTGCCGGACTGCCCCGGCATGAGCTCCCGCTGGCTCTCGTTAGTTTCAACGTCGGCGTGGAAATCGGGCAGCTAGGTTTCATCGGATTGATACTGGCTTTGGAGCGTTCCTTCCGAACGCTCGAAGTACGTTGGCCGCGATGGGCGGAGCTTGTTCCCGGATACACGGTCGGCTCACTCGGCGCGTTCTGGACGGTCCAGCGCGTTGCATTGCTGTTCGGGGGTTCACAATGACAATTCACCATCGCTGGGTGACGGGGATCGTGATGATCGCACTCAGTTCGCAGACTGCCTTTGCTCATGCTCAAAAAGGCGAGGCCGTCGGCTTCCTGACTGGATTTCGCCATCCCATTTCTGGGCTAGACCATGTGTTGGCGATGATCGCTGTGGGCCTGTGGGGCGCTCAACTCGGCGCTCCCGCGATTTGGATTCTTCCGGTTGCTTTCCCGATGGTGATGGCGATTGGCGGAATGCTTGGCCTGATGGGTGTGCCTCTTCCTGGAATAGAGTATGGGATCGCTCTGTCGGCCATGCTTCTGGGACTGGCGGTGATGTTCGAGATTCGACCGCCACTCGGATTCGCGGCTGCACTGGTTGCATTTTTCGCCGTATTTCACGGCCATGCGCATGGGACCGAACTGCCTGCCGGCCAAAGCGCCTTACTTTACAGTATTGGGTTCGTTTTTGCGACCGGGTGTCTGCATGCGGTTGGTATCGGCATCGGCACTGTCCATCGATGGGCGTGGGGACAGAGGTTCTTGCGCACTGCCGGCGCGATGGTCGCTGTGGGCGGTGTCTTCTTTCTATGGCAGGCGTTCGTATGAGCCACGCTAGTGAATCGCGGCTGCCCATTTATGCGTTCGTCTTCTTCACGTTCATCATGTGCGCAGTTCCTGCCGAGGCGCACCTCAACTCCACCGGTATGGGGCCCTTCTATGATGGCTTGTCGCATTTCCTGATGAGTGCCGAGGACATTCTTCCCGTTCTCGCATTGGCACTTCTTGCTGGATTGCGTGGAGCGGCTTTCGGACGCAGAGCACTCTTTGTATTGCCAACTGCTTGGCTCTTGGGAGGCTTAGTCGGACTGAGCGCAGCGGCAACGCAGGGTAACGCGCTACTCGCCGCGATCTGGTTTCTGTTTCTGGGCGCGTTGCTGGCGGCGGATGCGAAGCTTTCGTTGCGCATGATTACGGTTCTTGCGGCATCCGTCGGTGTTTATCACGGATACCTGAATGGGACCGGGATGGGGCAGGCGGAAACGGCGGCGGTGGCATTGTTGGGTCTGGCTTTTGTAATCTTTGTACTGATCGCACTGGCGGCTGCGTTAGCGGTTCGATTACAGGCGCAGTGG
>DATDGT010000136.1:0-14628 GCA_036521975.1 Bryobacteraceae bacterium
ACAGATCGGAGCGTTGGGACTCCAGCTGAGGCAGAGAGTCGGTCATCAAGGGTCTCCTTTCTCTTAGCGTATATAGACGCTAAGAAAAAAGCTACAAAAAAGAAGACCGATCGAGTCTGCACCTCCATGTCGCGCACCCCGTCTCCTACCTCGCCTTGACACCCTGGTGCATGTGTGATACACCTAGCCACGATTCGGTGGTAGTACCCCAAGGAGATGTTTCAGCGCGTCCGGGAGGAGAACAAATTATGAAACGCACCTCGGTAGTTCTGTTGATTATCGGTGCTGTGTGCATCGGGCTCTTTGCCCAGTCCGTGTCCCAGATCACCGGAACAGTTAGGGATTCGAGCGGACTCGCTGTCCCCGGCGCCGACGTCACCGTCACACAAACCGACACGGGAATCAGCCGCACCGCGCAAACGGGAACCTCGGGCGATTATTCCCTGCCGGCCCTTCCCATCGGACCTTACCGGATGGAAGTCAAGAAGGAAGGCTTCAGTACCTTCGTGCAGACCGGCATCGTTCTGCAAGTGGACACCGCGCCCACGATCGACCCCGTTTTGAAGGTTGGCGCGGTCACCGAACAAGTCAACGTGCAGGCCGAAGCGGCCATGGTGGATACTCACACTACCGGCGTCGGCCAGGTAGTCAATCAGCAGCAGGTGGTCGATTTACCGTTGAATGGACGCCAGGTCACTCAGCTCATAACCGTGGCCGGAGGCGCCGTACCGGTTCTCGGCGCTTATGGATCGATTCCCACCGCCGGGCTTCTCGTGTCCACCAAGAACTATCCCAACGAGACACTGGTCAGCGTATCCGGTGGACAACTCAATGGCACGACATATCTGATGGACGGCGGATCGTACAACGATCCATTTAACAACCTGAACCTGCCGACGCCATTCCCGGATGCCATACAGGAATTCAAAGTGGAAACCAGCGCTTTGCCAGCTCAATACGGGCAGCATGCCGGGGGCGCGATCAACCTCGTGACGAAGTCCGGCAGCAATGAAATTCACGGCGATGCGTTCGAATTCGTCCGGAATGGGGACTTCAATGCACGTGACTTCTTCGCGCCGGTGGGCGACAACCTGAAGCGAAACCAGTTTGGCGGGACGCTTGGAGGACCGGTCAGGAAAAACAAACTGTTCTTCTTCCTCGGCTATCAGGCCACGATTCAGCGGTCGGCCCCGGCGGCCGCCTTCGCCAATGTTCCGACGCCCGCTATGCTCACGGGCAACCTGCAGGCCTACGAGGCCAACTGCTTCGCCACTCCGCAGACGTTGAAGGCGCCTTACGTCAACAACATCCTTCCTCCGTCGTTGATCAGTCCTCAGGCCGTCAAGATGTCGAGCTACTTTCCGTCGGGTCCCGGCAATTGTGGTCTGACGACGTATGCCCAGATCGCCAATCTGACGGAGAATATGGGTTTGGCGAGACTCGATTACCAGTTAACCTCCAAACAATCCATCTTCGCCCGCTATTTGGTAACTCATGTTCTCGTTCCATCCACTTTTGCGGGGACCGAGCTGTCGGTGCAACTCGCGGGCAATAATGACGAGGTGAATTCGCTGGTTCTGGGCCACACCTACGTACTCGGCTCCGGCGCTCTCAACACATTCCGCGCCACTCTGAATCGGTCCATAGTCAACAAATTTCAGGTGCCGATCCTCAACGCTCCCGGCATCGGCGTCCAGGGCGTTTATCAACCTCTCCCGAACTATTCGAACATCACCGTTTCGGGCGATTTCGCCAGCGCGGGAGGGACGGCAACGCCTGGATTTGACGCCACCACGACTTACCAGTTCAGCGACGACTTCAGTCTGGTGCGGGGCTCCCACCAGATCCAGTTTGGCGCAAACTATATCAGGCCCGGCCAGAACTCATGGTTCTGCGTCTTTTGCGATGGGGGTTTCACTTTTTCAAGTCAGGCTACCGGGTCGGCGTTCGGCGACTTTTTCGCAGGCATTCTGGATTCGTTCAGTCAGGCGAGTATCACGCACGACAACGAGCGTTGGAACTATTTCGGCATCTACGCGCAGGATACATGGAAGATTACTCCACGCCTGACCGCGAATTATGGCCTGCGCTGGGAGCCTTACCTCGCGGGAAGTTTCGAATATGGATGGGTTACTCATTTCAGCCAGGCCGACTTTGACGCGAACGTCCATTCGACCGTGTACCCCAACGCCCCCGCCGGCCTGCTCTTTCCGGGCGATGCCGGATTTAATACCGGCAAACGGCCGAATTACACCACCTGGGCGGATTTTGCGCCGCGTTTCGGACTGGCATGGGATCCCAAAGGCGACGGCCGAATGACCGTGCGCGGGTCATGGGGAATCTTCTACGACATGCCGACTACGCTTTTCTTTTACAGCTACGCCGGGGATGGACCCTGGGGGGAAAGTATCACCTATCCCAACAGTCCCGATCCGGGCGGCTTCGGCAATCCATGGGCGGCCTACCCCGGAGGGAGTCCCTACCCGGTGACCTTGAGTCCGCGCTTCGTATTCCCGACAGGGGGGTCTTACCTGACCGTTCCTTTGCACGTTCGTAACACGTATCTTGAACAAACCAACGTCAGTGTTCAGAAACAATTGGGAGCAAGCTGGGTCGTCAAGGGCAATTATTTGGGAAACGACACGGTCCACTTGTGGACCGACCAGGAACTCAATCCGATTGTCTACATTCCCGGACCGTGCAGCGCAGGACAGTACGGCCTCACCGCCGCGGGCCCCTGCTCGTCAACCGCGAACTATTCGGCAAGACGCACTCTTACTCTGCAGAATCCGGCCCAGGGAGCGTTTTATGCGGGTATTGAGCAGCTCAACGATGGCGGCACCGCCAGCTACAACTCGATGTTGCTGTCAGTCGAGCACAGGTTGTCCAGCCATTTCATGGTGCTGGTCAACTACACGTGGGCGCACTGTATCTCCGACAACGTGGCATTACAAGCGGGAGGCCCTACTTGGACGAACCCGTACAACAGGCGATCCGACCGCGGGAATTGCAGCGGAGGGGTTAGCGGCGGCGGGACTGATATCAGACAAAACTTTAATCTCACGGCAGTGCTCCAATCCCCCCGTTTCTCCTCACGCCCTCTGCGGTGGGTGGCCGGAGACTGGCAGCTTTCGCCTATCTTCGCCGCGCGTACCGGAAACGACTTTACGGTCACGACCGGCGTGGATAATTCGCTGATCAATAGTGGTAGCCAACGCCCCAATCAAGTGACCGGGGATGTGTATTGCGCTCACCAGACCATCAATTGCTGGATGAGTGCGGCGGCATTTGCTTCGCCGGCCACGGGAACTTTGGGAAACATGGGCATCAGCGCGCTCCGAGGCCCGGGCTATTTCGATGTTGACGTCGCCCTGTCTAGACGGTTTAGGGTACGGGAAAGGTATAACCTGGACATCCGCGCCGAAGCCTTCAACATTCAGAATCGGGTGAATTTCCTGAACCCGACCGCGGCTTTGAATAGCAGCAACTTCGGCAAGATCCAGACGGACATCGCTCCCAGGATCCTGCAATTCGCCACCAAGTTTGTATTTTGAATGCCGCATGCGTTGACCGCCCGACCGCTGCCGGCCGGCGGCGGCGCTATGCTCAGCGCAGACCGCGCCATTCTGCTTGGATAAGGAGGGGTCAAGGAGGTGTCAAGGAGGTGTCATACCTCCTCGGGGATAGCGGGCCGGTGGCCTGCCTTGACGCGACCCCCAAAACCGCGATAGACTGAACACCTAGCTTCAGAGGGAGGCGCCACGTGGCCGATATCCGCGCTGTTGTTTCATGTTGTTGTTTGGTTTTAGGGTCCGTTTGGGCTCAATCGAACTCGGCGACTCCCGCCGCTCCTCAATCGGGCGTCGTTCCCGCCGGACAGGGCAATTCCTATACGCGCGCCGGACAGCTACCCGCGCGCATCATGGACTTCAAAGCCGAGCCCGCATCCATTCAGCCCGGCCAGAAGGTGACGCTCACCTGGTCCACGGAAAATCCCTCCGGCGTGACCATCGATCCCGAGCCGGGCCGCGTGACGCCGCGCGGTGTCCTGCAATTGTCTCCCGCGCGGACGACGACGTACACCTTGACAGTCCGCGGGCCGAACCAGGTACTGACAAAGGTGCTGACCGTGACCGTGGCGGGCACGACTCCCGCCTCGAACGCCGGCGAAGCCGCGAAAAAGGAAGTTCCGCGGCTGGCCGATGGCCACCCCGATCTTTCGGGAGTGTACAATTTCGGCGGAGGCGGGCGCGGCGGAGCGGCGCGTGGAGGTCGCGGAGGTGGCGGCGGGCAAGCCGCGACTGCGCCAGCCGGCCCTCAATTGAAGCCCGGCGCCGAAAAATACAGAGTCGTTCGTCCGGCCAACGATTCAGGTGGGACCGCCGATTGCATGCCTCTGGCCGGTCCCCAAGCCTTCAGCGTGCCGTATCAGTTTGAACTGGTCCATAGCGCGCATCACCTGGCGATCCTCTACGGATATCCCGGGACGTTCCGCACCATTCCCACCGACGGAGGTCCCCACCCGGCCGATCCCGATCCCACCTGGATGGGCGATTCGATCGGACATTGGGAAGGCGACACGCTGGTCGTCGATTCGGTTGGTTTCAACGACAAGACCCAAATCAACGGCTTTCTCCACACCGAAGCGCTGCATATCGTCGAGCGATTCAGCCGTCCCGATTACAACACGCTTCAGTACGACGCTACTTTGGAAGATCCGAATGTGTTCGTGAAGCCGTGGAGCGAGACTCGTTCTTTCGCGCTCCGCCCGGATCTCTCCAAAGTGGACGAATTCGTTTGCGAACACAACATCGACTACAACAAATTTTTCGAGAAGAAATAATGGAGCCCGAATAAGATGAAGACACTTGGTTTACTTTTGGCGATAGCATTGTGCGCGATTCCGCTGGCTGCTCCGGCGTCCGCGCATCATTCCACCGCCATGTACAACATGGCCAATCCCGTGACTGTGACCGGAACGGTGAAGCGCTTCGAATGGGTGAATCCGCACGCCTTTATTTACCTGGAAGTCACCGACGAAAAGGGTGCTAAAGCCGAATGGCAAATCGAGATGATGAGTCTGAATCATCTGAAGTCCTACGGCTGGACGCACGACACGGTGAAGCCGGGCGACGTCATCAGTTGCACCGGTGGATCGGCCAAGAGCGGCGATCCCGCGATGCTCAGCTCGCTGATCAAGCTGGCCGACGGCCGAATGATCAAGTCTTAAGAGTCGTCAGTTATCAGTCATCAGTTAGAACTGATGACTGACAATTGACAAAGGAGTCCTCGCAAATGCCGCGGTTCACCGTTATTCTGATCGCCGCCGCGTTGTGCATGGCTCAAACGCCTGCCACGCGCACAGCCCCTCCGGCGCGGATTGTCAGCTTCACCGCGAAGCCTGAATCCGTCCAGAGCGGGCAGGCGGTAGTTCTGGTTTGGGCCACCGAAAATCCCAGCGGAGTGACGCTTGATCCGGACCTGGGCCGCGTGGCCGCTCGAGGTTCTAAGCAGGTGTTCCCCGTGGCGACCACCACCTACACCTTGAAAGTGAACGGTCCGGGGAATACCGTTCTTACAAAAACCGTGACCGTCACCGTTGCGGGAAGCACCCCGGCCGCGGCGCCCTCCTCATCCGCAAAAGACGCCCGCATGCCCGATGGCAAGCCGGATTTGACCGGAGTTTACGGATTCGCCGGCGTCCGCGATCTTCCGCCTCCGGAACTCAAGCCGGGCGCCGAAAAATTCAAAGTCGATCGGAGCGGGCAGTTTGTTGGAGGCAGAACCACTTTAGGAACCGATTGCGTGCCGCTCGGCGTCCCGCAGACCTTCGTCACTCCTTACCCCTTCCAAATCATTCAAAAGCAGAACTTCCTGGTGATGCTGTTCGAATATCCCAACACCTTCCGCTTTATTCCGCTGGACGGCCGTCCTCATTCGCCCGACCCCGACCCCACCTGGATGGGTGAATCCGTGGGCCGCTGGGATGGAGACACGTTGGTGGTGGACAGCATCGGATTCAACGAGAAGACGGAAGTCAGCGGCTACATGCACACAACCGCGTTGCACGTGATGGAGCGCTATCGGCGAGTGGCCAACGGCCTTCAGTACGACGTCACCGTGGAAGATCCCAATGTATTTGCGAAGCCTTGGGTATTTCCCGCGCGTGTTCTTCCCGCCCGTCCCGAAGAAGAAAGAGTGGACGAATTTGTCTGTGAAATTAACGTGGATTACAGCAAGTTTTTCTCAAAAGAAAAGAAGTAGAGCCGGTGACCGTCCTCAGCGTTTGTGAGTGGCTTCAGAATCTGCCGTGGGCCAGCGGCATCAAGCATTCGGACTGGCAATTCCCTTTAATCGAGTCCATTCATTCCCTCGCTCTGGCCGTCATGCTCTGGCCGGCGGCGATCCTCGATCTGCGCCTGCTGGGCGTGGTGATGAACAAGCGGCCCGTCTCGCAGGTCGCCTCCCAATTCCTGCCCTGGGTGTGGATCGGCTTCACCACCATGATTCTCACGGGAGCGACGCTGTTCTGCGCGGAAGCGGTGAAATGCTACAACAGCCCATTTTTCCGTATCAAAGTCGTGCTGCTAGCCGTCGCCGGTGTGAACGCCCTGGCCTTTCACAAGACCGTTTTCCGCGACATCGAAACCTGGGATAAGGATGCTTCCACGCCCTTGCGGGCCAAGCTTGCCGGCGCCTTTTCGCTGGCCATCTGGATCGGCGTCGTGGCCATGGGACGCGGACTCGCGTATGCTTAGCGAATCGTTCCGCCCGTATTTCGAGTGGTGCGGCAACACCTGGCTCGGAAGCACGATTCGCGATACCGTCTGGGCGTTCCCTGTCATCGAGACTTTTCACCTGCTGGCGCTGGCAGTACTGCTTGGAAGCGTGCTGATCGTGAATCTGCGCGTTTTTGGACTTGGGTCACGCTACCTGTCCGCCGCTCACATGGCTCGCCAGCTCGAGCCGTGGATGCTCGCAAGCATCGGTGTGCTGATTGCCTCCGGGATCCCCATGGCTTTTTCCGAGCCCATCAAGTGTTTCGAGAGTTATTCTTTCCCGATCAAAATGGGGCTAATCGTAGTGGGTATCGTGGTGCAGTTCACGATTCAACGCAAGTGGGTTATGGCCGAGAACGCGACGAAACGACAAGCTCAATTCGCCGCGATTGTGTCGATCGCTGTTTGGACCGCGGTGGGAGCTGCGGGGAAGGGGATTCCGTATGTGTAGGAGAGAGAAGTCAGGAGTCAGGAGTCAGGAGACAGGAGCCGGAGGTTGGAAGCTGGGCGGCTGTCTCATGCTGGCAGCGGCCTTGGCATTCGGGCAGGGCGGCAACGGAACCATCACCGGCACTATCACCGATCCCGCGGGCGCGGTGATCGCCGGGGCCACCGTGCAGGCCAAGAACGCGGAGACCGGGGTCATTTATACGGGCGCCTCGAGCACCGCCGGCGATTACACGATTTCAAACTTGCCCGTCGGCACGTATTCTCTGACGACGACGGTGCAAGGCTTCAAGGCCTACACCCACTCAAGTTTGGCGGTGGCGGCCACGCAGGTGCTTCGCGAAGACATCGCCCTGCAAGTGGGCACGGCCGCCGAATCCGTCACAGTCAACGCGGAGGCCACCCTGCTGAAAACCGAGACTGGCGAGCTGACCCACAACATCACGCTACAGCAAATGGACAATATTCCGCTACTGGGCATCGGACTCTCGGGCAATGGACCTGCAGCCATCCGAAACCCATTCAACGTGGTGATGTCGCTTCCGGGCTCGTCTGGGTACACCTTGCCCGGCTACAACGTCGGGAATTTCAACGGCCAGACCTCGCAGGCATCTATTCGCATCGAGGGTCAGGACGCTACGCCTCACGCGCTCGCCTATGAAGGGATGGCTCAGCCCGGCGTGGACGCGATTCAAGAGGTCGCTTTCCAGACCAGCAATTACGCTCCCGAATTCGGAACCACGGGAAGCGTGTTAATGAACTTCACCATGAAGTCCGGCACGAATCAATGGCACGGCAGCGGCTACGACTACTTTGTCAACGAAGATCTGAATGCAGGCAATCCTTTCAGTGTGAACACCTCAGGCGTAGGAAAGGTCCGGCCGAAGGCCCGCCGTAACGATTTCGGCGGAACGCTGGGCGGTCCCATCTACATCCCTAAAATCTATAATGGGCACAACAAGAGCTTCTTCTTTTTCAATTATGAGGAATACCTCGAGACCTCGCTGCTCGTGAATCCCGACACGGTGCCCGCGCCCGCGTATTTGAATGGCAATTTTAGCGCGATCTCTCCCAATGGCAGTTGCAGCCTGTGCAGCACTATCGGCGTTCCCAAAACAGCCCTAGGTACTCCTAACATCGAGTTGGACCCGGCGGGCCAGATGATCTTTGCCAACGAAATCTTCGATCCGGCCACGCGAACCGTGGCGGCTTCTGGTGCTAAGGCGGGCCAAGGCTACGCTTCGCCGTTCCCGAACAACATGATTCCTCTCACCCGCTTCGACCCGAGCACCGTGGACTTTCTGAATCTGTTTCAGAAATTGGGTGTAGTGGCGCAAAATTCCAATTTAACCGGGAACTACCTGGGCGCCGTCCCGAGCAATCGATACTCGGTTATTCCATCGTTCAAGCTCGATCACATTGTCTCTAACAAGGACAAGTTGTCCTTCTATTATCAGGAGACCAATCTCGTGAACCAGGTCTCGGTTGGCGCTCCGCAAGGCGCCGATGGCCTGCCGTTTGAGATAGGCCAGTACCGTTGCAACTGCCTTGGGGGCTACATTGAGCGGTTAAACTACGACCGCACTCTGACGCCCACCCTCCTGTTGCACTTTGGCGCCGGTTACTACCACACGCATTTCAGCGACCGCGCCGCCTTCCTGAATTTTGATCCTTCGCAGTTCGGACTCACTGGATTTGTACAGCACCGCCAGTTCCCATCCGTCACCGGCATGTGCCCGAATAACTACCCCTGTTCGGGAGCCGGAGGCATGGAAAACATAGGTACCAACGGTCAAATCCAGAGCATTTATCACGATGACAAACCCTCGTATAACGCCAACGCGACATGGGTTCACGGCAAGCACACTTATAAACTTGGCGCCGAGGTGTACTTCCAGGGAGCGCCGATACAATACTACGCCGGCGTGACTCTCGCCACCGGAACGAACGCGACTTCGGATCCCTTCACTCCGGTCAATAGTCTCAGCGGATTTAGTACCGGCTTCGGTTTCGCCAGTTGGCTGCTGGGCAACTATAACTCCACCAACCAGTCCGCGCCATACGACTACCGTATGGGGTATCAGCAATGGGGCCTGTACCTGCAAGATTCGTGGAAGGTGACTAGAAAGCTGACCGTGGATTACGGCCTGCGGTACGACTTGGCCACTACGCCCCACGAGCAATACGGACGTCTGGGACAGCTCGATCTGACGACGGCGAACGCGAATTCGGGAGGCCATCCCGGCGCGACCCGCTACGCCAACACCTGCAATTGCGCGTTTTATCAGGCGAGCTATCCCTACGCGATTGGGCCGCGGATTGGCGTGGCGTATCAGGCGGATCCGAAGACGGTGATTCGCGGCGGATGGGGAGTGGTGTACACGGAGGTGTTCGGAACGGCCGGCGGCATTGTCAGCACCAACGGAACGTATGCCGTGACCGCCAATAGTCCGTCGTACATTCCTGCTGCCGGGCAATTCGTGAACATCGAGGTCCCGGGCTCCATCCAGACGCCGGCTTGGCCCGTCACCGATCCGAACCGCTATCCGGTTCTGGGCACCACGGGAGGTACGCCCACAAATTTTGCGCCCGACGCCAACCAGAACCGCCCGCCGCGTGAAAATCAATTCAGCTTCGGCGTCCAGCGCGAGATTACCAGAAGTTTTGTCATGGAGGCCGCCTATGTGGGCAACCGCGTGGTATGGCTGAGCGGCCCACTGGGCAATCTGAGCCGGCTCTCACCGGCCAGATATGCACAGTTCGGTTTGTATCCTTATCCCGGAACCGGCCCGTGCTCGGCTTCTGCTTCAGGAGGCGCCGGAGTCTGCCCCAGCTCCACGTACAACAACAATAACGACCGCAATCTGCTGACGCAGTCGATCAGTTCCGCGGCAGTGATGCAGAATGAGGCCGCGCATGGCATCACCAATCTTCTTCCCTATTCCGGCTTCCCCACCAGCAGCACGCTCCAGAGCGTCATGTATCCATTTCCACAGTTCGGGGCGCTGAACCCCACAGGATCCGCAACCGGTAATTCCAAGTACGACTCGCTCCAGATGAAGGCCACCAAGCGCTTCTCCCACGGCTTGCAAGCGGGCGGCGCTTTCACGTGGGCCAGGGCTTTCACCCGCGCGACGCGTCAGGATTTCTTTAATCCCGCCAGCAGCGTCTGGGATTTGCAGAACATCCCACCGTTGGCGCTGACCTTCAATTTCACCTACACCGTACCGAAGCCTTCCTTCGTGCCCAAATACGCGAGCCTGATTTTGAGGGATTGGCAGATCGGCGGCTATGCGCTGTACCAAAGTGGCACGTTTCTCACGCCTCCCACAAGCCTCACGGCGAACTTCCTTTCAAGCGAAGTCGAACGCGTGCCAGGACAGCCCTTGTATCTTGTCGATATCAACAACATTCACAGCTATAATCCGGCGTTGCAGCAGGTGTTGAATCCCAATGCGTGGGCGCAGTGCCCCACGAATTCCACGTGTACGGCCACGGGGACGCTGTACAGCGACTTCCGCGCGCCTCGCGCTCCATCGGAGAACGCCAACATCGGCCGCAACTTCCGGATCAAGGAACGAATGAACTTCCACGTTCGAGCGGAGTTCGTCAACATCTTCAACCGCACCATTATGCCGGCCCCGACCAGCTCCGGCACGGGTGTGAGTCCGCAAAACCCGTTGACCAAGACGGCGGGAATCCTTTCCAGCGGCTTTGGAGTGATCAACACTTTCGCCACTGCGGGAAGTCTGCCGACGGCCGCTTCGGCTCCATATCTTACCGGGCGAACGGGCACGTTGATCGCGCGCTTCACGTTCTAGTGTGCTGTTCCGGATGCCGCTTGCTAACGGGGTGCCCTCTGGGCCCGGCTCGGAAGCCTGATTCTGATCACGCTGGCGCCACTTCAAGGATCAGACACTTGAGATACAGCGTCTCCGGCACGGTCAAGAGGATTGGATGGTCGGAGGCCTGGGTACGGCGCTCCAGCACGCGCAGGGTCTTGCCCGCATCCAACGACGCCTGCGCCACAATCTCGAGCAGCATGGCTTCGCTCACGTGATGCGAGCAGGAACAGGCGACCAGAATGCCGCCCGCATCCAATAATCGGAGCGCGCGCATGTTGATCTCTTTGTAACCCCGCGCAGCGTCGTCCAATTGGCGGCGCGTTTTAGTGAAGGCCGGAGGGTCGAGCACCACCATGGAGTATCGCCGCTCAATTCCCCTCAAGAATTCGAAAACGTCGGCGCGCCGGAATTGGATATTGGAGAAGCCGTTCAGCCGGGCGTTGGCTTCCGCGATTTCGAGAGCCGCCGCCGAAGAGTCGATGCCTTCCACGCTCTCCGCCCGCCGGGCGGCGTGCAGCGCGAAACCTCCGGCGGAAGTAAAGCAGTCCAGCACTCTGCCTCGGGCATGGTGGGCGGCCGCAACGTAGTTTTCGCGCTGATCCAAATAGGCTCCGGTCTTTTGGCCGCGCAGCAGATCCACTTGCAATTTCAATCCGTTCATTTCGATGAGCGCCTGCCCGGGGATCTCGCCCGCCAGAGTCGTAGTTTCCCGCGGCAAACCTTCCAGCGTTCGCGTGGAGACGTCGTTTCGCGCGACGATTCCCGCGGGCTGGAGCAATTCGGTCAAGCAATGAATCACCAGGTCGCGGCTGCGCTCCATGCCTTGGCTCAAGGTTTGAATCGCAAGATACGGGCCGTAGCGATCGGTGATCAGCCCGGGCAGCAGATCGGCCTCGGAGAAAACCAGACGGCAGGCGTTCGAATCGCGGACCACCCGCTCGCGAAGCCGGATGGCTTCCGTCAGCCGCCGGAGGAAAAAGCTCTTGTCAATCGGCTCGGCGGCGCGCGACAGCATGCGCAGGGCGATCTGCGACGTGGAGCTATAATGCGCCGTTCCGAGAAACGCGCCGCGCGGATCGATCGCACGTACGGCGTCGCCGGGTTGAGCTTCACCGCGATCGGTCATGTCGCTCGAATAGACCCAGGGATGGCCGCTTGCGACGCGGCCGGCGGCTTTGCGATTGACGCGAACTTGCGGAAACGGCGCGCTCACTCCGAATCAGGGCTGCTCCGGAACGCCGGGCAGCAAACCGACCACCGGAATGGAGTGCGAACCAAGCGAGACTTCTTCCGTTTCCGCGAGCACCAGCGCCTCTCCGTACGAACCCCGCGCCAGGTGGCGGTGGACGATCAAGCGGCGCTGGCGAATCGCGAGCACCCAATATTCAGGCACGCCCGCGCGGGCGTAGATGTCGCGCTTCTTGAAGGCGTCCTGCCGCACCGTAGTGTCGGCCACTTCCACCAGCACCAGCAGTTCGTCGCCGCGAGGATGACGCTGATCGTATTCAGGACTTGATTGGGCGAGGACCGCCACATCCGGCTCCGGCCAGGTCCACTTTTGGTCGCCGGCAGCGACTTCAATCGGGGCTTGCACCAGTATCCTGTCGGCGCCGAAGATCTCCGTAAACGCGACGGCAGTGCGGCGAATCGCTGCTGCATGAGGAGGATTTTGTCCCATCTTGTCGATCAGGTCTCCATCGATAAGCTCGCACCGCTCAATCATAGACAGCCCCGCCTCGAGCATCTGCTCCACTTCGGCGCGCGTGAAGCGCTTACGCGGCGGTGGGGGTTCGGCAGAGAGTTCGAGAATCTCCTCCAGCGGTTCTTGCAGGGTCGCGGCAGGCATATCTTCACGTTATCGCAGATCGCGAGAGGAAAGCGTTCTGTCTGGTAGCGTCCTAGTCTCTAGGACGCTACCTTTTGCCTGAGGTGGATGGGAAGTCGTTTCCTTGCGCGAGAGACCTTTGAAAATTTACTTCAAGCCCCTGCAAACAGCGGGCTTCGGGTTTTCTCAAGACTCACCCGTATACCGGCCAATCTCCTGAATGAGAGGCTCGTAGCCGCCGACGGAAAGCAGTATTCTTTTTTTCGTTCGAAACTGTTTTGTCGGAGGGTGAAGGCCCGACCAGCAGATCGAAACTTTGGCAGGCGACGGTCAGCGGCAGGCCTTCACGCCAGCCGTGATTCTCTTTATCGCACTGCCAGAGTCTAAAGACAACATTGACCCGGGGTGATCCCATTGGAGCTCCTACCTCGGCGCTGTCCGGTTTGTCGCGACGACACGATTATCGGCCACGGACGACGACTCCGTCAGAACCACGATGAACAGCATGAGGGCATCTGGGTGCGACGCGGAATCTGTCCGCCGTGCAGGAAGACTTTCACGATCTTGCCCGATTG
The DNA here is from genome assembly GCA_036521975.1 of Bryobacteraceae bacterium. GTDB lineage: Bacteria > Acidobacteriota > Terriglobia > Bryobacterales > Bryobacteraceae > Palsa-187. The sequence continues at coordinate 13,472 of DATDGT010000136.1, forward strand.
CCTAGCGCCGTCCGGCCACTACAGTCTGCACTGTCGACAGCAGTCCTGCGATCGGATCGGTGCCGGTGAGTCTGCCGAGCAAGCAGCGCCGCACTGCAAAGATCCGACCCGCTTGCCGGATCCATCCACCGTGCGCCGATGGGCGCTACGGCGGCTGATCACCGTCTGGTGCTGGATAGGGCTCGGAGCCCAAAGTGAGCACTTTTTCCGTACGCCCACCATCCTCGCCTGGGATCTGGGCGCGCTCTCCCGTATTCTGCCCATCGAGGCAAGAAGTCCGTGAGTCGTCAATCTCTCGAAGAGTTGAAACAGCAGATTCCGCTGCTTGATTATCTGCAGGCTCATCATTGGCACCCAGCCCGGCGTCTCAGCCGGGGTCGGTTAATGGGACTGTGTCCGCTGCACTCCGATCACAAGCCCAGCTTCCTCGTGGATCCCCGCAAGAGCCTGTTCTACTGCTATGGCTGTGGTCGCGGCGGTGACGTGATTCGCTTTGCCGAACTCTATCACCAAGTGAGGTTTCCCCAGGCGTTGTCGTTGCTCCATCAGTGGCGTGGCTTGCCGCCGTTGTTGCCTCAAGCCGCGGGTTTCTATCGTATGCAGCTACCACGCTACGGGGAGGCGGTGGGCTATCTGCTCCAACGCGGAGTCCGCTCGCCAGAGTTGATCGAACACATGCGGATCGGCTACGCGCCCGGCAGTGGCTTGCGAACTTGGCTGGTGCAGTTGGGCTACTCCCTACAGGCCCTACGCCAAGCTGGCTTGGTCACTGCCGTGGGCTACGACGCCTATACGCGTCGCATCGTGTTTCCTCTGGAGGGCAACCTTTATGGTCGCAGCCTCTCGGCTTCGGCACCGCCTCATCGTTTTTTGCCAGGCGCCAAGGGCGGTTTGTACAACTGGGAGCAAGTCCGGCACTATCCGGAAGTGATTCTCGTCGAGGGATTGTTCGACTACGCCGTATTGTGGCAGGCGGGCTTCTACAACGTCACCTGCTCGCTGGGGAATCATCTCAACCTGAATTCCGAAATTAAGTGTTGACTGACCTCCTGGATGAGAATTTCAAGAGCGGATCGAGGAGCCGCCGGTCAGGGTGTAAGGGCGGGAGCCAACTTCGGCGAAGTTGGAATTTGCCAGTTCAAGATACTGTCGAACAA
>DATDGT010000137.1:0-5381 GCA_036521975.1 Bryobacteraceae bacterium
GGCTGAACAACAAAGCTAAAGTCACCATGAGAAAATCCTATGGCTTTCGCACCTTCCGCTGCCTCGAACTCGCCCTGTATCACTCACTTGGCAAGCTCCCAGAACCGACATCTACCCACGATTTTTTCTGACGAACCAAAAATTAAGCGCACAGCGAATGCGTTGTGCGCGTTAAAGAAAGCGCACAGCGAATGCGTCGTGCGCGTTAAAGAAAGGTTATGAGGCAAGTGCTGGTTGGCATCCGCAAATTCGCCATCTTCTGCCATCGCTGGATGGGGCTGGCGTTCTGTGTTCTGTTCGCGTGGTGGTTCGCCTCTGGAATTTTCATGATGTACTGGGACTTCCCAGGTGTAGGCCAAGGCGATCGACTGGACCACTCCGACCCGATCGATGCGAGCCGCATTCACCTGTCGCCCGAGGAAGCGTTCGCGAGGTTAGGGGTAGAAGGATCGCCGAGCAGCGTGCAACTCGCCATGTTCGACGGACGACCGGTATACCGGTTCGGCGCCGGAGGCGGCGGACGCGGAGGCAGAGGGGGGCGTAGCGGCGCCCCTGCGGCTCGCCCTGGAACGGTCGCCGGGGCGAGTGGAGGCGGTCCGGTGACCGGTGCGCAAGCTACCTCGGGTGAGGCAGGCAGAGGCGCCAGGCCGAGCGGAAAGGGGCGTGGAGATTCGGCACGTGGATTCGGCAGAGGGTTTGGACGGAGGAGCGACAAAGAAGGCCGCGGAGCGGCGCGCGGCCAAAGGAACGGACGGGGAAGTCCGGATGGCCCTACACCCCCAGGCGCTATCCAACCCCTGAGGGACATCCCCGTCCGGGAGGAGGGCGGCGCGGCGGGGTCAGGCAGTAGCCCCGCCGCGGCCGGCAAAGGGCCGCAGAGCAGCCCACCGGATGTCGTGGCGAGCGCTACGCCGCCTCCGCCTCCATCTCGCCGGCGCGGCGGGCGCGGAGGCGGGGGGCAGACCATGGTTTATGCCGACGACGGCTCCGTTCAAACCGAATACTCGAAAGACTTGCTTCTGCGCATCGCTTCGCACTGGGCCGGCCAGCCCCCGAGCTCCGCCCACGTTCAAGAAGTGACCGCAGTCGATCAATGGACCGTGCAGGGAGGCCTACGCAGTCAGATGCCCCTCTGGAAGTACACATTTCCAGATGGACAGCAGGTATACATGAACCAGCGCTCCGGAGAAGTGGTTCAATACACCACGCTCGGATCGCGAATCGGCGCGGAGCTCGGACCGATTCCGCATTGGATCTACTACACTCCTCTGCGCGTGCGGCAAAAGCTTTGGAGCAACCTGATCATTTACACGTCGGGCATCGGAACGGTGGCGGCGCTGATGGGATTGATCATTGGCATTTCTTTGTACTCGCCAAACAAGCGGTATCGCTTCGAAGGGGCTCCATCGGGGATACCCTATGCGGGACAGAAGCGTCTGCACATGACTCTGGGATTGTTCTTCGGGATTGTGACCTGCACGTGGGCCTTCAGCGGGATGCTCTCGATGGACCCGTTCCCCGTGCAGACCAATCGCGGTCCCAATGGCGGGCAAGGTGGGGACGGGCGGATCACGAGTCCTCTAGGACGGATTCAAGCGGTTCTTCGCGCGAGACGGTTTCAGATTGAGGACTACGCCGCCAAGTCTCCGCAGATCGCGCTCGTGCAATTGGGAAATATGAAGGTGAAGCAATTGGACTTCACCTCCTTCGACGATGAGCCCGTCTACTTCGCCGCGATCGATTCGCGCCAGACCAGGATCGTTCCCGTTGAGGGCAGTCCACGCACGGAGTACGACAAGGACAGGATCTTCGACATGGTCAGTAACGCCGCACATCCTTATGACGTCGTCGACAAGCACGTTCTGACGCAGTACGACCGCTACTACCTGGATCGCCATCGCGAACGGCCGCTGCCGGTGTTGTTCGTCAAACTGAACGATCCGCAGCATACGCAACTTTACATCGACCAGAGAACGGGGCGGGTGGTCGGCGAACACTCCGATGCGTCGTCGTTTATGACGCGATGGCTCTATCACGGGCTGCACTCGATGGATTTCCCGTGGCTCTACAATTACCGTTCGGCATGGGACATCGTAGTCCTGACCCTCATGCTTGGCGGACTGTGGCTGTGCGTAACCTCGGTTCAGCTTGGATGGAGTTTAGTCCGCCGGAAACTGGGTTTTACGGGGCGAAATCGAAGTTCTGAGCTTAGACTCGAAACCGATGGCGGCGTCCAGGATGCTGGCGCGGCCGCTGATTAATCCTCGACGCCGTCTTCTTTCGCGGCTTGCCGGGCTCTCTTGTCGCGCGGGTACCAATAGTGCAGATGACAACTCTCGCAGGCTTTGTCGATGCCCAGGAGGGCGCTCGAGAGCGCGTCTTTATCCTTGGCGTCCACCGCCCGCATCGCGAGGGCAGCGGCGTCCTGAAGCTTGCGGGCGCGGCGCAGGAACTCGGAAGGGCTTGAATCGAGCAACGCCTGAACTTCTTCCGGCTGGTTTTCCACCTCGGGATTTCTGGATCGATTCCTAGGCCGCGCGGCCCAGCGGCCCTGTAACAGATCCGGCGCCTCCAGCAGAACTGCGACGCGCTGGCGAACGCCTTCCCATTGCGCGTCAGTGTGCGGCGCTTTTTCTCGCACGCCATTGTCGTCCGCAATGCTCTGGACCGATTCGAAGAGGAAATCTCCACTGGGATCGATCGCGGAGTGCATGACGTCTTTGATCGTGGCGGGTCCGCGCGCAGCCCAGAGAACGCCCGCCGAGAGCAGCAGCGACATACCTCCCGCGATCTTCGGCCTTAGCGATGCTTTCGCGGCGCCGTCCCATTCCGCCGATTTTTCGTAAACGCTGCGCCGGAAAACGAAGTAGTTCGCCGCCAGCGCCGCGAGCAGCCCCAGCTTGATCCAAAACCATGGACGATCGGAATATTGCCCGGCTCTGGCGGCAAACATCAAGACGCCGCAGCCTGCGGCGACGATGAAGGCGATGCGTTTGGGGATGCGAAGCGCGTTTACGACATCGCGAGCCGGATAGCTCAGCAGGCCCGCGCCGAGCAGGCGCACGTCGGTCGCTGCCACCATGCCGCCCAGGCAAATCAGCGCCAGGATATGCAGCAACAGAAGTACCGGGTAAGGCGACCCGAGCGATCCAATGAGAATTCCGCCGAATGGCACCAGCGCCCATATTCCCAGCGAAATCGAGGCGACGATCCAGGCCTTGGCTCCGCGCGCATCGGATGCGGCCGCCTTCCGAACGAACGTGTAATGGAACACGAGCGCCAGGGCGAGGCACACCATCTTAAAACGAAAGGCGGAGTTGGCCAAATACTCTTTCGGGTCGATGGAAAACAGCAGAAGCCCGGCTGTAATCGCGACAAAGAGGCCGCCGAGGGTCCACGGCATCGCGCCTTTCCAAAGCTGCGCGGGCGTGTTCTTCGTCAAGCCGACGCCGATGAGCCGAAGATCCACCAGCACGGCCGTGCCCACGCCGCAGACGATCCCCACCAGATGAACACTCACAAGGAGCGAAAATGCCCAACTGTATCCATTCAGCGGATTCATCTGCGTGGGGCTACTCGTCCTTCAGTTTAATTCCTCACGCTTACGGGCTTTCCGCAAACCTCGATCCACGCGATGCCGGAGCACTTCCCTAAACCGAAGTTCCACGAACTTCGGCCTAAAACGTATTCCCTCCTAGCAGCGTCATGCCCGGAACCGAATCGCAATGCTTGTCGGCTTCCGGCAGCTTCGGCTTGTTGGTCCCGGGATCGACGGGGCACTTGGCGAGGGCGCCGATACGGGATCCGAAATTACTGCCGTCTCGCAGAGGATTTAACTTGACGCTGAATACGGTTCCGACCGGAAAAGTGGCCGCCGTCATTCCCTGCTGTGCCACCGCCGCCGCGCCCGCCATCTCGACGCCCCACTCGATGTATTTTCCATCCGGAGTTTTGGCCAACCCCTTGCGATCCGGCGCGATGAGCACGAAGTGGATTTCCGCGTCGTTGGCCTGGGCCACGAACTGTTTGGCCACTCCGGTCAGCGTGACGGTCTTGTTCTGATCGTACATGGCGAAAGAGTGGTGCGATAACGCCGGCATCGCGAACAGTGCCAACAATACGGTGGCGGCCGCGATCATCGTCAAAGCCTGTTTGTTCATTGGTGCTCCCTACTTAGAAATGTCCGGGATCTCTTTGGGAAGAGGCAGATAAGAAGAAGACTCCCATCCGCGGCGACGCTCCAGAAGGGCTGAGTGGCGCCGCTCGCGGATGGAAGCGCCGAGCTCACGGCGATCGGGTTTTGGACGAAACCCGCCGTGGCTGCGACGTAAAAAGATGCTGCGGACTTATTCATTTGAATTATTTATACAAAGCCGATCGCGCGACCCATAACTCCTATGCCGAACCACAGAAACAGCGAAACCAAGCCCGCAATTTTCGCGACAACCGGGGTGTAGATCTTATCGATGGAGCTAGCCCTCCGGAAAATCGTATAGTGAAAAGTAATCGCCGCAACCAGGAAGGCCATCTTGGGCAGAAAAGCCATGTTGTCGTACGCCTTCATTGGTTCGGCCATGAATAAAAGCCAGCCGGTAACCAGAATCACCACCAAGGCCCAGCGGATGAATTTGTGCAGTTCATTCGCGATCCGCCAGGGAGTCCAATTGCGGGCAGCGATTCCCAGAAGGCGAAAATCGAGCAGCGTGATGCATCCCAGCAGAACCGCCAGCGCAAGGATGTGGATTGTCTCCGTCAGCGGGAAAACCCAGGTGGTCCCTTTAATGGCGTTGCACAGCCAGGTGTGGTCGCACCACCTAAAGAAAGGAATTGTTCCTGGAAAGATGGTTGAGAAACTCACGTCTCGCTCTCCTCACTCCCTTGCGGGCCCAGAGGGCCCCCGCTCAGAAGAAAATTCGGGCACACCATCCCCTCGCGAGAGCGGTTGCTGCGTTTGGACGATGCCGTCCCCGAAGGGAGAAAGTAACATAGGCCGCATCGAAATCCTACCTTGGAAGGGTCATAAGATGGTCACTGACCGGACATTGACCGCGTGTTTCGAGGAGATTGGCGGAGGCAAGCCTGAGCGGATTAAGGGCGCCAGATTAAGGGCGCCAAGAGATGGAATTTCTACGCCGTTTGGCGGGAATTTCGGCGGCGGCTCAGTAAGAAATACAACTCCGCGCCACAGCTTCGCATAAGGAAGCACCTCGCGCTTTCGCGGCATCTTCGCACAGCCAACACGACTTGAACGAAGCCTGACGGCAGACGCTTCGCGTGCGTGGTCGACGGATGCGTTTGGCGATCGGTAGCAGTAATGTCGGGTCACAAGGAGGTCCTTGTGACCCATCTAAGAAAAATAACGCTCGAGGAGCTCGTGCGTC
>DATDGT010000138.1:0-3498 GCA_036521975.1 Bryobacteraceae bacterium
CGCGACGACGACAACGAGATCTATCTCTTCAAACCCAAAACCCAAGAAAGGAAATCGGCCGCTGCGCGGCCTCCTCATCCTTGTCAACTACTTTGCGTCATCAAGTTCTTTCATGATCATTCTTGGATTGGAAAATGCTCAAGGCCCGGGTAGGAGTAGAGCCGTCATCATCTGACGCGGCGAACCGTCGAAGAAGGTCTGCAAATACTGCTGTAGCGCCCTGCGCTTCGCGGCAGCCGGCTCAAGTGTCGATGACGCGCTCTTATGTAAGTTTCGCCGACCCTCGCCCGGGACTGCATTGTAGCAAGTTCCCCTGGTGGCGCGGCTTCACCTGGAGAAAAAGGCAGGCGCTCCGGACGTCCGCACCGCAGCGCGGTTAGATCGCACCAAGGGACCTCACCTACGCGGATTCAGCGCACTCCCCCGGTCTTGATTACAATCGAAATGTATACCCTATGCGAGTCGCTAAATGGGGAAACAGCTTGGCCGTGCGCCTTCCCGCCGCCGTCGTGAAGGCCCTAAACCTGAAGGAAGGCGACCAGATTGAGATTCGCGTAACCGGAAAGCGCAAATTCGAGGTTGCCCGCGATGCCGACCGGGAGTGGGCCTTGAAAGCGATGGAGCGCTTGAGGGTCCCTTTTCCTCCCGATTTCAAATTCAACCGGGAGGAGCTTTACGAGAGAGGGAAGAACGATGAGGGTCGATAGGGCAGTCATCGACTGTCTCATCATTCGCAATCCCTTCGCGGCCGCGCGCCGAGCGTTATGACTGCTTCCCTTCGGGAGGGCGTCGAGGCGATTGTTGGCGCGCGGGGGTATCTCCACACACCCGAGGATCTCGCCACCTACGAATACGATGGCAGCATCGACAGGGCGCGCCCGGATTTGGTGGCGTTTCCCGTATCCACCGCCGAAGTGGTCGCGTTGGTGAAACTGGCGCGGGATCGCGGCGTGCCCATCACCGGCCGCGGCGCGGGCACCGGGTTGAGCGGCGGCGCAATCGCGCGAGCCGGCGGACTGATGATCTCCTTCGCGCGCATGAACCGGATTCTCGAAATCGATCTGGCCAACGAACGAGCGGTTGTGGAGCCGGGCGTGGTGAATCTGGACCTCACTTTGGCCGTGGAAGCGGATGGATATTTCTATGCGCCCGATCCCTCCAGCCAGCGCGCATGCACCATCGGCGGAAATATCAGCGAAAATTCGGGAGGGCCGCATACGCTGGCCTACGGCGTGACCACGAATCACGTTCTCGGCCTGGAGGTGGTGTTGCCCGATGGAAGCGTCATCCGCACCGGCGGAGCCGATACGCCAGGCTACGATCTGACGGGCTTGCTGGTCGGGTCGGAAGGCACGATGGCGCTGGTCACGAAGGCGACGGTGAGGCTGATGCGGAAGCCGGAGGCGGTGAAAACGCTGCTCGCGGTTTTTGACAGCGTGGCGGATGCCGCAAATACGGTCAGTGAAATCACCGCGCGCGGCATCACGCCGGCCGCGGTGGAGATGCTGGACGGCGTGCTGCTGCGAATGGTGGAAGAGGCCGTTCACGCGGGATATCCGATGGATGCGGCGGCGGTGCTGTTGATCGAGCTGGAGGGGTTGAGCGAGGCGGTAGAAGAACAAACGGAGGAAATTCGCCATGCCTGCGCTGCCTCGAATGCGCGCGAATGCCGCGTGGCGCGAGACGCGCAAGAGCGCGAACTCCTGTGGAAAGGCCGCAAGAACGCGTTCGGCGCGGTAGGGCGCTGCGCCCCTTCCTACTACACGCAAGACGGCGTGGTGCCGCGCACCCAGATCGCGCCGACACTGGAATTCATCCGCGGCGTCAGCGACCGCTATGGGCTGGTGATCAGCAATATCTTTCACGCCGGTGACGGCAATCTTCATCCGCTGATCCTGTTCGATCATCGGGTCCCTGGGGAATTGGAAAAAGTGAAGCAGGCCGGCGACGAGATTCTGAAATACTGCATTTCGGTGGGCGGCTCCATTACGGGGGAGCACGGCGTGGGCATGGAAAAAAACGAGATGATGGAGCACCAGTTCTCTCCTGGTACGCTGGAGATGATCGCGCGGTTTAAGAAGCTGTTCGATCCGGAATGCCGTCTGAATCCCGGCAAGGTGTTGCCCACCGGCCGGGGCTGCATGGAGATTCGTCAAAGGGCGGGAGATGTGAGTCTATGAATCGCGTTGTTTTCTTGGCGCTCGTCTCATTGGTGTTCGTCGGGTCATTACCCTTCGTCGGGGCGATTTTTGCGGAGAACAAGCCGGCGCCCAATCAAGCCTCCAACGAGCAAGTCGCGCTGGCAGGCACGGTGATGCTGGATCGCGTGGAGATTCGAGACGCGCTGGGCACGGATTTAGGCACCGGCTACGCGGTGGTGCGGATCACGGTGACGCCGAAAACCGATGAAGCGCTGCGCGTGAGTCCCGACGATTTCACTTTGCTCTCGCGGAAGGATGGTGATCGGGGTGGGGCGCTGACACCGGCCCAGATCGCCGGAAACGGCGGCGCGTTGATCGTCAAGCCCGCAGCTCGCCAGCCCGGAGGGGATGGGACCCGCACGAACGGTCCCATTTGGGGCGGAGTTACGGTGCGCGCGTCCGACAAGAAGGCGACCAACCCTGAGGACAGTCCCTTGCTGAACGCGCTCAAGGAGAAGATGCTACCCGACGGAGAGACCAAAACGCCCGTCGAGGGTCTGCTGTACTTCGCGATGGGCGGCAAACTCAAGCCCAAGGACCTTTCGCTCCTTTACAAGGGATCTTCCGGCCACTTAGTGATCGACTTCAAGTGAACCTGTATCTGACCCCGATGCAGGTCGGCGACGTGACTCTCATCGAGGCGGCCGGCCGCATCACGTTGGGCCGCAGCGTCGCCTCGCTGAGGGATCAGATTCACGAGCTCGCGGGAACGGGGCACACGAAAATCGTGCTAAATCTGGCTCAGGTCGCCTATATCGATAGTTCTGGTCTGGGGGAATTGGTCTCGGCCTACACAACGATCGCGAACGCGGGCGGCGCGATCAAACTGCTCCATTTGACGTCGCGCGTCCGGGATCTGTTGCAAATCACCAAGCTTACGACGCTGTTCGAAACCTTCGACGACGAAGCCGAGGCGCTGCGGAGCTTCTCCTAACGCGCTATCAGTTATCAGTTGTCAGTTGTCAGTTATCGGTTGTCAGTTATCGGTTATCAGTTATTGGCTTGTGGCCGGCTTGGGGCCGCCGCCATGAAATTTCCCTCACGCAACCTCCTTGAGCGCGCACAACGCCACGAGCGGGCTGTGCGCTTTCTTGAGCGCGCACAACGCCACGACCGGCTGTGCGCTTTGATAATTCGAAGGAGCTCCCTCTAGGCTGTTAACCCGACCAGGGCCCGGTTTATTTAAGCTCAACTTCCGGGTAATGAGCGCTGATTTCGATACAGCCTCGCCCACTGCGGCAGACCTCTTCCAGTAGCCTAGGATTTCTGACTCGGTGACCGCGATCCCCGGTGAGGA
>DATDGT010000139.1:0-23602 GCA_036521975.1 Bryobacteraceae bacterium
GTTTTGCAGAGCGTACGCCACATACAGACTTCCATTCAGATTGGCGATGTTGAAAGGCTTGTAACCGGCGGGAAGTTGAGAATCGGTGAACGCGCCCGCCGCCAGACTCACCGGCGCGAAGTTCCCGTCATAAACCTCCACTGCCCCGGAATGGAAATTCGCGACGTAGAGTTGCGGCGCGGCGGCGGAGGTTCCCGGGGGGCCAAGGACGCACCCGGTGTAAATGGCCCCTTTGGAAGAATTGTCCACCATCATGACGGCGGTCAAGCCGCCATTCCATCCCGAAATCGTCCCATCCAACGTGCAAAACAGGAAACTCGCCTTGGTCCCGTTGGCCAAAAGAAACGCCGTGGTGCCATTAAAAACTTGCCCGCTCGGCGAACCCGCCGTGAGGGTGCTGGATTTTCCGGCAGGAATGCTTACCCGTGTAGACGAGATGGAAATGGTGGGAGACGCGCCCGCGGTGCTGTACAGCGTGGCCATGCCTGTCCCCGTGTCGCTGATCCAGAAGGGGCTGGTGGCGCTGCTGGAAATGCCCCAGGGGTTGATCAGATTGGGGTCAGTGAGATCCGCCATCCCAGGCTGATCCGCAATAAGATTGTGCTGAATGTAAGCATTGGCCCCGGCGCCTCTTAATACCACGAGGGATGCCGGAACAATCAAGCAAATGGTCAAGAAGCGGCGCATGAGTGTTCCTCCCGAGCTACGATACTGACTTCACACGGTTGCTAGGATGCGTGGAACAGTCCAGCGGCGCTAAAAAATCGCGCCGACTGGGAGTCCACCCTCCGCAAGCGAAAATGACGCGCCACCACCTTCAAGAGAAAAATGATGAAACTTGACGGTGACGAACGGGCCCTTTTGGGGTCCGCCGGACGCGGCGAATGGCGCTCCGTTAAATCCAGCCGGCGCGAGCGCGGCCGTTACGTCCGCTACGCTCGCGAGACTTTTAAGAAAGACCGCCGCGTGAATATCCGAATCTGACTCGCGACCTGGAGGCTATCCAGAAGCGCGCGCTCGAAGAAGGGCTCCCGTACCAAAACCCTCACCTCCAGCCTTCTCCACAAGTACACCGCCGGCCGTCTGCGCGAAGCCTGAGCGCCACGCCGCCCGGCTTCGATTACGCATGTGCCGATCCCCGGCCTTACGGCCAGGGCGGGGTTGCGAACGCAGCGACGGGTTTGAGTCGGCTTGCAGCCCCGCCCGTAAGGGCGGGGTCGAGCTTACGGACTTATTACGGAGACGCTAGGCGCCGGCGGCCTGCTCTTCCGCTTCTTCCGCGGGTTTCTGCACGTGGCGGCGGACCTGGATGGCCACTACGAGACTGGCGGCGAGGGTCGCCGCTCCCACGGCGACGTGCGCCACCGTCGAAAGGATCACCGGAAGTGGAGCGGTGTTATCGGGCGCGAGCACCTCCGTGGTAAGCGCGGCCATTCCCAAAAGTGCCTGAGCCAGCGCGATGCTGAGCAACGCGATGCCCGCGGGACGGAGCGTGCTGTGCTTTCCACACCCCTGCATCACACACATACCCACGATGAGAATCGTCAGCACGACTATCAGCGCCCCGACAATGTGCCAGGTCAACCCCACCGCCCTGTGACGGTAGGCCGCGCCCAGCACCACCTGGGCCAGCACCAGCACCGGCGCTGCCGAGGCCATCGAGCGCAAGGACGGCCAGCCGTGATCGAGAACGACGTCCGGTCCTTGTTGCCAGGATTTCGACGTGCAGACCGCTGCGGCCACACCAATCGCGAAGAGGATCTGCGCCAGAATCGCGTGCGAAATCACGGCCTGGAATTCACCGGCTGCTCCCTCGGCGGCCACCAGGATTAGCAGGGAGGCTCCCAACGCGCGCCATCCGGCGGCTATTAACCAGATGGCAAGAGCCGCCAGCAGCGCGGCAGCAATTACGGCTAGCCCTAGATGAACTTCTACCGGCAGTGCGGGCGGCAGCGGCGCCTCACGTTCGGTTGTCACCAAAGCTCCGGCCAACACCGTCAAGAACGTGAACGCCGCCCCGGCTACGGCGCAACGGTGCAACCACTTGCTCACAAACTCATTGTCGCACGCAGGGCAAATTCGCCTCGCGCCTAAGTTTATGAAAAATAGGCGTCAGCATCCGGTCACTGACTCCAAAGTGACCCCTGGTTCCGCCCGTCCCCGGGGCCTCGCTTTCCACCCTGGCGCGGAGCAAACCAGATCTGACATATTTCCACCCATGAGCCGAGCGATTCTGATCCGCTGTTGCGCGGGAGCGTTGTTCTTGCTGGGCGCCTTGGGTCGCCTACACCCAGAACCAGGGCAAGCAGCCGCCGCAGTTGACCTTGAACAAGGTCAAAGACGATCCGTACGAAATCGAGGGCGACGGCGGCAATGTCGCCGTCTACGTGACCAACGAGGGCGTGATCCTGGTCGACGACAAGTACGAGCAGGATTACGACCAGATCATGTCCAAGGTGAAAAGCGTCACGAATCAACCGATCCGCTATATCCCGAGCCCTCATTACCACGCCGACCACAGCGGAGGCAATACGCGATTCGCCGCGAACACGGAAATCATTTCGACGCTGAACGCCCACAACAATATCGTCAACAAGGTGCAGTCGAACCCGCCGCCCAACATGATTCCCGCGCGCGTGACTTTCATGCAGGAAAGTGACGTGTTCCTCGGAGGCAAACACGTGCAGGCATTGATCCGCCAGGGCAAGACCCAGGACGACATCGCGAAAGTGAATGACCGCCGAATATAACTGGATGCCGGGAAGCCTCTACATGCAGTGGAGCCTGCCGGGGATGATGACGGAATTGCGATAACTAGCGCGCCCGGAGGGCGCGGGCGCCGAAATAGTCCGGTGCGTTGCCCGGCCTCCATTTAATATTGCAGCCGACGCTCGATTTTTGGATAGGATTGACCTCGCTACCGCCGAGAACCGCGTCTATGGCGGCTCGCAGATCCGCGCCCGTCACGGGCTTGCCGTTGCTGGGTCGGCTGTCGTCGAGCTGTCCGCGGTAGACCAGCCTGCGGTTCTGATCGAACAGGAAAAGATCGGGCGTGCACGCGGCCGCGTAGCTCTTAGCCACTTCCTGGGTTTCGTCGTAGCAGACCGGAAAATCCAACCCCCATTGGTCGACCATGCGCTTCAGCCCCTCCGGCGAATCCTCCCAGGAAATGGCGGGGTCGTTGGAGCTGATGCCTACGATTCCGATGTCTTTCCCCGCATAATCCCAGCCCAGCCGCGCCAACTCCGATTTCACATGCTTGACGAAAGGACAATGCTGGCAGATGAACATCACCAGGAGAGCCTTTTTTCCGGCGAATGTATCGAGCGAGATCGCACCTCCCGAAACCACGTCAGGGAGCGAAAACGCCGGGGCCGGGGTGCCCAGTTCGAGCATGGTGGAAGGTGTCGCGGACATACCTCTATTTTAGGATCGCGACTCTGCTCGTGAGCGCCTGCTCCGCGGATGAGGTATGATTTCCTAAATGGCCAAAACGTTGTGGAACCTGGCCGTAGGCCTGCTTGGGGCAGCCGGAGGATTACTCGCGCAAGAGGCGGCCGAGCCGCGGCTGGCGATTCTGATGAAATTCGACCGCACGCCGCCCGTCGGCGTGCTCGAGTCCATGCAGCGCGAAGTGGCCGCCATTTTCGCGCCCGCCGGCATCCAGGTCGCGTGGCGCTCGCTGGAACATAATGACGGCCGCGAGGTGTTCCAGCACGTTGTCGTGGTTCGCTTCCGGGGAGCGTGCAGCGGCAATCCGGTCTCGCTTTTGGAACTCGAGCCGCTGCTCGAGGAAACCGAACTCGCCCACGCCCTGGTGCGTGACGGCCGCGCGCTTCCCTTCGCCGAGGTCCATTGCGATCGCGTCTCCGCTTTCCTGCACCCCTGGCGAAAGGCCGAGCAGGGCGCCACGCTGGGAATCGCCATGGGCCGCGTCATCGCCCACGAGTTGTATCACGTATTGACAAACACCCTCACCCACGGCCAGGGGGATCTCTCTAAGGCCCACGTGAGCGCGGAGGATTTGGGCTCGCGAGCCGCGACCTTCTCACCCGAGGAGATCGAGCTGTTCAAGAAATCGATGCAGTAAAGCGCACAGGACCGCGTTCCGTTGTGCGCGTTGAATGAAGAAGGGGCAGGCCGAAGCCTGCCCCTGAAATTTCTACATTTCGTGCAGTTGGGTTGGGCGAGAGGAGGCACAGGTTTTAGCCTGTGAAGGGCAGGCCGAAGCCTGCCCCACAACCCATCAGAACAAGAAGCGCGCCCCGACCAGGAACGTCCGGGGAGCGAAGCCGTTTACCAAACTCGATCCCGAGGCCAGCCCCGAGCCGAGCGCGGTCGGCGTGCCGAAGCCGGGTAAGGCCAGGTTCGCGACCGGAGTTCCGTGGTTGAAGCTATTCGTCAGATTGATCGCTTCTCCACGGATTTCCACCTTGGACTGCTCGGCGATGCGGAACGCTTTGGATAGGGCCAGATTGTAGTCCACGAAGCCGGGTCCATGATAGGTATTACGCGCGGCGCTTCCGAACGTATTCGGCACGGGCGTGGTGAATAGAGCGGGATTGAAGGTCGAATTCCCATTGATCACCGAGGTGAGGTTGGGTCCCACAGGAGCGGCGAATATCGACCCTACGCCCGGGCAGTTGCAGGAAACCGGACTCGCCAGAACCGAATACGGCGTTCCCGTGCCCCACTGGAACATTCCGTTCAACTGAAAGCCGGCGAGAATGCTTCCCACTATGCCGCTGTTCAGATGATGCGAGCCGTTGCCGAACGGAAGGTCCAAGTGATGGCTTAGGGTCAGCATATTCTGGCGATTCCAATCGGCCGGGCCGTAGTTGGCGGCGCGGTCGAAGGGATTGAGCTGATATGTGCCGTAATCCAGAGCTTTGCTGAAGGTGTACGCCAGTGCCACTCCAAAACCGTGCGACAGGCGCTTGGTCACATTTATGTGCAGCGAGTTGTAGTTGCTGGTGAGACCGGTCCCGAGTTGGGTGACCGGCGATAGACTCGGGGACGACAAGCCGGTGATCGGCGATACAGTCGCACTCGCGAACGGCAAGCCGGCGGGCCCCGTTCCGGGCGGGGCTATATTGAGCGATTGATAGTACGGAAGCTCGCGCACGACGTTACCCACGTAGGAAGCGTCGGCTAAAATCCCCCAGGTGAACTGCTGTTGGACCATCAAGAAGTAGCTTTGCGTGTAGGGATTTTCAAACGTTCCCGTGGGCTGCGCGATCAGCGGAATGGTAGGCGCCGCCACGGTTGCTCCCGCAGGCCGCGACACAGCGATGGGCAGCGTGGGCAGCCCGGGGAGCTGCAGGGCGGTGGGGGGCAGTTGCATGCCGGTGGGCAGGGGGAGATACGATCCGTTGATCAGTCCGGCCTGCGCACCCACGCCCGCCTGGTTGATCCCCGCAAACGAGTTCGGGACCGGGAAATAGTACATTCCGTAGCTGGCGCGAATCACCGTGTGCTCCAGCGGCCGGTATGCCACTCCAATGCGAGGAGCGACCTGGCGTAAATCGTAGCTGCCGCCGCCATTGGAGTAGGTGACGGTTCCGGGAGAGGGGTAGGTGACGGTTGGGACAGAGGGACCGTAAACCATCGCCCCGTTATTGAATTCCGTAGTGGTCGGGCTGAAAATATCCCAGCGCACGCCCAGCTCTACGGTCAACCGGTCAGTCAGCCGTAACCCGTCGCCGAAGTAGGTTCCATACAGCATCTGGCGATAAGTGGGGGTGCCGGTGTAGGAGAAAACCCCGGCGGCTACGGGGGATCCGGTCAGAAACGCCGCCAGCGAATTGGGGTAGATACTGCCCAACGAGATGTACGGCGAAATAACGGCCGGCAGCGTCGGTCCCGGTCCGAAGTATAGAGTCCCATTGGGTCCGAACGGATAGTTGTTGGTCCATCCGTTGGCTTGCGTCGCGAGGATGTCAAATCCGAACCGTATATCCTGAATGCCCCGCGTCATGTGGAAATTCGCGGCGCCCTGATACGTGTTGTCGACCATCTTGTTGGGCAGATTGGGGAGCTGGCCCAACGTTCCGAAGCCTTGGATATTGATGGTGGGCATGCTGGTGAATCCTTGGTTCCCCAGCAGCGGGCTAAGCAAGCCGGGCGTATTGCTGGGATCGACCCCGTTGCGATAGCGGTTATAGGTGAACCGCAGCTCCCCGATAATCGCATGATAGTTGCCTATCGCACCCAGCGTCGCATGCTGGTTGCGCAGCGCGTCGCTGGTGGGACCGCCGACGATTGGTCCGAAAACCGAGCCTTGCGCTCCGTTGAAATAGGAAAAGCCGTATTCGAGAAACCCGGAATAGTAGTTGTTGAAATGTTGGTCCAGCCGCCCAGTCGCTACGCTGCCCTTGTCGCTGAAGGGAACCACCCTGGACAGGTTATTCACGATGCCCGGAAGATTCGGCGCGGGCAGCGCGGCCAGAATCCCGAACGACAGGGGGTTGATCTGTGTGATGGGAATGATCCCGCCGAAGTAAGGATTCCGCAGGGCGCCCGTGGGGGTACCGGTGAACGGGTTGTAGATCGGCGTCCCAAAACTGCTCAAGTTTCCGAGCAGCATGGCGTTGGTGGGAACCGTGGCGAGCTGCGCGTTGCCACTGTTATAGTGTGTCCCTTCCCAGTTGCCGTAAAGGAAAGTGTGGTTGGGGACGATCTGGCCGCCCACACCGGCGCCCACCTGCCACCAATGCAGCGTCGAGCCCCCATTGCCGGCGATGTTGAATGGATTGCCGGCTTGGAAATAAGGGTTGGAGTTAAAGCCGAACAACTCCCCGTGAAGTCCCGTGGTTCCCGGCCGCGAAAACACGTTATTGATCGACCCCGCGGCGGCGCCCGAATCCGCCGGGTAGTTGCTCGTGGTTTCTTGCAATTCCCGGATGGCGGTATTCGGAGTAATTTGCATGGTAAGCACTCCGGTGAACGGCTCGCGAAGCGTGGTTCCCTCCTGGGTGGTATTGTTGGCATAAGCGGGCAAGCCGTTGGTGTTGAATTGACGGCTGCGCTGCGGATCCCACGTGATTCCCAAAGCGGCGTCCACGCTGGAAAGCGGCACAGTCACGCCTGGCATCAAATTGAACAACTGTTCGTAATTCCTATCGAAAATCGGCAGAGTTAGCAAGGGAGCTTGGCCAAATCCGCGCTGAATTGCCGGCGGAGTATCCTGGACATCCACCGTGTCGGCGTTGATCTGCACCACTTCCGTGATAGGGCCAGATACGAGCTGGGCGGTGATTCGCGCGGTGGTTCCGGCTGTGATCACCACCGCTTCCGCGGTCATCCGCTTGAAGCCGGTGGTCTCCACTTCCACCTTGTAACTGCCGGGCGGAATAGCCACCATGAAATTGCCGTCGGTGCCGGTAACCACCTTCTGAGACATTCCTGTGGCGACGTTGGTGATAGTCACGACGGCGCCCGGAACCGCTTTACCGTCAGGATTGGTAATCGTGCCGGAAAGCGTGCCGGTTTGGCCCCATGCCAACAAGGCGGCAAATACGAACATCATGATGCCAAGAATGCATTTTCGATTCATTGGTACTCTTATACTCCTTGTGGTTGAATTTGAGTTGTAAGCGCATAGCGAATGCGTTATGCGCGTTAACTGTAAGCGCATAGCGAATGCGTTATGCGCGTTTAACTGTAAGCCCATAGCGAATGCGTTATGCGCGTTGACGTTGTGTGCCGCGGTAGCGAGCCAGGCGTTCAGCCCGAGGGCGGTTTAATGCCCTCGGGCATCTGACCCGCTCCCGCGGAAAAAACAGCGACTTATGACCGGAGACGCCGAAGCATTCCCATGGTCAATCCGATGGCCAGGCAGACGAGAGCGCCTGCCAACTCTAGCGGCCAATTAGAAGCGGTATGAGGTAGTTCCGGAGCGGGCGGAGGCGGCGGGGGGGCGGCCTCCGGCGCCGGCTGCTCGGCCGGAGGAGGAGGAGGAGGAGCGGCTTCCGGCGCCGGAGGAGCCGGCGGGGGCGGAGGAGGCGCGGCTTCCGCCACCACTGGCGGAGGCGTCGAATAAGTCGCGGTGAGCGTCAGCGCCTCGGGCTCCTGGGGCTCCTTTGGGACCGGGAACTTGTATCCAAATTCCTTCCCCGCGATCCAGATGTGATCCAGATAATAATCTGTTCCTATGCGCAGCAGAGTGACATGCGTGTGTTGAAACGGAATATTCTTCAAAGCCCGTTCGCTGATCGCCGAAGCGCTGATTTTGCGATGGGTTTTGACATTCACCAGAATGACGTTAGAACCGAGGCCGGGGCTGGGAAGCTGTCGCATCTCATATTTGCCCGCGGCGAGTTGTTCGCCGCCCACCCACGTGTTGGCGGGTAGGTCGACCACGATTTTGTCGTAAACATCTTCAGCCAATGCGGAGGCAGCCATCAGTAGGGCCCCCGACAGCAATACAGTGTATCTATGAAAACTCATAATTCCTCGATTATCGAGACTCCTCAATTTGGCTCCCCGTATTAAAGGTCCGTTCCAATATCGGAGCGGACCCGGAAGCAACTGCCGTGAAGAAAGGCAATCGCCGCTCCAAAACCGCGCGCGCCGCACAACTCCGAGACATGCAATACCTTCAAACCTACGCGATTGAATGGAGCGAAAAATGCATTTCCTTCGGGGCTGCGAATTTCTGCATGACCAGGAAGAATCTGCACAGTGTGTGGACGGTAGCGCAACGGATTTGAAAGGCGTTCGCGAGTCGCGAGACTATGGCACGCGAGTTGCCTTCGCAGCGATCTTCCAAAAAACATAATCGCTGTACATTGGCAAGTCGCCAAGCGCACAGGCGTCAGCCGTTGTGCGCGATCAAGAAAAGCGTACAGGCGTCAGCCGTTGTGCGCGATCAAGAACGCGCGCCGTATGCTCAACCGCATGGTAACGATGCCCCAGGCGGTGCGAACGTGGTAATCATCCGCCGGTGCCTACGTCACTGGAAGAGTTGTTCGATGCCTGCGGCTATGTCAGGGGCACTTCGATACACCTGCCGATCGTCGCCGCGTCTACGGCGGCGGCAATCTTTTCAAGGTGCAATCTCACGACGGGCCATTGCGTAGTACTCAACACACAAGGGCGATCCTGCGGTCTTCAAGATTCTGCTTCACTGGACCGGTGCGAGGACAACGTCCCTGTCCACATACAGCACAATCACGATCCTGCCGGAATTTTCCAACTGATGATAGGACACGATCCCGCCGCCACCTCGCACCTGGGTGCTTCGAAGCGGAACGTCGACGTTTCCCACGGTCAAGCGCACGCGTTCGAGATCGACATTTAGTCCGGTAGCGCCGAGCCCCGCGGTATGGTTCACCTGGCCCGATGCCTGCGATCCCGCCTTCGCTACGACTACGCCGCCTACATGGAGATCGCTGGCCAGCGCAAAGCCAATTGGTCCGTCACTTATGAACCGAATCCGGCACCGCTGACGGCGGCGCAGAAGTTTCAACTCGGCTGGAAAACGTTCTTCGATCCCGTTAAATATTGCGGGCAGCCTCAGCTCGCGGCGGCTTTAGCAGCCCCAGGAGAATCGTATGGCGGATATCCAGCACGCGCTTCAGATCGCGGCGTCACCGGAGACAATTTATCCTCTGGTCGCGACCGGGAAAGGCTTTAGCCAATGGTGGGCGGCGGACGTTATTGAATCCAATAACGCAGTCGAGCTGGGATTCTTCAACCGCACGACGACGTATCGGCTGAGGCTCGCGGCCAGTCAAGAGCCGATTCATGGCGACTGGATTTGCGAGACGGGCAAGGAATGGAGCGGCACGCACATCGTGTTTCGAATGCAGCCCGCTGGCTCGGGCTCTCTTTTGCGCTTCACGCATGAAGGATGGGAATCCGCGACCGACTATTTCGTCTCTTGCAACACGGTATGGGGCGAACTGATGTTTCGCCTAAAGGCAGCCTCAGAGGGGAAATCGCCGGGTCCTCTGTTTCTCCCCGACGGCCTCGCTTACTGAGAGCGCACAGGCCGCCGGGCGCGGCGACTGCGGCTTCGCGCCCTTCGCGGACGATACTTCCACGTCGCGCGATATCGCCTTCGCGAAGATCCGGGCCGCGTGGCGGGCACCCGCGCTGATCGCTAAACGTAGGCGTCGCCTTGACCCCTCCTGCGTCGTCTCGACTCCAGACACAAAGGAAGAACTCTTCGAGCTCGTGCACTTCTAGGAACCGCGCGATAGCGGCGCCGTCAGCGCCCGGGGTAAGTAAGGAAGAAACGCTAAACTCGGGTGACACCCTTTATGCAGTGCGTTCCCGCGGTGATAGCGGTTGCCCTGGTTGTGCTCGCTCCGGTGCAATGCGTATGTCAGGTGCCAGAAGACCGCATAACACACGTTGACCCACAGCCCGGCGAGGATATCCAGCAAGCTTGTGAATACCGGCTGGCTTTGCCTAGCAACCCTCAGCCGTTCCGTGCCGCTTGGGTGATTTTTGATCGTGGTCCGGATTTTACTGAGTTTTACCGCAGTCGCCAGGCCAGAGCGTTCGCGGCTTCACACCGGCTCGCACTGGTTCTAGCGATGCACTGCCGGTCGAAAGAAATCGAGGACATGGACGTTGATCCAGCCAGGGGGATCGGGCGCGCATTGTTGGTCGCCTTGGATCAGTTCGCAGATTCAGAGGCCCGTCCTGAGCTGAAGTCTGCGCCTTTAGTCGCAATGGGCCGGTCTGGTGCTGGTTCGCTCGTGGCAAGACTGGCTGCATATAGGCCCGAGCGATATTTGGCCGGCATAGCCTACGAGCCCGGCCAGTATGACCCCCTAGGGATGAATACGATCGAGTTGCATGGGAGCGCGATCCGTAGACCGCAGTTGATCATTACTGGCGGCGCAGATGAACGCGTTGGAACGGAACGGCCCTACCGGTACTTTCGCAGATACTTCGACGCGGGGGCTCCATGGACTTTCGTAACCCAGAATCGAACGCCCCACTGCTGCCTGCAGAATGCACAAATCTTGATTCTGGATTGGCTGGACGACGTGCTCGCCATGAAACCGGATGAATTTCGAAAAGGTCTATTCGGCTATCTAACGGTTGAATATTCCCCAATAAGGGATGGCTGGCATAACGCTATTTTCAATGCGGCTGCGGCACGCGTCGGCCGGGAAGCGTGCCAACCCAAGAATAACGAACTCTGTACTGGGTGGCTTCCCTCGTCGAAGTTTGCGGAGAACTGGCTGCAGTTCGTCCGCCGACAGGCTCCCTTGGCGACTTGGACTCCTTAGAGTAATCCGTGCGAGCGGCGTAGTCTAGTGGCAACGCCTCATCGCGTTAGAATGAGCGCAGGTGCGGTTTGAGATCCTTGGCGAGATCTCCGATGTCGAGACCATTGCAAGCGGGCGGAGCATTCGCAAAGTCAAATCGTTGCGCGCGCACCACGGAGGGCGCAATTGGCGGAAGCTTAAGGGGACGGCGGAGGTTAGGTTGGCCAACGGCTCTGTACGATGGGCCGAATTACATTGGTACGAGGCTCACGGTGTGGGGCGCAGAGGCTGGAAGATCAAGCGATTCCTGGATTGAATAGGATGCTAGAGGCGGAACAAAAATCAAGGTTTGTGGTCTGTATCTGGACCGACGGCGAGGACGACTTAGAACCCCGGAAAGTTTATCAGGTGCTTCCAGACCGCGCAGCCGCACGGGACGATTATTTGCGTGTGATCGACGAATCGGGGGAAGACTATCTTTATCCGGCCGAACTCTTCGTCCCGCTCAAGCTGCCGGCTGCGACGACCCGACTGCTTGAGCGGTCAAGCCGTATTCGCGTGTCGGGGCCGTCGGGCCGCCGCCCCGTTAAGCGGCCGTAAACAACTAAGCGCCTGTAAACAACCCGGACGCTCTGCCGCCCAACCCTGCTCGCCGGGTGCAACGGAGTTCACTGCGGCGGCGGCCACTCGCGGACCGGCCCTTGCGCGGATTCGTCCTTCGCTTCCTGGAACAGGAAATCGAGCTTCCCGGAGCTTGAATCCCGGTCCATTTGCTCGTCCCAGCGGGTTTCCTCGCGGTCACGGATCCAGTCCACTAATCGCCGGTATTCTTTGGCGGCAAACCCGCGTGCCGCCCAGAACATCCGCATAGGCTGGCTGCCAGTGTCCGTTGTCCCCTTTGGAAATGAATGCTGTCCCGATCGCATATAACGCTCGCGAGGCAAAAGTGCCCTTGCCTTTGTAAAAGTAACGCGGGTCCTGGTGAAAAGCCGATTGCATCACCACGTGCCCAATAAGAACGCCGTCCACCCGATCCGCATAATTGGCTCCAAAGCGCTTCGCATAACCCTCCACACCCTGGCCGTATTCGGGGTTATTGTTCCGCGCCTGCTGGATTCCCGCGCCGGCGGCGCCGAACAAAATCGGCACGATAGCGGCCTCGATTTCCTCAACCCGGTCCACAGTCAAATAGTAGCAGGCTGTGATTCTTCATTCTCACAGACGGTAACTTACGGCGCGGCTTGCGCGGCCAATAACCGGATGAAATCGGGCAGCTCGTGCAGAGAGACGATGCCGCCCGCCGGGCCGCGCAAGGCGAGCTTCCGCGCTTCCTCAGGCTCGTTCATCATGAGAATCGCGTTCACGCCAACGCTTTTCGCGGCCTTGATCCCTTCGGCGGTGTCGGTGAGGACCATGACGCGCTCGGGTTTGACGCCTTCGAGGGCCCTTCTGATAGGCGCCGCCTTGACACCTCCGGCGTTGTCTCGACTCCAGACACGAAGGAAGAA
This sequence comes from Bryobacteraceae bacterium, assembly GCA_036521975.1. GTDB lineage: Bacteria > Acidobacteriota > Terriglobia > Bryobacterales > Bryobacteraceae > Palsa-187. The sequence goes on from DATDGT010000139.1 coordinate 12,737, forward strand.
CTCTTCGAGCCGGTGCACTTGGAGGAACCGCGCTACAGCGGTGCCGCATAACGAGGAAGCTATAACCAGCCCGACGCCCATCGTTTTCAATTCGCCCAGCGCCGGACGGACATCTTCGTAGAGACTCGCGCCGTCAACCGCCTGAATTTCAACCGCCTGAACTTCGAGCTCCTCCATGCCGCCAGGGACCGGCCCCCTTTGTCCGCACCGGGAATTTCCCGCGGCTTCCATCAAATTGAGCAGGTGCCAATAGTAGCGGCTCGCGGATTTGCTCGGCTGCCTTCTTCGATGGAAGAGGCGCGCGGCGATCTCCTGAAAAGGCTCGACGGGAAACTCGGCCAGACATCCGACCGGCTCGAATAAAATCGCCTCAGGCGCGAGCATCCCTCAGGCTGCGCTTAAGCGGGCGATGCCGGACGCGAGCAAACCTTTCGCCATATCGATCTTCGTCGCGTTGTATTTCAGCGGAGCCGCATTTTGAAGTGCAACGGCCACGGCCTGCCAGGTGAGTTCCTCGCCAAGCGTTTTGCCCTTGATGAAATTTTCCACAGTTGTCTCTCTCAGCGGCTTGCCCGCGATGCCGCCGAAGACCACCCTGGCGTCTTCGATCGTATTGCCGCGCATCTGGAGACTCATGGCCAGCGAAGCCATGGCGAAATCCCAAACGCCTCGCGGCCGCAGTTTCTCGAACGACGCGCGCACGCCCGGCTTGGGCGCGGGAATCGTCACTTCCGTCAGGATCTCGTTGTAACGAACCACATGCGATTGGATTCGGCCATCCACCATCATGTCGCCGGGAACTAGCTGTTCGACGGACAGCTCCTTCACGCCCGAAGGCGTGGCCAGCTTGACCTGGGCGTCAAACGGAATTAACGCGGTCGCAGCGTCTCCGGGATACACGGCATAACACAACTTCCCGCCCATCGCGGAATGATAATAGCTGTTGTCGCCGATCGCGCCATAGCACATATAGCCGCCGTTTCTCCAGCAGGCGTAACCGCCGCGCAAATATTGGCACCACACCTCCTGCAGCAAATCTCCTCCCAGGGTGGACGCGTTGCGCAGCTCCGGGGAGGAGATGGCGTGGATCGCCTCCACTAGCATCGGGTAGCGCTTCTGAAGCAAGGGCGAATCCGCGACCTCGGAAAGCTTGGTCGCCGCGCCGATCCGCACGCCGCCGTCCGAACTCTCCTTGATGTAGCGCAGACTGTCGATTCTCTTGATATCGACCAGATACGTAGGGGCCTGGTCCAATCGATTCTTGAGCCGGACGAGCAGGTCGGTGCCGCCCGCGTAGACCCCCGCCTTCGGTCCCTGGACCGACAAGATCTGAATGGCTTCGTCGACCGAAGTGGGCCGGTAAATGGAAAAGTTTTTCATGCCCGCTTCTCCTGGGCCCCCACACTCCCCTGTTTAGCGGCGAGGCCGGCCATGATTTTGTCGCGTGTAAGGGGATGCTCCCGGATCCTCACGCCGCTGGCATTGTAAATGGCGTTCGCAATCGCGCCCGGAACGGAGCCGATGCTGGTCTCGCTGAAACTCTTGACGCCATAAAACCAACGCGGCTCCAAGCTATCGATATAGACTTGCGTTACTTTCGGAACGTCCATGATGGTCGGCAGCCGGTAGGACAAGTAGCCGACGCTGTAGTGGCGCGTGCCGGGGAATTCGCGATCCCACGGAATGCCGTCGGTGGTGAGCTGCGTGCTTTCCACCAGCGACCCCACCATGTCGGCTTCGGAAACCAGCGGATTGATGACGATGCCCGTGTCGTGCGTGTACACCGCTCTCACGAAGCGCCAATTGCCGGTCCACGTGTCGACTTCCACTTCGGCGAAACAGGCGCCTAATCCTTTATTCGCCGCGCCTCTTTCGCCTCCCGAAACACCTCGGCCCTTCTGCCGGATGGGGCTGTTGTTGGCCTTCACCAACTCGGCGAAGGTGACGCTGTTACTTGACTCTTCTGCCGATATGACCCCGTCGCGAATGCGAAGCCGGGCCGCATCGGTTTTCATGACGCTCGCGGCGCGGTTGAGCAGGTCTTTTCTGAGCTTGTCGGCCGCGCTGCACATGGCGGCGCCTTGCATGGTGATGGTGCGGCCTCCGTACCAATCGTTGCTTAGCGGCGCGATATCGGTATCGCCCCAGACCACGCGAATCCGATCGCGCGTGGTGAACCCAAGCATCTCCGCGACCAGGTGCGCGAGCGCGGTGGCAGCGTTGGAGCCGCTATCGGGAAGCGCGATTTTCATGGTGACCAAGCCGTCGGCCGCCAATTCCAGCTCCCCTTCGAAGACATTCGCGCTGGGGATTTTCGCCAGCGTCTCGAAGGCCGCCTCGCCTTCGTGGTAACCCATCAGCCCGCCATGATGCTGCGACATCGCTACGCCGAACCCGCGCTTGAAACGGCCGGGCGCGCCTCCCGGAACCAGATTGCGCTTCTCCCATCCAAAGGCTTTCGCGCCCTCGCGCAAAACCTCCTCCGACGGGAACGAATCGTAGGGATAGCGCGCATCGCCGATCGTGGGCCGGGTAATGTGCAGCAAGCGGAACTCGACTGGGTCCATTCCCACGGCCTCCGCCATCTCATCCATCATGCTTTCCCAGGACCACTTGGTTTCCTGCTGGTAGTAGCTGCGCGAAGGCCCGGGGCGCGGTGCGTTGGTGCGGTAAGCGCTCCACAAGGTCCGCCAGTGCGGAACTTTCGAGGTGTACAGCTCGAATTGATTCGCGGCATTGCCGGGGCTGGAAGCGTGCCCGCCGGAACTCAAGTCGCCCACGCTGACATGAACCTGATGCTCCAGCGCCACGATCCGCCCGTCTTTCATCGCGCCCACTTTGAATCGGGTGATGGTTTCAGGCTTGATGCGAAGCTGCGCCAGTTCCTGGTCCTTGGGCAACATCACCTTCACGGGCCGGCCGGTCGCTTTCGCCAGATGCGCGATCAGCGGATAGAATCGCTCCGCGGCTAACCGCGCCGCTCCGAATGTGCAGCCGTTATATTTGTTAATGAATCGGATTTTCGAGGGATCGATGCCCAGCGTGGCAGCCAATTCCGCGCGCGCCGGATAAAGCCCTTGACCCATGCCCCAGAGCGTGAGGCGGTCGCCATCCCATTTTGCGACGCTGCCTGAAGGCTGCATGGGAACCGAAACTCCGCCCACGAACGGATACGTGAACTCTTTCACCACATCCGCTTGGGCGAATCCTGTATCCACGTCGCCGTGTTCCTGAGCCCAAGTCGCGCCCGGAAATTTAGCTGGCGAAGCGCCATGACGCAGCAAGTTTCCGCGGCCCGAGCCCGCGCCGCCAACGGCGGCTGACTGAAGATCGGGCGCATCCGCCGCCATTGCTTCCTTCAGCATCGCGGCGTAGGGAAGGATTTCGTAATCTACTTGAATCGCGGCCGCCGCATCTTCGGCCAGATCTTCCGTTTCCGCTGCGACCAGGGCCACCACCTCGCCCTGGAGGTTCAATTCCCGCGGAAGTGGCTCCGGCAGATCGGTGGGGCTCGCCAGGAGATTGGAAGGATCGCTTTCGCGTCGCGGCGCCGGCGGGGGCGCGTTTTTATATGTAAGGACGTGCGCCACGCCCGGCATTTTTTCGGCGGCCGAAGTATCGATATTCTTGAGGCGTGCGTGAGGATGTGGCGAAGTGAGGAACTTCACGTACAACATGTCGCGGAACCAGATGCGGCTCGCGTAGGGCGCTTGGCCGGTGAATCGCGGAAGAGAAACCTCGGCAAGCGCCGGCATCGGCTTGCCGATCACGTTCAGATTTTCGGGGGGGTAGCCCTGCCACTTTTTCGTGATCGTCTTCCGCTCGCCTTCGATCAACTCATTGCCCGCCAGATGGCCTCCCGCCGTGGAATAATCGCGCACCATGGGCATTCGGACATGCACCACGGAAGCGGGCCCGGCGTCGACTTTGAAATTCTTCGTCCGCAGCGCCGCGGCCGAATCCATCACCGCGCGGACGATCGCGGGATAAGCCGCGCAGCGGCAGATGTGCCCCGCCAATGCGGCCTTCACTTGATCCTCCGACGGATTCGGATTCTTGTCTAGAAGGCCTTTCGCCGTCACCACCCATCCGGCCGTGCAGAAACCGCAATCGGCGGCGACATGCTCATGGCCGATGCGCTGCAGCGGATGCAGATTCTTTTCGTCGCCCACGCCTTCGATAGTGAGAATCTTCTTCCCCGCCGCTTCGCACGCCAGGGTATGGCACGAATAAATCGGAACTCCATCCATGAGCACGCTGCATGCGCCGCAACTGGCTCGATTGCAGCTCCGGTTAGTCCCGGTGAGGCCTAGCTTTACCGCGATGACTTCCCATAGCGTGGTTCGCGCCTCGTACTCCGCCACATAAGACTTGCCATTAATCAGGAACGAGGTCTTCTCTTTCGTGATCGGGGCGGGAAGAGCCAGGGCGGAGACGGGCGCGCTGAGGAACGCCTCGCCTCCGATGGCCGTCAGCACCACGCCCGATCCCGCGGCCTTGAGGAAGTTCCTGCGCGAATAACTCATGACGACCTCCGTGCGGAGCTCACGGGACAAAGTAAAGCTTGTCCCTGTTCAAAAACGACAAGCTGAAGCTGTCCTGCTTACAGCCGGCAGATCAGCAGTTCCCGCTCGTAGATCATCTCCGGAGGAAGGTGATCGTGGAGCGTCAAAAACAACTCTTCGTGCGCCATCACTTCCTGGCGCCAGGTTTGCCGGTCGAACGCCTGAAGCTGTTCGAATTTCTCCTTGGGGAACGATTCCAACCCCGTCCACTCCAGATCTTCGTAGCGCGGCGTCCAGCCGATCGGCGTCTCGCGGCCCAAGGCGCGCCCGCGCGCCCGGTCCACGATCCATTTCAGGACACGCATGTTCTCGCTGAATCCCGGCCACATGAAGTGGCCCTCGGAATCCTTGCGGAACCAATTGACATGGAAAATGCGCGGAGTTTCGCTCAAATTCCGCTGCATTTTTATCCAATGCCGGAAATAATCGCCCATATGATAGCCGCAGAACGGCAGCATTGCCATGGGATCGCGCCGCACTTTGCCGGTCGCGCCCGCCATCGCCGCCGTGGTTTCGGATCCCATGGTGGCCCCGATATAGACGCCGGCGCTCCAGTTGAAAGCCTGATACACCAAAGGCACGCTGTCGCTGCGGCGGCCGCCGAAAATCAGCGCGCTGAGCGGCACCCCGTCCGGAGCTTCCCAGGCCGGATCGATAGTGGGGCACTGCGAGGCGGGAGCGGTAAACCTGGAGTTGGGATGGGCGGCTTTCACGCCGGTCTCTTTCGCGATCTGGGGCGTCCACAGATTTCCGCGCCAATCCAGGCATTCCGCCGGGGGCTCGTCCGTCATTCCTTCCCACCACACGCCCCCTTCCGGAGTCAGCGCCGTGTTGGTGAAAATGCTATTGCGGGCGAGCGTCTTCATGGCGTTCGGATTGGTCTTCATCGACGTTCCGGGCGCCACGCCGAAGAATCCCGCTTCCGGATTGATGGCGCGCAAACGGCCGTTGGCGTCCGGCTTGATCCAGGCGATATCGTCGCCCACCGTCCATACTTTCCAATCCTTGAAGCTGTGGGGCGGAATCAGCATGGCGAAATTGGTCTTGCCGCAGGCGCTGGGAAATGCCGCGGCGACATAGGTCTTTTCGCCTTTGGGGTCCTCAACGCCCAGGATCAGCATATGCTCCGCCATCCAACCCTCGTCGCGCGCGATATTCGACGCGATGCGTAGGGCGAAGCATTTCTTGCCGAGCAGAGCGTTGCCGCCATAGCCCGATCCGTAGGACCAGATTTCGCGGGTCTCGGGGAAATGAACGATGTATTTTTCCGGATTGCACGGCCAGGGAACATCCTTTTTGCCGGGCGCCAGAGGCATGCCGACGCTGTGCATACACGGCACCACGCGGGTGCCGTTCTTGTCGATTTCCTTGTAAACCGGCACCCCGATGCGGGCCATGATTCGCATGTTCACGACCACATAGGGCGAATCGGTGAGCTGTACGCCGATCTGCGACATGGGTGAGCCGACCGGCCCCATGCTGAACGGCAGCACGTACATCGTCCGCCCGCGCATGGAGTCTTGGAAAAGCTCCTTCAGTTTCTTGCGCATCTCGAAGGGATTTACCCAATTGTTGGTCGGTCCGGCGTTGTCTTTGGAAAGCGAGCAAATAAAGGTGCGGTCCTCGACGCGGGCGACATCGCCGGCATCGGAGCGGGCGTAATAGCATCCGGGCCACAGATCCTGATTCAGTTTGATGAACGTTCCCGCTTCCACCATTTGGGCGCAGAGCGCCTCGTTCTCCTCTTGCGAGCCGTCGACCCAGTGAATGGCAGCCGGCCGGGTGAGCTCGGCCATCTTCTCGACCCACCTGCGGAGATGCCGGTTCTCACTGAGAGGCTGGCCTACATCGCGAGAATAGCTTAACGTGGCTGTTGACATGACTTAATCATTTTACGCCTGCCACCCCCGAGTGGCGGCGAGGGGAGATGCCCGCCAGCCGCCATGCCTACTGGACCGTCACATTTACCGAAGGACTCGCAACTCCTCCCACCGTCAGCACCACTGGCTGGACACCAGTTGGAACCGATGCAGGCACCGCGATATTCACCTGGGTCAATCCAATCAGCCCTGGCGCGATTCCAGCGAACTGTACAAACGCCGGAATTCCCCCCACCGTCACAGAAAGGGGCAAAAGCGGTTCAGGAAGACTCGCAAGGACGGACGGAGCGAAACCGGTGCTGACAGCCGGCGAAACATCGCCCACGCCCACGGCGTACACCGCAAAATCGCCGCCCTGCTTCACCGTAACCTGCGGAGTCGCATTCCCGTTTCCATCGGACAGAATCGCCGGAGACGCCGGCGCGATCTGAAACTGAAAACCTGCGATCGCTCCGTTATTGTTGACGCCCAGCACGGCCGGTCCGGCTCCCACCTCGTAGGGAACTTGAATGTTCACCACGTTGGGCGAAACGAAAAGCACCGGTGCGGCCAGATCGTTCACCGTCGCTGAGACACCCGCCAGCGAGAATGGCAGCGGAGATCCCGAAGCGCTGGCCGTCGAATTCGCGAGGTTCGATCCGTAGAAAGAGAGCAGCGTTCCCGGGCTCGCCGCGGCGATATTCGATCCGTACAGAACCACCCCGCCGATGGAAATCGAAGAAGAACCGCCGAGCACCATCATCACCGGCACATTGACCACCTGCGGAATGGCGTTCGCGTTTTGGATAACGATAGTAGCGCGGTAAACTCCCGGTTCGAACCCCGCGCCCGTCGCGGTCAAAGTGATCTGGCCGCTGCCCACCCCCGATAACGGCGAGCCGGTCAGCCACCCGGTGGTCACGTTGGCGGGGTAAATGGAAGCCGTCCACGATTGCGTCTTATCGGAAAGATTCACTGTCAAAGCGGGCTGCGCGGGCGTGGAGGAAAAGTTGCGGAAAGCGGGCTGGAGTGCAAGGCTGACGTTGGCCGGGCTGGCCGATAGCGTCCCAGGATTCGCGAGCGGGCCGGTGAAGGAAACGGTCAACTGCTGGCTGCTTCCGTCGCTTCGCGAGATGGAGACGATATCCGAAGCGGGTGGAGTGATCCCGCCGAAGCACAGCGTTCCTTGAAGTCCACCCCAAGCCGTGAGCCGTTCGGAGCCGAAGATTGAAGGGATCTGGCTGGTCAAATCGACCCCGCCCGCGAAAAGACCATCAAGAAGAAATCCAGCCACGCCACCCACGTCATCGGCGTTAAGTTGCGTCGACCATTGGCAGGATGATGGCGCGGAGGTGTTCTGCGAAATCACCAGGGGCGTGGCTGCCAGATTGAAGGTGCCTTCGCCTACCGGCAGAGGGCGAAAAACGATAGAAGCTTGCCGCGACCACATGTTCCCATTCGCGTCCACGCCCGTGAAGACGAACGTTCGGGTCAGCGGGACGGTCAGGTTGCGGAAAGTAATGAGAGCGGTAATGGAGCCGCCGGCAGGAATATCCGGCGAAGGGAAATCCTGCGAGAGATTTTGCGCTTGCCCATCGATGGTGAAACTCGTAATTATGGCGGGAACCGACCCTCCAATTTCGCGAAGTGTAAGGGAGGTTGGCCAGCTCAGGCCTGCGGCATCCGGCGGATTGGGTATGACGGTGTTGGGCACGGAGAGAAGAACGGCGGCGGCTCCGGAAGGGAGCGTTACCCGAATCCTGAGGGAAGCGCCAGCGGAGCTGAACGCGGCGTCGCCCGAATATTCCCCGTCGATGGTCGCTGCTCCCGTACCTCCTAGCAGGTAGAGCGGAATCGCCATGCTTGCGCTTGCGTTCACCACCGGAACGGATCCCAACGCGATTCCCTCGAACACGAAACTTACCGTTCCGGTTGGTGTTCCGTTGCCGCTCGCCGCCGCGACCGTCGCCATTACCTGAATGGTATTGTTCACCGTGCCGCTGCTCGCATTCGACGAAAGTTTCACGATCGCGGCTTGCGTGGCCGTATTCCATTGCGTCGCCAACGCATTACCGTCCACCGAGCCAAGGCCGGTCGTCATATCGTAGCCCGGCCCCGCTTGATAGCCGAAAGAGCCAGCAACGCAATCCGGGCTAGCCTGCGCGCACGGCACGACATTGTTTCCCGCGGTGATGTCGTGAAAAACCGAAGGAGCGCTCTGCGCAAGACGATAGAGCTGCGGATTGATATTGCCGAGTCCAGGCAAGTTTTGAAAACCATTCGCGACTTGATAATGATTCAACAACGCAACGATTCCCGCCATCGACGGAGCCGCAGCCGAAGTTCCAGCCACGGCGATGTTTGTGCCCAGAAAATCGATCTCATAAGCGTCGTGAGCCGCCGCGCTAAGAGCAAGGTCCGGCACGTGCCGGAGACCATCCATTGGCACTCCGGGACCGGCCTGCCACGAGGGCTGCGAAAAGAGTCCGCTTTCGCCCCCGCCGGTCGAGAGTAGCCCCGAGGCGACGGAAGACTCGTTCCAGGCCTGTTCCGGAATGTAGGAGAGAGCGGAGCCGAAAGTGGAGGAATTCGTCGGAGCCCAGTAGTTTCCGTTGCCCTCTGCGAACTCCGTCCCTCCCACTGCCGTCACCTCGGGAAGGCTGGCGGGGAAGGTCACCGAAAGGCCGTCCTCCGCCAGCGGCTGATATCCGAAAAAGTCGCAACCTGCGGCTCCCGCGTCGCCCGAAGCTACAAGCAGCGTAATTCCTTGCGCGTTTCCCTGTTGGGCGACCGCGCGATAGAAAACCGGCGAGAAATAGCCCTCACATGCAGCGATGCTGGCGCTGACCACTGGCGCTACGTTCGCCTCGATGGCATAAATCCAAGCCTCGAGAATGTCGGGACCGTAGACATAATAGATTGTCGCGCGCGGCGCCACCGCGCCTGACCACTCCAGATCCAGATCGGCTTCGACTGCAGCTTCGTTGAAACCCGGGTCCTCTGCGCTGTAGGGGAGCAGCATCGGAGGATTCGCCGGCAAGCCGTAGCGCGATCGGAACGCGGTTATATCGGACAGCAAAATATCGGAGCCGCCCGCGATCGCGATACTTTGGCCGGTTCCATCAATCCCGGCCTGATACAGCGGCGTGAGGTCGTAGATCGTGGCGAAATCGGCGGGCGCAAGATAATGAGATCCGCCGCTGGTGAATTCCGGCTTCACCGGAATCGCCAAAGATTTCGGACGAAAATCGTTCAATCCTAAGAATCCGCCCACCACGCCCGCGAGCGCGCTGGGAACCGACGGTTCGCTGGTGTTGGCGAAATGCGTTTTGCCGTTTACTTGGAACCGATGTACCGGCGTGTGCAGCGCCACCCCCACTTGACCTGCAGTACCGGCGAACGCGATCCAATTCCTGGCTCGCGATACGTGCTCAATGTGGAAACCCGATGAAGTGAGCCAAGCCAAAACTTTTGACTGATCGCTCGCGCTCACACCGAAGCGGTCGCCGAACTGTTCCGGCGTGAGCCATTTTCGGAACTGCGGCGAGGAGGGATTCTGTTGATCCGCCAGCAAACGATCGATTTCCGCCTGCTGGCTCGCGGAGGGCTTGAGAAACACGATGATGCCGTTCATCGGCATGCTCCCATCCACGGGACCTTGGTCGAATTGCGGCTGTGCGAGACGATGAATGTTGCCCGCGACCATCGTCGTTTCTCGCGCATCCACGGCTTGCGTGACGCGATCCGCCGGAGCTGCAACAAGACATCCGAAGAAAAGTGACGATACGGTTAGACACGACGCCCTCAATTTCTTTCTGAAATTCTTCACGATTCCTGTAAAATATCACAACAGCATGGCCGCTACACGAGCCGCGCAGGGCCATCTCTCGCTCAGCATCCCCGGCTGATAGTTGACCGCGACGGTGAGTCCCCTCAACCCCTTCCGATCGTGGGGTATCAGTGAAGCGTTGACGAAGAACACGCTTTGGAGAAAACTCCGCACTTCTCTCCGTAACCTTCATTCTGGTTCATTCTGGTTTCATCTGCCTCCGGAGCAGAACGCCCGGCGCGTACCGCTCGCTAGCGCCTCGATTCCCTGGGTGGGGGCAAGCGCACAGCGAATGCGTGTGCGCGTTAACCGCAAGAACATGTGCGTCATTTTGCCGCCCGCCCTGTCGGGGGGGGGGGCATTGGCATTCCGCTTCTTCGCATTCCCACGAGCTTTTCTTACGCGTTTTCTACGGTTCCCGCTCCAAGGCGACGAGGATTCTCTCGAAGCGTGTTTCATTATGGGCAGGCAGGGAAAGCGCCGCGGGGACCTCCTCACCGGGGATCGCGGTCACCGAGTCAGAAATCCTAGGCTACTGGAAGAGGTCTGCCGCAGTGGGCGAGGCTGTATCGAAATCAGCGCTCATTACCCGGAAGTTGAGCTTAAATAAACC
>DATDGT010000140.1:0-113986 GCA_036521975.1 Bryobacteraceae bacterium
GCCGAACGCCCCCTCCCACTGGGCCACCTGCCGCTTGTCGGATTCTCTTAATTTGAGCGAAACAGCTTTGCGGGACACAACCAACAGTATGCAGCAAAGCCGCATCAATAGTCCAGTTATTTATTGGACACTACACTAGCAACCTGGCGACCGACGTACGTATTGCCATTGGGAGGGTAATAAAAGGCCCGCTGGTAAACAAGGAAATTATGGTCTCCCAAATGGGCGGAGCCGTTGGGGCTCTGAAGATCGTGCCACAGGAGTATGATCTGATGCAGCTTGGAGAACGATATGTCCTGTTTTTGACGCGGGACGTACGGCCTTCTACGCCTCAGGTACCCGGCGTACCCGCGTATTACGTGCTTGGTGCGTGGCCAGGACTCATTCGTGTTAGTAACAACACGATCGATACCAGCCGGTCCCCCGGACTTATGCAGTATGGCGGATCTAGTGTCGGCGTGTTTGAAGCGGAGGCGGCACGTATTGCCGACTCGCTAAGCGCGGGGCGTTGATGCCGCCGCAGGCGAGCTCTCGACTCAATTTGATCAAAACCCACACGCTGAGCTGATGATCGTCTGTGGATCGGAGAGCGGCCCGTGCCACCCCATTAGTTAGTTAGGGCAGGCCAAAAACATATAAGGCGTTGCCCGTTTCGGGACCGTGAACGTCCGTCGCGACCAGGCGGGGAACGTTGCGCGGGCTGCCGCCGCCATTGGCCGTGGTGACGGCTACATACTGCTTGCCGCCCACAGTAAAGGTCAGAGGGAAGCCCTGCACGGCAGCCGGAAGCCGCGTCTCCCAGAGAATCCGGCCCGTATTGGGGTCGAAGGCGCGGAACATGCGATCCAGGTCCCCCACGAACGCCACGCCGCCCGCCGTCGAAAGCACTCCGGTGAGGAACGGCGCATGCTGTTCGTACTTCCACAGCTCACGCATCGTCCGCACATCGTAGGCCGCGAGCTTCCCCACATTTCCGTTCGCTCCCGGCATCTCAAAATAGCGAGGCCGCGCTCCGCCCCCCGTCCCGCCGCCCTCCACTTTCTCCACCGCCTGCGCGCTGAATTCCATGCAACTCTGGCTCAGTGGCACGATCAGCCGGTTGCCCGGCTGATAGTAGGACATCGCGGGCCAATTCTTCCCGCCCTCGGTGGAAGGACACGCGGAAACCCACTCATCAATACGCTGTTCCACGATGTCGTTGCGATAATGCGGCTCGCCGGTGGTCGGATCGAAGCCATCGTACACGTTCTGGAACACCATTTCTTTATGGCCCAGATATTTTCCCGTCTTGCGGTCCAGCTTCCATAGGATGCCGGTTTTGCCCGCGCTGAAAACAAAACTCTGTCCCTGATCGTCCACTAGCACGCGCTCGAACACTTCATCCAAATCCAGCGTTTCGCCTGGCGCGAGATCGTGATACCAGGCCAGTTTTCCCGTGTCCGCATTCAAAGCCAGAGTGGAGTTCGCGTAGAGCGTTGCGCCGTTGCCCGATCCGCGGCTGGCACGCATCCAGGGCTTCGATTGAGCGGTGCCCCAATAGGTGAGGTTCAAATCCGGGTCATAACTGCCTGTAATCCAGCTTTCCGCCCCGGCGCGAAATATGTTCGGCAATCCTCCCCAGCTATCGCCGCCCGGCTCGCCATCCAGCGCAATTGTTTTAAAACGCCACACTTCCTTGCCCGTATTGGCGTCATAAGCGCTGATGAAGCATTTCTCTTCGCGATAGGTCGAGCAAGCGCCCAGGCCTTGGATCAGCTTGCCCTTCACCGCGATGGGTCCGCTGCTGGTTGAGTGCTCGCCTTTGGAGCGGTCGCCGATGGTGGTATCCCAGCTCACCTGGCCGTTGCGGGCGTCGAAAGCCATCAGGTGCGCTTGGTTGGTGGCCAGGTAAATCTTGTCGCCATAAATCGTGATGCCGCGCATGGCGGGCCAAGCCGGGCTGGTTCCGTAGCGATTCTCCCAAATCAGCTCGCCGGTGGCGGCATTCAGAGCCTGCAAGACACCGCCGTTATTATTCACGTACAGCACGCCGTTGTGGACGATGGGCGCGGGCTGATTGCCGAGCACGGCGCCGTCCTGCATAGCCCAACTCCACACCAGCCGCAGTTCGCGGACATTTTGCCCGTTAATCTGATTTAGCGGGCTAAAGGAGTTGGCCTTGTAATCGCGCCGGATCATGAGCCAATCGGACGGGTCCGGATTGCGCAACATGGCATCGGTGACCGGAGTAAAGCTCTTCACTTCGCCCGCTACTGTAATCCCGCGTGGCGTCTGTTTTTCTTGTTTCGCTTGTTTGCCCTGCTTGGCATTGTCCTGCTTTGCGTTCTCCTGTTTGCCTTGCGCTGCCACCGGGCCGCCGCCCGTCTGCAAATATGCGGCGCGTTGGCCCGACGCGACGCTCCGAAGGGCGCCGTTGGATGCGGCGGTAAGCGGTTGGTTCCCCGCCCGCGCGCCATTGGCGTCCACAATAAAGGCGGCCAGATTAAGATACGAATCGCCCGGAAGATTGGCGGCGCCCGGAGGCATGGTGGTTTGCATGAAAGCGATCAATTCACCGATGGTCCGGTCGCCCCACTGAGCCATGAAGTTGGCCCCCGCCAGTTGCGGCCCCTCCCGCCCGCTGAGATTGTCCGCATGACACGAAGCGCAATTGGTCTGATAAATCGCGCGTCCCGCCGCGGCTTGTTCTTGGGTATATGGTCCGGCGGGGCGCTGCTGAGCCATCAAAATCGCCACCGCGCAGGCGGCCGCGGTCATCGCAAAAATCGTCCGAATTCTCATACTGTTCGGTTACGATATCACAACGGCGCTTGCCATTAAAGGCCCCGAATTTGGTCCCACGCCCTTTCATTGGAACGCATCCATAATCGTTCATGGTGACTTGGCGTTATACAGCCCTCGCAACGTCGGTTTTCTTTCTATGCCGGGCCTTCTCGCAGCAGCCGGCAAAGCTTCAGTTCGAAGCTGCCTCCATAAATCTGCACAACTCCGACGAGGACGACGGCCTCGGCTTGCGATTTCTCCCGGCCGGAAGAATGATCTCGCGCAGCGTTCCCCTTCGCGCGCTGACTCAAGACTTAAATGATTCATGCGCGAGCCGTCTCTGTCGCCGATCTGGCAAGAGTCCTCCAACCCTGGTCGGATCGCCTGCTTGTGGATCAAACCCGAATTGAAGGATTGTTCGATTTCGACATTCCCCTTCCTTTCCCCACCGCCGCCGACTCCTCCCTCCCAACAATCTTCACGGCTATAGCGCCAATCGGATTCAAACTGGAGTCGAAGAAGGCACCGGTCGAGATCCTTGTCGTTGACTATCTTGAGAAGCCCTCCCCAAATTGAGGTCCGTTGACTTGACAGAATCGCTCGATGATGGCGGCCCCCGGATGGAGGCGACAAATGGAGGCGACAAATGCTTGACATCTTCTGCGGCCTGTGATATAAGGTGGGGGGCAAGTTCGGCGTAGCTTTACTACTCTGGCCCCGTAGGTGACTGCGCCGTGGCGCGCTGTTGGAACTTTTGAGGTTAACGGGAGGTGAGGGACGATGAAACTAATGATGAGAACAAAGGTGGGTGTCGCAACTGCGGGTTTCGGGTTGCTTCTCTTCGCACTGCCCGCGATGGCCCATCACTCGTTTGCGGCGGAGTACGACTCGAATAAGACAGTGACCATCACTGGAACGGTAAAAAAAGTGGAATGGACCAATCCTCACTCCCGAATGTACCTGGAGACGAAGGATGCTAGAGGCACTGTAACCGTTTGGAATTTTGAGTTCGGCAGCCCGAACCATTTGTTCCGCGCAGGCTGGACTCGGAATACCGTCAAGGAGGGTGATCATATCACCGTCGTGGGCTTTGCGGCCAAGGACGGTACACACTTGGCCCAAACGCGGCAGGTGATTTTGGCAGATGGACGGAAAGTCCCTGGGTTTGCTGGCGCCGCGGACAGTGGCGGAGCACCGACGCAATAATTGACGGCCATGAGAACCCATTTCGCTCGCTTAATCATTCTTATCTCGGCACTGGGCATCTCGGTGTGGGCGCAGGAACCGGTCGGTGCCCCTCCGGCACGTCGAGGCGGCAGCCCCGGCCCAGCGGTGCCTGCGGGACCAGCGCCGCGTCTGCCCGATGGGAAGCCGGACCTGAATGGTCTGTTGAACGGCGGCCCTAGTTCGCAGGACATCAGCGTAAACCTGATGCCTGGGGAGCAGATCGTCTTCACCCCGCCAGCCGAAAAACTGATGAATGGACGGCGTCCCAAAGACGATCCGGAAGCCAATTGCTTGCCTACCGGCGTGCCCCGGATGGCCCCCTATCCGTGGCGGATCGTGCAGCAGTCCACCCACATGTTCATCCTCTTCGAAGCCAACATTCACAGCTACCGGCAGGTCCTCATCGACGGCCGCCCGCACATTCCGGAAGCCAACCGGTGGCCCAGTTGGTACGGCGACTCGATTGGCAGTTGGGATGGCGATACTCTCGTGGTCGACACTGTAGGATTCAACGACCGGTTCTGGTTCGATGCAAAAGGCCATCCGCACACCGACCAGCTTCACACTATTGAACGTTACACGCGGAAAAACTTGGGGGCTCTTGTTGTCGAAACCACCATCATCGATCCTGGTGCCTACGCCAAACCATTCAAAATCAGTTTCACAGCCCGTTACGCTCCGAAGGACGAGCTGATGGAATATATTTGCGCGGAGAACAACCAGGACGTCAGCCACATTACGACTCCGACGGGTTTGCCGTAAAGTTTGTGTGCACCAGCGTGGTCTGCTGACCACTCCCTTGATAGTAATGGGGTCGGAGAGAGTGTGTGCGCGCCAACGTGCGCCAACTAAGTGAAATTGCTTCGTAAGATCAGACGATCAGGGGATGCCCATGCGAATAGACCTCCTTGCCGTAATGGTATTTATGACCGCCCTAGTGGCAAGTGCCCAGAGCGATCGCGGTACTATCACTGGAACAACGACAGATCCGACGGGCGCCGTGGTGCCTGGTGCCGCAATCGAAGCAACGATTGCAGGATATAGGGGAACGCGACACGCAGATTCAGCTTCTGGGCGCCGCGGCCCACGCGCTGCAATGTATTTACAAGGCGCGCAAATGGTTCCTCACACGTGGCGATCTGGAATACACGGCATTGTGGATTCTGTACGCCGCCACGCCGTTGGCGCGTATTGAAGTGCTCCAGGCGCGGCTGCTGGCGGATCGCGAAGTGATTCCTCAGGCCATGAAGTTGAATCCGACATTTTTTCAGATGATCTACACCGATCTACTCAACACGAAGAAGACGAAGAAGAATGTGCAGGCGGCACTGGAAGCAGCGGAAGCCCACATCGCGAAGCGAGCGGAATCGCTGTTCCGGCCGGTGCTCGATCATCTTCGCGAGGCCGGGGAAACCAGATCGGCGACGGACATTGACGACCACTTCAAGCGGAACTTCGGCGTGGAAGGATTGGCTACGGCCTGCGAATACCTCGCCGACCAAAGCTTGCTGGGGAAGGTTTCGGTCCCGCTGCAACTCACCAGGAGGAGCAACGTGCAGGTGCAGGAACTGGCGTTCGTCGATCTAGGAGAAGCGCCCGATGAATTCTAGGACTTTCGCAGTCGCGGCTCGGAGTCGGCGCTCGGGCTCACAAGCGGTTACAGAGCCGCGACCGCAAGGGAACGGTCACTTCGCACGCACCACCATCGCAGTCCAAGGAGCGCGGGTTCATAACCTCAAGAACATTTCCCTCGAAATTCCGCGCGACAAGCTGATCGTAGTTACGGGGCTCTCCGGTTCCGGAAAATCCAGCCTGGCCTTTGACACGATCTACGCTGAGGGCCAGCGGCGCTCTCCAGCTACGCTAAGCGATTCGTTTCGCAAGTAGCCAAGCCCGATGTGGATTTTGTGTACGGCTTGTCTCCGGTCATTTCCATTGAGCAGAAGACCGTGGCGAGCAATCCGCGCTCGACAGTTGGAACCATGACGGACATCGCCGGCTATCTGAATTTGCTCTATGCGACGATTGCCGAGCCCCATTGCCCGCGCACGGCCGAGGCAACGCCCAGCCGCAGTTCCAGCCAAATTCTGGAGGCCATTTTGTCTTTGCCCGAGGGCGCCGGGATCGAGCTGCGCGCGCCAGTCTTCAAGCAATACGGCGAGGATCTGGATTTTGTCCTGACCGAGATACGCAAAAAAGGCTGCCGCACGCTGATCGTCGATGGCAAACCGATGGATATTTCGGCTGAGGTCGAACTCGACGGTTCGAAGGTAAAGGAGATGAACGCCGTCGTGGACCTGTTCGTGGTCAGCCGCAAGCACGAGAAGGCGATCAAGGCCGGCATCGCCGCCACGCTGCTGGTGGGCGATGGGCTGATGCAAGTTCACGTGACGCCAGGCCCGAACAAAGCCGCGAACAAATCCGAGGCTGAAAAGTTCTATACAAGTTTTTGCAGCAAAACGCACCATTTCATCTACGGCGATATCCTCCCGGAATTCTTCATGTTCAACAACCCGGAGAGCGCTTGCAAGACGTGCGGAGGGCTGGGCGTTCACAAGTTGACTCATCCCGAGTTGCTGGTTCCGGATCCCAAGCGGAGCATTACGGGTGGTTGTTTCGTGCGTGAGGCCTTCAAATACAATCCCGATACATGGGATGGCCGGATGATGTACAGCCTTGCGAAGGCGCTGAAGTTTTCGCTTGAGACGCCTTGGGAAAAATTGCCGAACACCGCGCGTAACGCGATTTTGAATGGAATCGAAGACAAGATCGTGGTGGCGACGCCTCCCGAGGCCAAGGTGAGACGCGAGGACGCCGAAGGCAAGGAAATCGGGTTTGGCGGAATCGCGAGGCGCATCGAGCGGCATTACCGCCGCTACCGGCAGCGAGGCGAAGCGAGCTCGGGTATGGAAGCGTGGCTCGACAAGGTAATGGTGGAGCACACCTGTCCCGATTGCAATGGAGCGCGCCTGCGCGCGACGCGATTGTTGTTCACCATCGCCGGCAAGAGCATTTACGATGTGGGCCGTCTGAATTTCGACGAGCTGCACGCCTTTCTGGGCGGGCTGAAGCCGAGCGGCCGGGGCGCCGATGCGGGCAGGCATGTGCTGCAAGAGATTCGAGGACGGCTGGAGCTGCTGATGGGAATCGGGCTCGACTATTTGAACTTCAACCGGCGCTCAAGCACGCTGTCCGGCGGCGAGTCGCAGCGCATCCGCTTGTCTACTCAGATCGGCTCGGGCTTGATGGGCATGTTGTATGTTCTCGACGAGCCGAGCATCGGGCTCCATCCAAAAGACAACGAGAAGATGATCGCCACGCTTCACAGGTTGCGCGACATCGGCAACACGGTGATAGTGGTGGAGCACGACGAGGACACGATTCGCGCCGCGGATCACCTTGTCGAGATGGGGCCGGGACCCGGCGTGCATGGCGGCAGGGTAGTGGCGGCCGGGAGTCTGGACACGTTGCTGAAGTGCAAGGAATCGCCAACGGGCCAGTTCCTCTCCGGCAAGAAATTCATCGCGATGCCGGACCGGCGCCGCAGGGGCAACGGCAAGAAGCTGACCGTGCGCGGCGCGCGGGAGAACAATCTCAAGAATATCGACGTCACTTTCCCGCTCGGCGTAATGGTGGCGGTCACCGGCGCGTCCGGTTCGGGGAAGAGCACCCTGGTCAACGAAATTCTGTTCAAAGCGCTCTGGAAGCGGCTTGAAGACACGCGGACACTAGCCGGCGATCATGCGGCGATCGACGGCGCCGAGCACGTCCACAAGGTGGTGAACATCGACCAGACGGCGATTGGCCGGAACAGCCGTTCGAATCCCGCGACTTACATCGGTTTTTACGACAACATCCACGACCTGTTTACACAAGCGCCGCTATCGGTGGAGCGTGGGTACAAACCGGGCCGATTCAGCTTCAATGTGAAGGGTGGGCGCTGCGAGGAGTGTCAAGGAGAAGGTGTCATCACGACCCAGCTCTACTTCATGCCGGATGTGGAAGTGACTTGCGCGGCTTGTAAGGGCGCCCGGTTCAACAGCGAAACCCTGGACGTGACTGTTAGGGGCAAGACCATCGACGACGTCCTCAATATGCCGGTGGAAGAGGCCGTGATGTTTTTCCGGCACGAGCCGGCGATCGGCAAGCGGATCGAAGTGCTTAACGATCTGGGGCTCGGTTACTTGACGTTGGGACAATCGGCCACGACGCTCTCCGGAGGGGAGGCGCAGCGGATAAAGATAGCCGCCGAGTTGAGCAAGCTGCAGCGGTCCAAACACACCGTCTATATTCTCGATGAACCCACGACAGGGCTTCACCTGGCGGACATCGAACATTTGCTCAGATCCTTGAACCGTTTGGTCGACGCCGGCCACACCGTGCTGCTGATCGAGCATCATCTCGACGTGATCAAGACGGCGGACTACGTGATCGACCTCGGGCCGGAGGGAGGACACGCCGGTGGCGAGGTCGTGGCGACGGGAGCTCCGGAAGATATCGCGCGGTGCGCGGCTTCCTATACCGGCACTTTCTTGAAGGCTCACTTACGGGCCAGCACGGCCAGCCCGCGGGGGGGCTAAGAGGAGACAGGACTCAGGTGACAGGGGTCAGGAGTCAGGGGACAGGAGTCAGGAACCGGGTTCATCGCAGGCGTGGGAATTGATATACATGTTGTGGTGCCGCATCTCTCGCCGGAGATCCGCTACACGCGCTGGGGCGCACAACACTTCCTTGCATCGAGTGGCGTGCTCTCCAGCAAACTGGACCAGCCGGAGTGTTTGCTGGGTATCACGTTCTAAACCTGTCGTCCGGGTACGGCCACAGTCTGGCATCCGGCAGGATGGCTCGCTGGTCCGTGTTGCGCGCTTCGAGCGGAAGGGATAACGGCAGTCGCGACCAGCCAGAGCAAGAAGGCAGTACCCGCCGCGGCAGCGTTGAGCAAATCCCCATGGCCGAGCGAATGCTGAATGCCACGTCGCTGGCTCGTTATTGGGCCGGTGCTTGGAATGTAACTGCGGCCGGGATCGGGAGGTTTGCGCGGTCGAAGATCAGCTTGCCTTCAGAAGAAAGCGTGTTTGCTAGCGCGGTCATGCTTCCGTCCTTCGCGAGAATCCCCGTGATACTCACTTCCATTCCAGGCGTCAAGCTAGCCCGTGTCATTCCCGCGCGGAGCATGGTATTGGGCGAGGCCAACTGAACCGAGTACGTTCCGCCGGCGGTATCGACTTTCACCCAGCTATTTGGATTCATCCATTGAACCTGCGATATTTTGCCGTTCAAAGTGACAGGCTTGCTGGAGTCGAACTCGACTTGCGGCGAGGGCTGTTGGACCGCCAGGATACCTGCCTGTTGGAGCGCTTGGAGCCGGGCCTGAGCCTGCAGATCGGCTTGCGCGTTCGGATCGCTCACGCTGCCCCTCCCTCTTCCGCCCGACTGCTGCGCGATCCCGTTGGGGTTGTAAATGTAGAACCCGAATCCGCCCCTGCCGCCTTGACGCGCCAATTGGCTGATCACGCTCGAATACTCCGAATAGTCCCGCGCCAGACGCGCAAATTCCTGCGCCGCTCCGTTCGTATCGCCCTTCTGCAACAGCGCCTGCGCCAGCCGGTACTGCGCCTGCGCTCCAACTTCGCGCGGATTCGGAGCCGAATTCACGATCTGCCGGTAAATCTGAACGGCATCGTCCAGTTTGCCTTCCGTTTCCTGCGCATAGATGCCTTTCTGTAGGAGCTCGGCGGCGGTTTGCGCTGCCACCGGAACGGCCAAAAAAGCCACCGCAACGATCACGACCAAATGGTTTCGTTTCATCTATTCTCCATTGCCGGAAAACCCGGCTAAGAAGAGGCTACAGGGCCAATGTTACCCAAATGTTACCGCTATGCCACATGCAGGATTGGGGCCGAGCCTTTCTGGAGTTCGGTGCTGCAAGCTTGCGGGAGGATTGCTCATTTCGGGCCTGGGTGGCGCGCCGAGTTTCAATCGAATTCCTGCGTCGCTTTGGCCTGCTCCGAACCGACACGACCCATCTCGATCTGCGCGAGGAAATAATTTTCGCTCTTCATAGGACACTCCGCTAGCCGGCGCATCATGGCCAGTTGACCGACGTGCGTCAGGGCATCCGCAATCGGACCCTGGAACAACTTCTCAAGCGGTACCTCAATCGGCACGTCCGAAGCGAGATACGCGTCAAATGCCGCGAGCGTCGAAAAGAACCGCTGTTTCTGCTGTTCCCACGCGAGCGGGGGCGAATCGCTCCAGCTCTTGTCTCCCTTCGCCATTCGCAGTGCCCACTCAAACAGGTCACCGATGTGGGCAAGAATCTGCGCCGGCGTTTTTCCCGCGCCTGAGAAATCAGCAAAGTCGCGCGGCGCGGCGCGGATGGTTTTTCCGCCGCGGTAGGCGACGGTGGCAACAGCGTGGCGGATCAGGTCCCGATCGGTCATGATTTCATTTTTTCAAACTTCGGAGAACGTTTTACGAGTGGCGACGATCCGGCCGCTGGTCGACAGGAGGCTAAACCCTTTAATAGAGACCGTGCCGTTGATGATGAAAAGGGATACCTTGGTGTTGATGAAGTGGCAACTGCTCCACAAAGCTTGTTGGAAGGGCGATTCGGACGAAGTAGCGCGTCTTCTTCAAGCGGAGCCGACCCCAACCAAATCGCACCGACCGATTGGCGGCAGTCCCCTCTCGGCCGCACCCCTGAGTTCCGCATCACATCCCCCAGGCACGAAGGCCATGTTGAAACCGTCCGTATCCTGCTTCACAACGGACGGATATTGCGGGTCACGCCCGACGGGATTGACCGCGGACCCTGCAACGCCGCTCGTGGTGACATTCGCAACCGCTTCCGATCCACCTGTAGCTCCGAGCCAAGGCTCCAGGCCGGTACCCGGTCGCGTTTAAAATGGAGTCTAATGTTCAGAAGCCGCACAATATTGGAGCACCTGGTGCGAGGGGCCCTCGGCTTTGGAGCCCTGGCCATCGCACTGAGGTATGGTCCCCGTTGGGGATGGTGGGTTGCCCTACCGCTTGTAGCCGCGCTGGTGTTTTTCCGAGGTTGACCAACCTGCTGGACGGCCGGTCTGGTCGAAACAGTGCTTCGTCGAAAGAAGAACTCGGCTTGCTCCGACGGCACCTGCCCAAAAGGCTAGGCGCCTTCGCGATTTCCGGACGCAGAGTGTTCGGAGCCTGTATGACTCCTAAGGAAGCAGGGACCCCGCCGCCCTCCGAGGCGGCGGTACTTCATCCGGGGCGTTCCATGCGCAGGAGGGGGCGAAGCATCCAGCCGTGACGCTGGAAACCGGCACCAATGATCCGCGCGTGACGAGCTGAATACTAACAAAGATGACGGCGCGGCTGCAGGCGGCGAACGCTTCGCCTGCTCCGATCCGCCACCTTCGGTCCGCCTGTGGACTGTGATCGCACCGATCCGCAAGAACGACCTCTCATGACCTCTACAAATGAACGACGACGGTGGCCAGCGTGTTGCTCGCGGTTAGCGGCTTTCATTGCCGATCCTTGATTTCCTTGACAAGACGATGCCGCGAACCCGCCGCCAGGCCTGAGTTCGATGCTGCAAGCTTGCGGAAGGAATTGCTCATTCCGGGCCTCGGGGGCGCGCCGAGTTTCAATCGAATTCCCGCGCCGCCTTGGCTTGCTCCGTGCCGACACGGCCCATCTCGATCTGCGCGAGGAAATAATTTTCGCCCTTCATAGGACACCCCGCTAGCCGGCGCATCATGGCCAGTTGACCGACGTGCGTCAAAGCATCCGCGATCGGACCATGGAACAACTTCTCAAGCGGTGCCTCAATCGGCATGTCCGAAGCGAGATACGCCTCAAATGCCGCGAGCGTCGAAAAGAACCGCTGTTTCTGCTGTTCCCACGCGAGCGGGGGCGAATCGCTCCAGCTCCTGTCTCCTTTCGCCATTCGCAGCGCCCACTCAAACAGGTCACCGATGTGGGCAACAATCTGCGCCGGCGTTTTTCCCGCGCCCGAGAAATCAGCAAAGTCACGGGCAAACAGGGTGTCAGAGGCGATTTTTCGTCCCGGCACGGTTCTGCTGGTGTGAGTGTCACGGTCAAACAGAACGCACATCGTTGCACAGTTGGCTGCCTGGTTTGATCGCCGTCCTCACCACGGGTCACCAGGGCCTGCCCATGGCAGGACGGTCTTGTAATTCTCCTGGGGTACAGGCTCTATATGGCTTCACCAAACGTATTCGATTAGCTGCGGCTACGGCTACGTGATTCCAGCGTCCGATGGAGCGCCTTGAGGCGCAAGTGATAATATGGCCTGATCGTAGGCACAGGAGCCCATGTCGCCTTCGGGAAAGATATTATGCTCGGAGATCCATTGGAACGATTGCTCGTAAACACTCCGGGTATAGGATTCGAATACGATGCGCTCGCCGGGTCCCCACCGCTTTGTGTCAAGTTGATCGACGAAACGCGCTGGAAATTCCTTCTTGTAGTAGTGCGTGTACAAGCCTGGATTCAGGTCGATGTCGAGTTGGGCACGCCGCAACGCTCGGAAGTACCGTTTCACGTCCTCGGGATCGGGGTGACCGTTGATCATCGTCGCCATCATGAACGTGGTATCGATGATCTTTCGGTAGCCGAGTTGTTCGGCGAAGTAATATGGACCGCTGAACAAGGAGGCCGCTGGGACGCGACCGTCGATTAGGAGCTCCATGCGGTGGAAGAGCAACCCGTCAGAGAACGACAGACTGATCTGATCGGGTTGCAAATATGCCTCCAGAGCCTGAATTGTCGAGTAGTGGCTGCCGGACTGGTATCCGACCGAAATCGGCACGCCGGCCAGATCCGCTGGTTGCTTGAGGGGCGAGCCCGACGCGACGAATATGCCGGCTGGAGACACGGAATACGCGTCCGCGTACAATTTTCCAAAGCCTTTTGAAGCAGCCACATTCACGGTCCAGTGGCAAGCGCAACTGATATTGGACGTTCGGCCACGTTCGAAGGTTTGATAAGCGCCCACCTTATCACCCAGATCGTGTTTTCTTCCGTCCTTAGAACTAAGTTCATCTCGGAATTCGTAGTCCAGGCCTTCCTGTGTAAAATAACCCTTTTCTTCCGCTAGCCACTCCTGAAGTCGCATGTGCGGACCGATCATAAACTTGGCCACGAGTACCCTCTTCGTTGACTGTAACATGCACTGGAAAACGAAGCACCTGAGTACTCGCCTCGGTAAAGAAGGCTACGGCGCTTTCAAGCACGCTCCGAAATGGGCCGTTGCCTGGTCCAGGCAGCGGATCCTTTGGGCCATCACCAGCAGCGCCTGAAGATTCGGAGAAGCGTAAATCGTCGCGGCCCCATTCGCCGCGAAGCCCGGAATCCGCAGTAGGTCCATACGTGCTGTGTAGGGTGCGGCCGAGCATGCGCGGCAAGGCCGTCTGCTGGCCGCGGTGATGCGCCGTATGTGTCAGCTGAGGGGCTGCTCGCCACTGAAGCTCCCCACCCGCAAATTTACCGCCGGTTCGATTGCTTGCTGGGCGAATTGGTTGAGCTCGAAGGCCCGAACGTAAGGCTCGCAGGTATTGAATCAAATCGTTCTTCTCACTGCTGGTAAGACCCAGCGAGAGGCAAGTATTGTAATGATCGATGACATTCGACAGCGTGGCGAAACCGCCCGTCGTGGTAGAAGCCGCCTTTCATGTGCGCAAAAAGCTCGCCAATTGGCGAAGTTAGATAATGAAGATCCGGAGCACGGCTTGCTTGCCTCCTTCGGGAGATTGTCTCCGCATTTCCGCAAAAAGGCAAACGCCATTCGACGGCGGCGGCGCAATGGTATTGACATACGTAGAACCACGATATATAGTGCTTCTACGTATGGGGATGGGCAAGGACCTGGTTGCGGCGTCTGCCACCCCGCTTGTGCTTGCAATTCTTGCTGAAGGCGACAACTACGGTTACGCCATCATAAAACGGGTGGCCGAGTTGTCTCGCGGGCATCTGCAGTGGACTGACGGCATGCTCTATCCCGTGCTGCACCGGCTGGAGCACCAAGGTCTGGTCGCGGCGAAGTGGTCCGCATCCGAGAACGGCCGCCGGCGCAGGTACTACCGAATCACGAAGGACGGCCGCGCGGAGCTCGCGGCCCAGCGGCAACAGTGGCAGACCGTAGACAGCGCGCTGCGAGGGATCTGGATGAAGGTGTGCAAGGCATGACGGCCTTCAACGATCGACCGATCGAGGAGCACATCGCGCAGTGGCGGACGTACGTCAGTCACCGTAAGCCGCTACATGGTTCCGACGTCGAGGAGCTCGAAGGACACCTGCGCGACGAACTGCGCACGCTCGCCGAGGGCGGCCTGACAGCGGACGAAGCCTTCCTGGTTGCCGTCAAGCGTTTAGGCAACCTCGATGCGCTGTCACGCGAGTTCGCCCGCGCGCACTCCGAGCGGCTGTGGAAGCAATTGGTCATGGCGTCGGACGCAGAACAGCCCGCCAAACCTGGGCGCACCGAGTTCCTTGTTGCGCTGATCCTGGCCGCCGCCGCCGCGCTGGCCATCAAGGTGCCTGCACTATTCGGTCATCCGATCAGCCCCAACGAAGGGCCGCCCCTGTTCTATGCCAGAAACGCCAGTCTGTTCGTCTTTCCGCTGCTGGCGATTTACTTCTTGTGGAAGGGTGGCTCGAAGGTTATCAACGGCTTGTGGCTTTCGTTGCCTTTCGTGGCGGGGGCTGTATTCGCGAATGTTTTCCCCTTCCTGAAGGGCAGTGACACTGAGAAGCTGACGGCTTTACACCTTCCCATCGCCCTGTGGATGGCCGTGGGCTTCGCGTACATTCGAGGCCGCTGGTCCGCTGAGAGCGGGCGCATGAACTTCGTCCGATTCTCGGGCGAGTTGGCAATCTATTACGTGCTCATCGCGCTCGGCGGGATCGTCGTCACCCTTTTTACGTTCATGATGTTCGGCGCCATCGACATGAACCCCGACTGGTTCGTCGCGGGCTGGCTGATCCCGTGCGGGGCAACAGGAGCCGTCATCATCGGGTCCTGGCTGGTGGAAGCGAAACAAAGCGTCATCGAGAACATGGCGCCGGTGCTGACCAAACTGTTCACCCCGTTGTTCACCTTGTTGCTCCTTGTGTTTCTGGCCACGATGGCGTGGACCCGCAATCCGATCAACGTCAAGCGGGAGGTCCTGATCGGCTTCGACTTGCTACTTGCGGTCGTCGTCGGACTGGTGCTCTACGCCGCGTCCGCGCGCGATCCGCAAGCGCCCCCTGATGCGTTCGACGGTCTACAGCTCTTACTCGTGGCTAGCGCGTTTGTGGTCGATGCGGTTGCGCTCTGGGCGATCGCCGCCCGCATCTCTGAGTTCGGCTTCACGCCCAACCGAGTCGCGGCTCTTGGCGAGAATCTCATTCTGCTGGTCAACCTGGTGTGGACTGCGTGGCTCTATGCGCGCTTCCTGCGTCACCGCAGTTCGTTTGCCATTCTGGAGAGATGGCAGATCGCCTATCTGCCCGTGTATTCCGTATGGGCGGCGCTGGTGGTTGTCACGTTCCCACCTATCTTCGGCTACCGTTGAACGAAAAGAGGTGTCTATGAAACGCGTTCATTTGTGCTTCCTGTCGGGAGTCATAAACGTGACCACGTTAGCCATCAGCGCGACCAGCTCGACACCAATCCTCGCGCAGGCTCCGGCGCCTGAACGCCTGCCGAGCTTCGAGGTTGCATCGATCAAGCAGAACACGTCGGGCGACGCCCGTACATCGATGGGAGCGCGGCCAGGTGGTCGCATGGTGGTGACGAACCAGCCGTTGAGGGACCTGATCGCCGCGGCGTTTGCGATGTTTGACTCGCGGTTGTTGGTCCACTCCCGCATTCTCGGTGGTCCGGATTGGATCGATTCCGAACGTTACGACATCGAAGCGAAGGCGAGCGTGGAATTTCAATTTGCGCCTGGCGGTCCGCCCAGGGACATGCTTCTGATGCTGCGTGCGCTTCTCGAAGAGCGATTCAAACTGGTGACGCACCGCGAGACGCACGAGATGCCGATCTACGAGCTCGTAGTCGCGACGGCGGACGGCAGACTCGGACCGGGACTGCACAAGTCCGACGTCGACTGCGAGGCGCTCTTTGCGGCGCGTCGAGCTGGCGTTGCGCCGCCTCCACGGCAACCACTCGAACCTCCGCCTTGTGGTTTGATGGGCGGCCCTGCCCGTACTATCGCCGGCGCGGTGACGATGCAGCAACTCGCCACAAATCTGTCCACCCCTGTGGAACGGCTCGTCATCGACAAGACCGGTCTGACCGGAAGGTTCGATTTCAACCTCGCGTGGACGCCCGAGAGGCTGCCGACAACTGCGCCGCCGCCTGGTATTCCGCCAATCGATCCCAATTGGTCCCGAGCTCTTCACCGCGTTACGGGAGCAGCTTGGCCTCAAGCTCGCGCCAGCTAAAGGGCCGGTGGACGTGCTTTTTATCGACCGCGTGGAGCGTCTGACGCCGAATTAAGCGCGGCTCGGAAGTGGTTGGCCAATTCGTCGCGCCTACACTGCGGGTGTAGGGGATGCTCCGCTCACTCATTCACCGGATCAATGTCCGTGGGAATGTCTTTCAGACGGTCGATTGCCCGCTGAACGGATGGGCGCAACACCCCGAGCGTATCGAGCATTTTTTTTGCACCGGCATAATCGCCTTTCGCCTCAAGGGTCAGCAAATCGTGTGTGAGATCGCGTACGCCTCCCGGCATTTTGGCAGGATCGACGCTAAATGAGCCGTCCCCGTTCACCACGAACGCACCTTTGTCGATCAAATAATTCATTTGAACCGCCATGCCTTTGCCATGTGCCTCCGACAGGCCAAACCGCAGACTGCGGAAGGATGAAGCGAGGAACGTCGTGCAAAGTTGGCGTTCCGCATTGGGACCATGTGGCAGGCCGTGGTTGAACAGGTATTGGAGCATGAACAAGCCGGTAACATCCGCTTTGGCCTCCTCGATGGGGCTGTAGAGATCTTTCAACTCTTGCCGCGGCGTCGTGTTCCGGCCCGCAATCTGGATTTGATGCGGGCCAATGCCATGGCTCAGCTCGTGCGCCAAAATGTGCTCGAAGAACGAGTCGAAGTTCAGATCGGCCTGCGCGGATTTGGGAAGCACGCGCGCCGCGATAGGTTCCAGAGTAGTTTCAAACTTGGCCTCCTGGATATTCTTCAGCATGACGCGCTTGCTGCCTTTTTGCTGCACTACATGATCGTCGTTGGGCAGGTTGAAGGCAGCCGTGCGCACTCCGTGCGCGCCGTCGCCCGTGGCGAGGACTTCGTTCACCACGCGAATCGGCGAGGCAGCGCCGAGCTTCGGGTTGCGATATTGGGGATCGATCGGCAAGTTGTTTTCCACTTCCTGCAAATGTCCGGCGAAGGTCTTGAGCCGTTCTGTCTCCCGATCGTCGCGAATGGTGATGTACGCCTCAAACGCCGCTTTGTAGCCGAAGAGCTCGTCGTTGTAAGTCTCATAAGGGCCGATGGTGATGTCTAGCGGTGCATCGAGGTCCATCCATGCAAGGTCGCTCGCATAGTAATCGTTTGAGAGGAACGCGTCGGCGCGCAACGCGAGAAATTTCTTGAGAGAGGCGTTGTCCGTCAGCGCCGAGGCCTCCCGTAGCAAGTCCGCCGCTTTCTTCAGGTCCGCCGCATACTCCTTACTGTAAGGAACGGGAACTAATTGCCGGTTCGCGATGCGCCGGATCACCGTGAAAAAGCTCTCCGCCTGTTCGCGCGCTGCCGGCGGCAGCGATTTGTCCCAGGCCTCAAACTCTTCGCGAGTCATGTCCTGCGGATAAAACGTGCCCCCGGGCGGCTTTCGTTCGGGCACGGGGGGCAAGAACGCGCTATTGTCGTCCAGGCTGGACCACGGCCCTTTATTCAGCCAAAAGTAATGCAGGCGCTCCTTCCCAAGCGGCGTGGCATCTTGCTGGAGTTTCGCGTAAAGCGCGCGATTGCCGCTCCAGATCTGGTCCATGAATACAAGATTGAGCAGACGGGCGGCCTCCATCAGCTTGGGCAACGCCTGGCGGTCTCGCGAGGAGAGAGTTGAGGAGTCGTACTTCACCGGGACGGGCGCGAAACGAGCGCTCATCTGTTTCAGGTGGGCAAGGTCAGGTATGATCACGGCGGCGGCGAGCCAAACAAAAATCGGCTTCATCACTTGTTATTTTGGCATTCAAGACTGCAACCCTCACAATGATACCGTTTGGTGATATTCTTTCGACTATGAACCGCCTATTGATGTCGCAGCGACCAGATAAAACAGCCTTCCATGCGATCCCGCTTTGCGCCGGATTACTTGTGGTCCAACTCGCATCGGGACAAACGGACTGGCCGGTATATGCGCACGATGCCGGGTCAACACGGTATTCTCCTCTGACGCAAATTAACACCGGCAACGTCTCCAAACTCGTTCAGGCCTGGACTTATGACACCAAGCCGGCCGCCGACGTGCCCCCGGCCAATGGGCGCGATTCTCGCACCACGCCGCTGGTGATCAACGGCGTGATGTATTTCGTGACGCGATTTCAAAGTGTGGTTGCGGTAGACCCCGAAACGGGTAAGAAGCTGTGGAGCTTCGAGCATAAGCGGAGCGCACGGCCGGCCAAGGGCATCGCTTATTGGCCCGGCAACAGCAGCAGCCCGCCGACCCTGTTCTTCGGAACGGATGATGGTTTCCTGATAGCGCTGAACGCTAAAACCGGCAAGCCGGTTCCGGGGTTCGCCCAGGAAGGCGAACTCGATCTGCGGAAGGGCATGAAGGACGACCACCCCAATGCGATGTACGGGCTAAATGGTACTGCCGCGGTTTATAAGAACCTGGTCATTACGGGCTCCCATGTACAAGACAACGGGACGTTGGGCGGGAAGGGAGACGTGCGCGCCTGGGATGCATCCACGGGAAAACTGGTATGGGACTTTCACACCGTTCCCCAGCCGGGCGAAACCGGTCACGAAACTTGGATCGACAACGGCTCCAATGGCGGGGGCTGGAAAGACCGCTCGGGCGCGAATGTCTGGAGCACCTTCACGCTTGACATGCAAACGGGAACCTTGCTGATGACGCTTGGCTCGGCCAGCGACGATCGCTATGGCGGGGATCGTCCGGGCGCAAACCTGTTCGCCAATACGCTGGTGGCCTTGGATGCCGCGACGGGCAAACTCAAATGGTATTTCCAAACCGTGCACCACGATCTTTGGGATACCGATCTCCCTCCACAACCTACGCTGGTGGATGTCGTTCGCGATGGCAAAAAGATTCCGGCGCTGGTTCAGGCGGGCAAAACCGGCCTGATCTTTATCCTCGATCGCCGCGACGGCAAAGCGATCTACGGCATGGAAGAGCGGCCCGTTGCGAAAGGTGACGTGCCTGGAGAGTGGTACTCACCCACGCAGCCCTTTCCGCTAAAGCCTCCACCACTGGCGCGAATGACATGGAAGCCGGACGAAATTGCCGGATTCACGCCGGAGCATCGAAAATATTGCGAGGACCTTTTCAAAGGCGCCCAAAATGATGGCCCGTTTGCTCCGGTGCGCATGACGAATACCGTGGTGTTTCCCGGGCCGGATGGCGGGTTCAATTGGGGAGGTGGCAGCTTCGATCCTAAGTTGGGCTACTTCTTCATCAATTCGCATGACCGCGGTGAGGTCACACGCATGGTGGCGCGCACGCCGGGACCGTCAAATGCAAAAGGCGCGCCCGTGGATGAGTCCGTCCAACCCGCTTACGTTCGCAAAAATGCGGGCAACATCGTGAATCCAGCGACCGGATGGCCTTGTCAATCGCCCCCGTGGGGCGAACTCTTCGCGATTAACGTGAACACCGGCGACGTCGCGTGGAGAATCCCTTTCGGTCGAGTTGAATCTTTGGAGGCTCTCGGATTTAAGGACACCGGAGCATACAACATCGGCGGCTCCGTAGCTACGGCGGGAGGGTTGTTGTTCATTGGAGCGACAAGCGACCAGTATTTCCACGCCTATGAATCAAAGAGCGGCAAGCTGCTGTGGGAGACCAAGCTACCGGCGAATGGGTATGCTAATCCCATTACCTATCTGGGAAAGAACGGAAAACAGTACGTAGTACTCGTTGCAAACGAAACGGTCATGGCATATCGCCTGCCGTGACGAGCAGCCGCGGCATTCCTTGAGCCAGGGCCAGAGGGGCAGACCACAAAACCCGACGATCTGCCCCACCCGAGTGCTTCTTACATTCCCGCAGTGATGGTCCCGCGGGCGACGGCAGCGTAATCCACCGACAGCGTGACGGTCGCGCCAATGAGGGGATCGCCGATGAGTTGCTCGCCGCAGACGGCGGACGCCGACATTACGTTGACCGCGCAGGGGGTGAGTTCATTTCCCACGGTGGTAGGGATGGTGAGCCAAGCCGCCTGACCCTGAATGCCCGTAGGGAAAGCGTCGACGTAAATGCGGCGGTCCTGAAGGACCATGTGGACGGTTCCCGAGACGCTTCCGCTTCCGACGGGGGCGAGCACGACGTGAGCGGCGGTAAAGGCGGATTGCGCCGGAGGCGTGACATCCCGGAAGACAACGATACCCGCCTGGCCACTGGTGGTGCTGTTGGGATCGGCGGGGTATTGCGACACAGGAACGTAAATGAGAGCGTCGATAGGATCGACGCCCGCGATGTGGTTGCCGCGACCGGTGCAGGCGACTCCATCGAGCGTGGCCATGCCGGGGCCCGCGATCGCGTCGAAGACTCCGACGATGGGGACGAGTGTGCCGAATGCGCTAGGAGGAGTTCCGGGACAACCGCTGGTGCTCGCGGAATTCAATCCGGCACCCGCATAAAAGCGGCGGTTGGCGGGATCAAAGACCACGGAATCCGTGCCTCCAACGTCGGGGAAGTATTTGATCACCTTGCCGTTTTGGAGGTTGATCGCCATGTCGCCATTGGAGGTTCCACCGAAGCACCCCACTATGGCAACATTCGAGATCGGATCGATGTCGATGCCGTGTCCTGGGCAAGCGGGACCGACGGTGAACTGGGCGGTGACGGCTTGCGCCACGGGGTCGTAAACGTAAACGCCGGCTCCCGCGTTTTTGTTGTCGGCGTCTTCGGCGGAGATGTAGATCTTGCCGTCGATGGAGTTGAACCGAATCAGGTCGGCGCTGCCGGGCAGTTTGGTTTCGCTCACGATCTTTTTGTAGGGCAGACTGATGCCGACCAGATAGTACGGCGCGTTGTCGGTGATCACATAGAGTGTCCTGTTGATGGGATCGTAGTCCATCCCGTCCGGGGTGGGGCTGGGCATGGTGTATTGGTCGGGAGGATTACCCGGCGCGAGCAGATCGTAAACGAAAACGGAATTGACTCCGTCGGAGATGGCGAGTTGCTGGAGATCGGGGATGACCAGCGGCTGGTTGGGCGTGGAATTCGCAGCCATGGGAATGAATCCCACGACCGCGCTGATTTTGGCATCGATAACGTCGATCGCATGATTGGTGCGATCGGCGAGGTAAAGGGTTCGGGTCGCGGGATTAAATCCGAACAGGTCGACATTGGATACGCCGACTGTCCAGTTGGGAACTGGAATCGTCTGGACGTAATAAAGGTTGGAGTTTTGGAGGCCTGAGCCCTGTGCCCATCCCAGGCCGGTGAAAAGCAATGCAGCCGCGCAAACGCGCGACAAAGAGTGATGCCACAACATAGGAACCTCCCCGTGTGTTTCGTTTCGGTGCAATCAAGAACACCGGGAAAAAAGCCTATCAACAGCGAGAGGCTCGCGTCAAGGCCATAGGGAGGGCGAGTCAGCGATGTTCGACATAATCGTGCAGCCGCGTTAAGCGATCGCGTTAACCCCGGCGTCAACCGTTGACCGGCGAAGCGCGCTGTCGTGGATCGGATGAGGAGCTTCGTCCGGCGCTACCGGGCCGGCGCGACGGTCACATTCTGGGCGATATACAGGACTAGGGCGATGCGGCCGGTGTCTTCCAGCCAATAATATTCCAGGACACCGGTGGCGGCTTTTTGCGGCGTGCTTCTTAGCGGAACCTCCGTCTCACCGATTTTGAGGTGTACGTTTTTCACCGACAGGTGTATGGAATCGACAGCGCCAGACTGCCCGGCCGAGTAAGTGACCTCGCCCACTAGTTTGGAGCCGGCTTTGGCTGCGATGACGCCACTTGCCTCCACGTCTTTAGAAAGCACAAAGGTAACAGGCCTCGCGGTTTCCGGCGTGGCGGAACGCAGGTCGTCCACGGAGAACAGCGAGACGGGCGTACCGTCGCGGAGAACGGGGTGCGACCGGGCCAGCCCTTTCGGTACATGCGTCGTCAGCCTGCGGTAGATGAATTCCTGCAGGAGATGCTCCGATGCCCGGCCGCTGAAACCCAGCAGAAAACCATGAAAGGCACGCAGTCCCGGCCGGGAGGTGGCGGAGTGGAGGGGGGATAAGATCTCACGCGCGGCGAGGCCGCCCACGATATCGGAGTAATCGGGCTGCCAGCGGCCGTTGTCGCCCTTGGCAACGAAGGCGGTCCCGATGGCGTAGAGAAATCGCGAACGGAAACTGCCGGTTCCTTTATAGAAATAGCGCGGATCCTGGTGAAACACGGATTGGGTGAGGGTATGGCCGATCAGGACGTGGGTGACGCTGGCGGCAAAGTCGACGCCGAAGCGCCTGCCATACCCTGCCATCCCCTGGCCGAATTGGCGGTCGGTGTTGTTGTGCCACTGGTCGATTCCGGCGCCGATGGCGTTGCCCAGGATGACTTCCGGATCGATGAGGGTTCGGAAGCCAAGGTGAAATTTTTGGGCAGCGGTCAACGGCGCGGCATTCGGTTCGTAGGCGACGTAGAAGTTCGGAAAGATGCCGAGCAACCGCTGCCTCTCCTCATCGTGCACCTGCTGGAGAGCAAGCTCGTGCGGCGGAAGAGTCACATCCACATTGCTGATGGCGGGTGCGATCTGTAGGACTACCGGGGGAAGCGGCGGGTTTTCCCCGGAGGCCACGGAGACATCGAGCTGCCGATCCGTGAAACCAACGGCCGTGATGGTGAGGGCGTAGGCGCCGGGCTCGACGGTGGAAAAGCGGAAGGCGCCCGTCTGGTCCGTGAGCGTGGTGCGTCGGGCGGTGGACCCGGCTGCCTGCAAGTTGACGATGGCGGCCTCGACCGCCGACTCGGAGGAATCCGTGACGGTGCCGCGGATCGTCCCGGACACAGGGGTCGTTTGCGCCGCGCATGACTGCACCATCAGCAGGATGCAAAGCGCCGGCATCGCCCCACTTCCCCACCGGAGGCGCGAAGGACTGGCTTGTAGGTGCGCGCGCATGAACTGATTTTCGCACCATCCCTTCCGGTCAGCGGAAACCGGCAGCACTCATTTTACATCGTTTAGGCGGCGACAGTATTGAGGTATGCCCTGAAATGTTCATGCAGGGTCGCCGAAAATTCACACTTCTATACCCGAGCCCTTCCAGTTCGAAAGACAATCCACCACGATGCGCGAAATTACCCGCCGGTTTTCCAGTAGAACCTTGAACCAGGTGCCGGAACCCTTCTTTGGAAAGTAGATGCCGCGGAAGCCGAGTCGCATAATGAGATGGCAGATTCGATAAGCCGCTGGCGCCTCAGCGATCTTTCTCATTGCGCTCCAGGTGTTTTCGGGAGTATAAGTATTGGTCCACGCGTACTCGATCTCCTGATGCACCGCCGCCACGGTCATCTTCAACGGCGTATGCGCCATTTCGAACGGCGCATAATCGAGCCAGTGCGTGGGGCGCGTTAGGCGGCCATCCTTCAACAGCCGGTTATAGAGAGGGGTGGCAGGCAACGGAGTGAGCTGGCCGAATACCGGCAATCCAGGCGGCCACTCGCGGATCTGGGCGAGCGTTCGCGCCGCCACGCCAGGCGTGTCGTTATCGAGACCGAAGATAAATGAAGTGATCGCGTACACATTGCGCTTAGCCAGCCGATCCAATACGGCGGCGTATTCGCCAGGCTTGTTGAAGCTTTTATTGACTTCCTTCAGGTTCACCGGGTCAAGCGATTCCATGCCGATGAACACCCATCTGCCGCCCGATTCCGCGATCAGGTCGACGAGTTCCTCGTCGCGGAGCAGGTTCGCGCTGATCTGGGCTACCCAGTTGATCTGTGCCTTCGCCGCGATAATGTCTCTCAGCAGCGACTTTGTCCGCTTCACATTAATCGCGAAATTGTCATCGACGAAGAAAACGGCAATTTTCCCCTTTTCTTTCTTGGCGCGCGCCTTTAACCGAAGCATCTCATCGACGACGCTCTCGTTGGTGCGGAAGCGTATGGAATCTCCAAAGAAACCGGTCACGGTGCAAAACTCACAGCCGTAAGGACAGCCGCGTCCGGATTCGATGGGAAACACGTAAAAACTTTGGGTGTGAAGCTTTCCAAGCACCCGACGCAGAAAGCGCGGCACCAGGTTGAACTGCTCGAGATCCATCGACTCCCATGGAATCTTGGGATAAGTGCTTAGATCGGGCTTCTTTCCCTGGCCAAAAACGTCGACAGGCGCGTAGATGTCTTTCAGGCGGCCGTTCGCGGCATCCTCCACTATTCGCGGCCACGTCTCGTCCGCTTCGCCCAGCGCGACCGCGTCAGCATGGCGAGGTCCGCCACTTCTTCCGAGCGCCTCATCGGGCAGTTCGGTCACGTGAGGACCGCCCATCACCACGGGAATTCCGGCCGCCCGCAGCGCATCGGCGGCGCGATAAGCCCGCGCAATCATGCGTGTCATCGCGCCAATGCCGACCAAGCCCACGTCTTGTTCCTTGGCGAACCCCACCAGCTCGCCATCAGTCATAGGCCTCGCGTTTTCGTCCTGGAGCAGCACTTCATGTTCCGGCGGCGTGATGGATTTCAGCAGGAACATCCAAAGGTGCGGCATGGAATTGCGGGAAACGCCGTTATCGGGATTGTAGAGAAGTATCTTCATCGCTCGCAAAATGTCCGGTTTGCCGGTCCGAAGATTTATACCAGTATACGCGAGCCCGTCCGGTAGGCGGAAATTGTCCGGCTTCCTGTTAGTAGCCCGGACGCAGGCTGGAATTATTGAACAATTTCAATGTCGTCCTGATTAACGGAAGTTCGTCACAACCGCTGCCTGGCAGTCGCGGCTCGGAGGCATTCGTCTACGTTGCAGCCGTGCGGGTCAGCAAGCTGTTGGTACGAACCTCGATAAACGGGTTGTAAGATTTCTTTGCGTCTTTGCGTGAAATTCTTTTTCTCTCTCGCAAAGGCGCTATACCCGAAGTCACTTGATCTTGTCCAGGCCCTCGGTCAGCTCGATTGAGACTCCCCAGGGGTCGACGATCATCGCAGTGGCAATGTTGTTCATGGCTGGGTCTCTTTTCTGGTAAGGCCGAACAGGCTTGATGCCCTTCGCTTCGAGCTCCTTGCAGAACGCCTCCAGGTTCTTCACTTCAAATCCCACGTGATCTACAACCCGGCCGGCGGTAGGGACGTGAGTGATGGACTGATCGCCTTCCCACCGGAAAAAGTTGAGGCTGTATCCGACGCCCGGAAGGTCGGCGCCAATGAAGAAGTCGGTCTGTCCCGGACGCAAGGTCGCATTGAAGGCCTTCATATACCACTGCTGCATCTCGACATACTGCTTGTTGATGAAATGGATATGGTGCGCCACGATAGGCGGCGCGTCTTTTTGATCGCTGGTAACGAGCTCGATTTTCGCCCCATCAGGGCCGAGAAAATACGCAAAGCGTCCATACACCGCCGAGGTGCCCGATGCCGCGGGCGGCGCCTCACCCGGCTTCGGCTCCCGCCCGGTGGTCTCCTGATAGCCCGCGCCCGCCAGCCTAGTCGCCATCGCCGGCACGTTGGGCACTGCGAAGCCGATGTGATCGAAGGCGGTGCCGCGGGTCGGGCCGGTCGGCTTCTGTACGCGCAGGAAGATGAACGCATCGGGAAACTCGATGACATCGATGTCGCCGAACTTCATGGCTCTGCCACCCAGCGTGCCGGCCCAAAACTTCTTATGGGCTTCCACGCTCGTGACGTTAAGGTGATAGTGGCCGATGCGGACTGGTGCGTCCGCATGACTCACGAGCTGTGCGACAGCAGGGGATGCTGCACCTGACAAAAGCGCCGCCACAGTGAGAATGGCTGTTCTCATTTGATGTTGACGAGTCCTTCCGTCATTTCGATATTCGTTCCCCAGGGATCTTTGATAAACGCGATCGCGATGCCCAGCTCGGGCACCTTGGTGTAGGGACGATCCAGTTTGATGCCCTGGGCTTCGAGGTTCTTTGTGAACGCCTCGAGGTTTTTGATCTCGAAGCCGATGTGGTCGATCGCTCGGCCGGTCGTGCCGACGGTCGGCGTAGGAGACGGCGTAAAGTTCAGGAACACGCCGGGCAGTTGATCCTGCACGAAAGCGGACCCCGGATTGGCCGCAAGGATCGTCGCGCCGAACGTCTTTGCGTACCACGCCTGCATCTCGGTGTTCATCTGCCCGAAGAAGTGGATGTGGTGAAGCTGAATCGGGGCCTTCTGCGATTTGACTTCGACAAACTCTACTTTGACATCCTCCGGACCGAGCGCAAACGCGAGGTTTGTCGTCGGGCTGGCGGCCGCGATGTCGTCGGTCACCTTCACGTTCGCGGCGACCGAATCGGCGGTGATCATTTTGAATCCGTTCGCCTTGATCTTCGCCACCAGCGGCCGGAGGTCGGGAACGGAAAAGCCAATGTGGTTCACCGTCGTGCCGATCGAGCCGCCCGTCGGCGCCTGCATCGGACGGAAAAAGATCAGAACATTCGGGAACTTGACGATCTCCTGCTGCCGGTCGCCGGAACCGATCTTAGCCAAGCTGCCGCCGAGCGTGTCGACATAGAACTTCTTCTGCGCGTCCATGTGCGTGGTGTTCAGATGGTGGTGCCCGTAGACCACGGGACCCTCTCCGGCAACCAGAATCTGCGCACCGGCGACCGCCGGCACGAACAGCAGGATGGTTAATAAGCTTTTCATGAAAATCTCCCTGACCGCCAAGTCTACACGATACTTTGCTTTCACGCGGGACCGGCTACTCCACGCG
Organism: Bryobacteraceae bacterium; assembly: GCA_036521975.1. Taxonomy (GTDB): domain Bacteria; phylum Acidobacteriota; class Terriglobia; order Bryobacterales; family Bryobacteraceae; genus Palsa-187. The sequence continues at coordinate 27,060 of DATDGT010000140.1, forward strand.
CTCTGTCGCGTTTCTGATATCCCCGTGCGATCCCAAAAGGAGCGTGCTGGGGCGTCGCCGCCATGTGGCGAGGCCAGAGGATTGACCGTGAGTGCTGAAATGTGGCAAAACGGGTGTTTATGACCGAGGGCACCGGCAAACCAAGAACGCTCGCCGTGTTCGTCCACGGCATCCATAGCGACTGGCACTGCTGGGACAAGCTCTGTAACCTGCTTTCAAACGATCCCGCGATGCGTGGTTTCGAACTAGCGTGCTTCCCGTACGAATCCAAACACCTGCTGGGATTTCTGAATATTAAACGCCGCGTCCCCAACTATAGGGGGATTGCCAAGGATCTTGACGGTTTCATTGGCGATCGTTTCGATTTCTCCTCCGATCGAGAACTTCAGCTTGTGGGCCATAGTCAAGGCGGACTTATTATCCAGGAATGGCTCTTTCGCAGATTGGAAGCCGGGGAAGGCCAGAAACTCCGGAATCTACGTCAGGCAATCCTGATCGGCACGCCCACGCTCGGATCGAATCTCTTTTACGGGTTGCGGCAGATGCTTTTCCGCCTCGTACCGAATCCGCAGGAGGCCCGGCTGCGGCCCCTCGACGAACGATCCGCCGAGGTCCGCCGCGCCATCGAAGAGCAGGTCATGAATGCGACTGCTTGGAGCGACCGCACCGCCCTCGTGCCTATCGTCTCCTTCTCCTCCAGCGAGGATAATGTTGTTCCCTCCGTATCCGCCGAAGCTTCTTTCGATCTCTCTTATTCCCTTAAGGGTGATCACTCCACAATCATTGTCCCTGACGATCGAGGTGATGAACGTTATTCTCGTATCGCTGAGCGCTTACTTGAGCCCGAAGGCCACAAGCATGTTTATGCGATCAAATCATACCTCACCACGCTCCGGGTCGAGCCCCTCTTTGGCGACAAACAGACATACGTGGCACAGCGGTCCGGTGAGACGTTCACGGAGCAGTCGGATAACTTCGCCCGGTTAGAACGTGTGGTGTGTTTTTCGGACCGCAATCATTGCCTGGATCTCTTCGTATTCAACTACCAAACGAATCGCAGAGGTTACCTGAGGGCTTCCGTGGACATGCAACCTAGAAAACCCGGCGAACTCATACCGCCGAACGAAGCTCGACCCGATGAAAAAAGCGGCTTCGCCGAGACCGGCTCCGTCACTACATACCGCTTCACCCCCAGAGCGAATAAATGCCACTCGCAAGCCATAGACATTTGGAACGGCTTCTCCGCGAACGGCCGGGACATTCACTTTCACACCGGAAATAACTTCCGGGCTACTCAGTACACTTTAATACTCGATCTTTCGCCATATGTAGCCGCGGGTTTCGCGATCATCGATCCTCAGCTCTTCGTCGAGCCGCGCGACGACGGCGAATGCCGCAACCGCCTTGAGCAGCGCATAGCGTCCAACCGCATCCCCATCTCGGAATCGACAGACGATGGCATCATCACCTGGCGCATACCCGAATTTTCAGGTGGCATCGTCGACGTGGTGTGGAACGTGGATGGCACTCAGACGAAACAACCGCCCGTGGAAAATACCTGACCGGCTGCCCGTCCGTTTCAGCTCCTGTCGCGCGCCCCGGGGTTCTTATGGTAGGTCCCTCGGCGGGACGAATTAAGCGATGGTGTGGCGGATGTCGCTATTATCGGCGGCCATTTGGAGCCGTCGATGATTAAACCTACTTCTTCTCTTCCTTCCCGACGTAGTGCACGGCGTCTCGTTCTTCGCAAACGAACTCCATCAGTTCGGTGTCCGGCATGAGTTGATGGTTCACTCGAACGGTGAACGGCTTCGTGTAGGCTTTGGGATCTTCGATCGTGATGTCGATCTGCATCAGGCCGAACTTCACGCGGCGCCAGCGCTCGGTCATCTTGCCGGACTGGGTCAAGGGGCTCCCCTCCACGTCCAGCCAAACGTCGTCACGGAATCCGGTCGTTTCTACGACCAGCGTGTCGCCGTCCCAGTGACCCACCGAATACCCATAAAACCAGGGCGTGGGATCGTTATTCGGCAGACGCCGTCCGTCCGTGAGGATCTGGCGCGTATTCCCGTTCGCCTCATAGAGGACCACGATTTCACGCTGCGTCTGCACGATCTTTCGCGGTTGGGGATGCATGTGGAGCTGTGTCAGACCTAGCGGCATGCACCGTGCGTCGGGATTGTCCTTGTTGTTGTCGCCCTTTCTCTGTGCCCGCAATTGCGCGGCCCAGGGGGTGAAAGGCAGTCCATCTTTAAATCCCCCGCCGATATTGAAGAACTGGGCAACCGGAGGATCGTCCGGAGATGCGGGGATCGCGAATGGCAAGGGCGCCGTTTCGTTGAAATTGATCTGGCCGCGGCCCACCGCACCGTGCGCGGGCTCCCACAAACCGGAGAAGTCCGGTTTGCCATCGGCCGTCCGGGGCGCCGGGCCCGCGAAGTCGGTTTTGCCACCCTTGGTCCTCGGGCCGGGCGTGGCATAGTCGGGCCACTGCGCGAATATAGTGAGCGCGCCTGCTGCCAGGGCAACTGCTGCAGCGGCCGAAATCTTCATAAGCGTCATTCGGGTTTCATCCTCCACGCCATTGCGGCTACGGTCCCCGCACAGTACATTCTATGAAATGCGCCCCGTACAGAACAGCGTGCAGAGCGGCGCGCCTTCCCTGGCGGACGTCCTCGTTTTGCGGGAGACTTTAGAGACACGGAACCTCTAATTTGTCTGGCTGCGGGCGGTGTCAGAGCCCCTTCTGATTCGCCTCGGCGGCGATCAGAGTAAATCGCGAAAGCGTTCGGGAGTGAGCCCCGCGGAACGAAGAATTGCGCGCAGGGTGCCGCGGTCCAGCATCTTGTGGTCCGGAACGACTAACTGACAGAACGGCTCCTCACGCCGCAAGACGATATGGCTCCCCCCCTGCCGGACGATACGGAAGCCCGGCCCGCTCCACGGCCCGCACGCAGGCACCTCCGGAGACAACGGGAAGGTGGCTCACACTGTAACGAGGCGTGCGTCAAAGTGTTCTTCGGGGACTGGCAGGTCGTCGGCCTCAAGGGCTCCCACGTAAGCGTCGATGGCTTCCTTGATATTCGCGAGCGCGGATTCTTGCGTCTCCCCCTGGCTTACGCAACCGGACAAGCTGGGGCATTCCGCCACCCAGAGCCCGTCTTCCCCGCGATAGATCAACACCTGGCGCATGTCCTCATTGTGCACGATTTGCGGCGTCAGGATTATCCTGCTGAATGTACTTAACAGCGGCCTCAGGTTGGTCGGCGGCTTCGGCCGTCCACCGAATACGCCTCACGGTTCAACCAGCCGGTTGATGCGCTTCACCACGTCCTCATGGTCGATCAGTTCACCGCGTTCGGCTGCTGCAATTCCCCTCTCAACCCCGGCAACAAAGCGGGCCTGACTCTCCAGCATACGGGCAACGGTATCTTTCACGAGTTGCTCGGCGTCCTTGCCATTGGCAAGCGCAACCTGCCGAAGCTGCGTTTCGATGTCGGGCGAGAAATGAACTTCCATACCTCCAACATACGGAAAAACTGATGCGGGGGCAACATTTGAGGGATGGTATAACACACCCGAAGGGGCGGCGATGCGTTATAGGGCCTCCAGACACGTCACCTTGCACCGCAAAGGTTCTTTCTCGAGACTTCACCTCTGTGAGAACGGGAAAGCCACGCCGGTGCCGCCCGGCGCGGGGGCAGGCAGCGGAGGGGTTCAGCACTCGCGGAGGGCCCCGCCGTCGCGCGAATTGACACCGCCGGCAACACACCAATAAAGACCGCGGGGCGCATAAGACCAGTATGCAAATCGCCGGCGTTTGGGGAACCCGACTGTGATACCCTTGCCCTACAGGAGAGACCCCATGAAATCCCTGTTCTCGGTTTTCCTAGGGTGCGCCGGCGCAGTTCTGGCGCAAAATCCCCAAGCCAAGCAAGAGCCCCAGGCCAAGCAAGAGCCTCGGGCCAAGCAAGAAAATGCCCCGCCGCAGCCGATGAGCTTCTTCGTCACCAGCGTGGGACTCGGTAAGGGCGCCGATCTGGGCGGCCTCGCGGGCGCGGATCAGCATTGTCAAATGCTGGCGCAAGCGGTGGGAGCGGGCAATCGCACCTGGCATGCCTATCTGAGCATTCAGGCGGCCAACGGGCAACCCGCGGTGAACGCGCGCGACCGCATCGGTCAAGGCCCGTGGTACAACCAGAAGGGCCAGATGATTGCGCGCAGCGGCGCCGATCTGCAGGGCGACACGATCGAAGCGGCTCGGCTCGGCAACAATATCTCCAAGGCAAGCGCTTTTACCGAGAAAGGCGACACCATTAAGGGATTCGGCGACACTCCCAATCAGCACGACATGCTGACGGGCTCGCAACCGGACGGCCGCGCTTACACCGACGGGATGGACCACACCTGCAAGAACTGGACCAGCAGCAGCGACGGAACGGCGCAGCTCGGCCACTTCGACCGCACGGGCGGAGGGAACACGTCGTGGAATTCGGCGCATCCCAGCCGCGGATGCAGTCAGGAGAATCTAGTCAGCACCGGCGGGGCGGGCCTCTACTACTGTTTCGCGGTGATCCCCTAAGCGGAGCTCTCCTTGGGATCAGGAGCGGCTTTCGACGCCATCATCATCGGCACCGGGCAAGCGGGACCCCCGCTAGCGCGGCGTTTGACCGCGGCCGGAATGAAAGTCGCGGTGATTGAGCGGGGCCTGTTTGGAGGCACTTGCGTCAACACCGGCTGCATTCCCACAAAAACCATGGTCGCCAGCGCTTATGCCGCGCACCTGGCGCGGCGCGGCTCCGATTTCGGCGTCCAGATCCCGGGCGCTGTAACCGTAAACATGAAACAAGTCAAGGCGCGGAAGGATCAAATCTCGGGTGAATCCAGCGCGAGCGTGCAAAACGGCCTCGAAAAGATGGCGAATTGCGCGGTTTACAAAGGGCACGCGCGTTTCGAATCGCCGCGCGAGGTGCGCGTGGAGCAGCAACTTCTCACGGCTGAGCGCATCTTTATAAACGTGGGCGCCCGCGCGGTGGTCCCGCCCATTCCGGGATTGGAAACGATCAAGTATCTGAACAACAGCTCCATGATGGAAGTCGACTTTCTGCCGCGCCATCTGGCGATTCTCGGCGGCAGTTACGTGGGATTGGAGTTCGGGCAGATGTTCCGCCGCTTCGGCAGCGAGGTCACAATTCTGGAACATTCTCCGCGCCTCGTGCAGCACGAGGACGAAGACATTTCCGATGCTATCCGGGAGATTCTTAAGACCGAAGGAATCGACATCCGGCTGAATACCAAGTGCACCCGCGCGAACCGCAGCGGGGAGGATATCGTTCTAAACCTGGAAACGGACGGCAACGAATTGCAACTTCGCGCATCTCATTTTCTAGTGGCGGCCGGGCGGCGGCCCAACACGGACGATTTGGACCTCGCCAAAGCCGGAGTCGAAACCGACGAACGGGGATACATTCGGGTGGACGATCAGCTTCGCACCAGCGTCTCCGGCATCTGGGCGTTGGGAGATTGCAATGGAAAGGGAGGGTTCACCCACACTTCGTATAACGATTTTGAGATCGCCGCGGCGAATCTTTTGGACGACGACCCCCGCCGCGTCAGCGACCGCATTCTCGCTTACAACCTGTACATCGATCCGCCGTTGGGGCGAGCCGGAATGACGCTGAGCGATGCTCGGAAGACGGGGCGAAAACTGTTGCTCGGCCAGCGTGCGATGACCCAAGTGGGTCGCGCGGTGGAAAAAGGCGAGAGCCAGGGATTCATGAAAATCGTAGTGGACGCCGAAAGCCGCGAAATCCTGGGCGCGGCGATTTTGGGAACCGGAGGCGACGAGGCGATTCATTCAATCCTGGATGTGATGTACGCCCGAAAACCCTACACCGTGATTCAACGCGCGATGCACATCCATCCCACCGTGTCGGAATTGATTCCCACGATGCTGGGGGAGTTGAAGCCGGTTTAACATGAACCCCTCTCTTCGAGAGCGGTGGATGCGGGCGCGGGCGCAATCGGACCAGTTGTTCGCCATGGTGCGTCCCGATGCGTTGTACGACCGCCCCATCCCGGAGCGGCATCGGATTATCTTTTATGTCGGCCACTTGGAGGCGTTCGATTGGAATTTGCTGCAAGAGGGGCTGGGATTGAAAACGTTGGACGCTTCCCTCGACCGGCTGTTCGCTTTCGGCATCGATCCGGTCGATGGCGGCCTGCCTTCGGATCAGCTTGGCGATTGGCCCAGCCAGCCGCAGGTGCAAGATTACTCGCGGCGTGTGCGCCGGGGTTTGGAACTGGCGATGAACGGTAAGCGCACAGCGAATGCGTTGTGCGCGTCAACGAACGGAGGAACCAGCGATGTTCTGATGAACGTCGCCATCGAGCATCGCCTGATGCACGTCGAGACTCTGGCCTACATGCTGCATCAACTGCCGCTGGATCGAAAAGCCAGGCAAGCTCAGGCGGAGGTTCCGGCGGTGCCTGCGCCTCAAAGCGGTGTTGTAGAAATTCCGCAAGGGAGTGCGACGCTCGGGAGCGTTCGTTCCTCGGGAAGCTTCGGCTGGGACAACGAATTCGAATCTCAGGTGGCGGATACGCCTGCTTTCGCGATAGATCGGCACAAGATTTCCAACGGCCAATTTCTGGAGTTTGTTCGCGCCGGCGGATACCGCGAGCGCGGCGTGTGGAGTGAAGCCGGATGGAATTGGATCCAGCGGCAGGGGATCGAACATCCTGCGTTCTGGCGGCGTCAGGCAGGGGAGTGGTTTCTCCGCACGATGTTCGAGGAGATCCCCTTGCCGCTCCACTGGCCGGTCTATGTCAGCCACGCCGAAGCGAGCGCCTATGCCTCCTGGTCCGGCAAAAGGCTTCCGACCGAGGCGGAATGGCATCGGGCCGCCTATGGCACGTCGTCGGGCGCCGAGCGCGATTATCCGTGGGGTGAAGAAGCGCCCGCGCCGCTCCGCGGCTATTTCGATCTGGAACGCTGGGATCCCGGTCCGGTGAATGCATTTTCCGAGAGTCGAAGCGCATTCGGGGTGGAAGGAATGTTGGCGAACGGATGGGAATGGACGGCGAGCCGGTTCGAGCCGTTCTCCGGCTTTGAGCCGTTTTCTTTCTATCCGGGATATTCGGCCAACTTTTTCGATGGCTTGCACTACGTTTTGAAGGGGGGCTCGACGCGGACCGAAGCGTGTATGTTGCGCCGCTCCTTCCGGAACTGGTTTCAGCCGCACTATCAATACGTCTACGCGGGATTCCGCTGCGCCGCGGAGGGTGGGCTTTAGCCGCCCTAATAAAAAAGGGCAGGCTTTAGCCTCGCTCTGGAGCTTCTACATTTTGGGACTGCATTGGGCCAGATCCGTATCAGGGCACGACTTCAGTCGTGCCGGACAGCGATATAGAGAGGCTGGGCTTTAAGCCCCTGGGGGAACACATGCTAACAAACGCCGTCGTCGCCGATGCGATAAGCGATTTTGCCGCCGATGTACGCGCCGGTTTGACCAAGGTGCTCCAGAAAGAGCTCCCTTCCAAGTACCTCTACGACGCGCTGGGATCGAAGCTATTCGAAGTGATCAGCGAGCTTCTGGAATACGGCCTGACGCGCGCCGACGAGCGGTTGCTGCGAGCGCACGCGCAAGAGATCGTCGAATGCATTCCGGAAGACGTGATCTTGTGCGAATTGGGCAGCGGCAGCGGCTCGAAAACGCGATGGATCCTGGAAGCTCTTTCGCGCCGCCGCCACACCTACTATTTCCCCATTGAAATCTCGCCCTCCGCTCTGCGCGTCTGCCAGCGGGAGTTGGGCGATATCGATTCGGTGGGCATCGTCGGACTGGAGCGGGAATATCTCGATGGACTTTTGGAAGTCGCCGCGCGCCGCAAGGAGGGCCAGCGCATTCTGGTGCTGTTCCTGGGAAGCACCATCGGAAATTTCAGCCCGCCCGCCGACGCGGCGTTCCTCAAGGAAATCCGGCTGATCCTCGAAAACGAAGATTGGCTTTTGCTGGCCGCCGATCTGGAAAAACCGGTGGGGCGGCTCTTGGAGGCTTACGACGATCCATTGGGGGTGACCGCCGCGTTCAACTTGAATCTGCTGGCGCGCATCAATCGCGAGCTGGACGGCAACTTCGTTTTGGCGCATTTTGATCATGTGGCGCGCTTCAACCAGGAAACGCGCAGCGTCGAGATGCATCTGCGCTCCACGCGCGCACAAACGGTGGAGATCCCCCAGGCACGGCTGGCCGTGCATTTCGAGGAAGGAGAAACCATCTGGACCGAAAACAGCCACAAATACACGCCACAAGAGGTGCGAAAAAAGGCTGAAACGGCGGGGTTCGCCTGCATCGCGCAATGGATCGACCGGGAATGGCCGTTTGCGGAGAATTTGTTGATGGCAAGATGAAAGTATCATGTCTCTCCGACCTGTAAGACGTCTCGTTCACTCCAAACCGACGCTTGAGGGCGCGGGCGTGCATCTGCGGCGCGCGTTCGGCAATGGCAACAGCCCCTCGGATTTCGATCCCTTCCTTCTGCTGGACGATTTTCGCAATGACGTTCCCGAGGAATACCTGCTTGGCTTTCCGTGGCATCCGCATCGCGGCATCGAAACAATCACCTATGTACTCGCGGGAACCGTGGAGCACGGCGACAGCATCGGCAACAAGGGCGTCATCTCGCCAGGCGATATTCAGTGGATGACCGCGGGGCGCGGGATCGTTCACCAAGAAATGCCCAAGGGCGATCCTGCCGGCAGGATGCACGGCTTTCAATTGTGGGCCAATCTTCCGGCCTCGCTGAAGATGATGGCGCCGCGCTATCAGGAGGTAAAGGGGCCCGATATTCCCGTGGTCACCGACGACGATGGAACTCAGGCGCGCATCGTGTGCGGGGAGTTTTGGGGCGTCAAAGGCCCGGTGGATGGGGTCGCCGCCGAGCCGGTCTACCTGGATATTTCCGTTTCCCCGCGCAAGCGCAAGACGCTGCCGGTAGAGACGACGCGCCACGCGTTCGCATACGTATTCGCCGGATCGGGGAAATTCGGGAACGCTTCGGGTCCGCAGCCCGTGCAAACCGAGGGAGTGGGCGCGCCCATCGCCGCTGCGCCGGTGAAAGCCGACAATCGCTCTCTTATCTTGTTCGACAATGGCGATGAAGTGACAGTCGAAGCCGGCGAAGAAGGCATCCGCTTCCTGCTGGTTTCGGGCAAACCGCTCGAGGAGCCAGTGGCCTGGTACGGGCCGATAGTGATGAACACCGAGCAGCAACTCCGCGAAGCCTTCACGGAGCTGGATCGCGGCACGTTCTTAAACGCTGGGTAAAGGCCGCCAGCTTGCAGTCCCATGTATCAGGGCACGACTTCAGTCGCGCCGGACAGCGCCATAGAAACGCTGGGCTTTAAGCCCCTGTGAACTAAGTACGCGGTTTCATATGTACGGCCACGTATTTGCGGCTTCCGTGGGGCAGGCCCTCGGCCTGCGGCGGCCTCCCAGGCCGCCTGCATCGGGCGGGCCAAGGGCCCGCCGCAGGGGCGCTGCCCCACGTTGGTCTCGACTAGTGGCCGGATTTTTGAAACGGAGTACTAAGCAGCCAAATCCCGCACCTGGATCGAGAGCCGCTTCCCGATGGCGGCGAACGCCGCCTCTAATTGGTCGAGTCTCGACCTGTGCTGAATGTCCAGCAGCCGGTCCACTTGGCTCGGCGAGCATCCCAGCCGCCGCGCCAGTTCAATTTTACGGATACCCTGAGAACGTAACGCAGAGTAGAGCATGAACTTCGCCTCGCTCAGCGTGGGGACCCTTACAAGTCGCAGCCCCCTTTTCAAAACCCCCGGCTCGGGAAGATCTACGCCTCGTTCCGTGTAGAAAGTTAGCGATACTCCAGAGCCTCCTCCGCCATCCGCAATGCCTCTTCGATGGTGTCACCCTCCGTGATCGCCTCCGGAATGTCCGGGAAAGTGACCACAAAGCCTCCGGCCTCCCGATCGTGAACAAACTTCGCAGGGTATTCCATAGATTGCCTCATTTCAGGCCGAGCCGCCTCTTATATGCCGTCTACTGTTCCTCTCTTCAGTTCCTTCTTCGAATGCATCGGCAGAACCGTCTGTTCGCCGCCCAAATACACCTTCAAATGACTGCCCTTCTGGGTCGCGAACGTGCATCCGACACCTGTCGCGCGTATCAGAACGGCTCCGGGCCCCTCATGCGATTTATTTTAGTTCTCATACCACCAAGGGCCGAACGCCCGCGCACTCCGCGTGCGCGGAAGCCGCCCAAGCAGGTACGCCCCATAAACCTCGCCGCCGAAGCGGTCCAATTTTCACAGCATTCCATCGCAACTTATTCTGAGCGGCGAGAGCCTTCCCGTCCGGCAGATCGGGAGCCGTCGGAAACGCCCAGATCGCGGTCCACTGCTCGTCGAATAGGTACCGATGTTGCGGAATATCAGGGCGCGCGAACCTGAAAGCGGCAGACGCGGCTCTCTCGAAGAGGCGCGCTGTCGCAAACCCGGCAGCTGCCGATAGAGATAGCGCGCGCCCGGATCGCGTAAAATCCAGGAATACCCATGCTTACCGGCGAAATTCGCAGCCAAATCGACCAAATCTGGAACGCCTTCTGGACGGGCGGCATTTCCAACCCACTCGAGGTGATCGAATAGATCACTTACCTCCTGTTCCTGCGCCGGCTCGATGAACTTCAGGAGCTTCAAGAGCGCAAGGCGGCCCGACTCGGCAAGCCGATCGAACGATGCATCTTCCCGGAAGGAAACGATCCCAAAGGTAGATCCTACCGGGACCTGCGCTGGTCGCGATTCAAGAATTTCGAGGCGCGGGAGATGTACACCGTCGTTAGTGAGCATGTGTTTCCATTTCTTCGGACGCTCGGCGGCGACGATTCCACCTACGCGCATCACATGAAGGATGCGCGGTTCACCATTCCGACCCCGGCGCTGCTCGCCAAAGTGGTGGACCTGATCGGCAACGTGCCGATGGAGAATCGCGACACCAAAGGCGATCTATACGAGTACATGCTCGGCAAAATCGCCACGGCCGGGCAGAACGGACAATTCCGCACGCCGCGGCACATCATTCGGCTGATGGTGGAACTTACCGCGCCCAAGCCGACGGACGTGATCTGCGACCCAGCGTCAGGGACGTGCGGCTTTCTCGTCGGTGCTGGAGAGTATCTGTGGGAGAAGCATCCGGAGATTTTTCTAAACGACGATTTGCGCCGGCACTTCCATCACGGGATGTTTCACGGCTTCGATTTCGATAACACCATGCTGCGCATCGGCAGCATGAACATGCTGCTCCATGGCGTGGATAACCCGGATGTCCGGTACAAGGACTCGCTCTCGCAGGACCACGCGGGCGAGGAGGAAAAGTACACGCTGGTGCTCGCGAATCCTCCATTTGCCGGATCGCTCGATTACGAAAGTTGTGCCAAGGACCTGTTGCAAATCGTCAAGACGAAAAAGACGGAGCTGCTGTTTCTGGCGCTGTTCCTACGCTTGCTGAAACCGGGCGGGCGCGCGGCGATCATCGTGCCGGACGGGGTGCTGTTTGGGTCGAGCAAGGCGCATAAGACGATCCGCCAAATATTGTTGGAGGAGCAGAAGCTGGACGCGGTGATTTCGCTGCCGGGCGGCGTCTTCAAGCCCTATGCAGGCGTCTCGACGGCGATTCTGGCGTTCACGAAAACCAACTCGGGTGGCACCGATTTCGTATGGTTTTACGACATGGAGGCGGATGGATGGTCCCTCGATGACAAGCGCACGCCGCTGCTGTCGGAGGAAAAGCTCGGCATGGCGGCGGGGCAGGTTTTGACGGCGGAGGAGCACGCGAAAAACAATCTGCCGGACGTGCTGGCCCGCTGGAGCGGGCGGGATCGGGCGGAACGCGATCGTCCGCGCACCATGCAGAGCTTTTGTGTTCCAAAATCCCAGATCGCCGAGGCCGGGTACGACTTGAGCGTGAATCGCTATAAAGAGGTCGTGCATCAAGAGGTCGAGCAGGTGCCACCGAAGCAGATTTTAAAGGACTTAATGCGGTTGGAGGAAGAAATTCAGAAAGGGTTGCGGGAATTGGAGGCAATACTGAAGTGACGCACTGGGAGCAGATTCAACTGGGCGAGCTTATGCCTCCACGTTCCGGGACTATCGATCCTCGTGACTACCCCAACGAGACTTTTGAACTCTACAGCATCCCTGCCTTCGACACGGGAAGACCAGAACGGATCCCGGGCTCCGCTATCGGCTCGGCGAAGCAACTCCTTCAGTCAGGTGATGTGCTGCTTTCCAGAATCGTACCGCACATTCGCCGCGCCTGGGTTGTCGCCCCGGCGAATGGGCATCGTCTGATTGGTTCAGGAGAGTGGATTGTATTTCGCAGCCCGCGCATTCATCCCGAGTATCTGCGGCAACTCCTTATAAGCGACCGATTCCACCCTGAGTTTATGCGGACCGTTGCGGGCGTTGGCGGATCCCTCCTACGGGCTCGTCCAAGCGGGGTCGCGTTGATCAAGGTCCCCCTTCCCCCGATCGCCGACCAGCGACGGATAGCGGAGATCCTGGATCACGCCGATGGACTGATTAGGAAACGAGACGCAGCCCGTCTCAAGTCCGAAAGCTTGCGTGAATCACTGTTCCTCGCGAGTTTCTCTAACAAATCCTCACTATGGCCAAAGGTCAAGATAGGGGATCTAGCCAGTGCCATGCGGACGGGACCGTTCGGCAGTCAGTTACTACATTCGGAATTCACGTCTGCGGGGATTGCTGTACTCGGGATCGACAACGTCGTCCAGAACCGTTTTTTATGGGGTCGTCCTCGCTTCATTTCCGAACCAAAATTCCATGAATTAGAAAGATACCGCGTTTTCGCGCAGGATGTCCTTATCACAATCATGGCGACATGCGGCAAATGCGCCATCGTGCCGGATGATATACCTCCATCGATCAGCACCAAACATCTATGCTGTATCACACTCGACGGGACGAAATGTTTTCCACGGTATTTGCATGCCTGCTTTTTACACCATCCCGAGGTCTTGAACCAGCTCGGGATTAGAGAACGTGGCGCTGTGATGCCTGGTCTAAACATGGGAATCATTGAGAACCTCGCCATTCCGCTACCGCCGATCGATCTTCAAAGACGGTTCGGAGAGCAAGTCGCCGAAATCGAAAAAAATTGTGACACCGAGCGTGACGGAATGCTCCATATGACCGCCTTTTTCCACTCGTTACAGCACGCTGCATTTCGAGGTGAGGTCTAGGTCATGCGCGGAGAGTTCATAAATGTGTGGGTGGAAACCCGGAGAGAGATTTGGACGGACCTCTTCGCTCATGAGCTAGCACCACCCGACTTATTTTGCGAGCTTTACCGGGAGGTGGTGCGCGCACTTCGCAACCCGCTCAAGCCTGAGGGCCTCGCCGGTATTGTCGATGACCGCGAGAAAAGCCGAGAAGCGTTCGAGGGTCTTCAACCCGAAGATCTGAGGGACGAACTGAGCGTCGTCCGGTTTGTCGAGAGTGCCTTCGAAATCCTGGAGGAGCTTGGAGGAGACCAACTCTCGAACTTTTATTTTCTGCAAGTGGAGGCGTTCATCGGAAAATACAGCCTTCGTTACGACCTTCGACGACCCTGCATCGTATGCCCGACCCTACCAGGAGTGTTCTCAAGCCTAATACGCGACCTACGGACTTTGACGGCGACGGACCCACACCTTAATATGCTGATGAACGATTTCGAGAATGCCGTCCGTGACCTCCGGAAGGATTGCTCGGATACTCGCATCAAGACGTGCATTCAGAAGCAAGTGAACCTCATCGAAGCATTGGCACGAGATTATCCCGGCGTGACCGCGACAGAACTTGGCAAGATTTGCGATCAACTCGGCACGTGGCCTCACAGTGCCATACCAAGGGCTCTCAGCAACCTTTATGGGTTCACGTCGGATTATCCGGGAATACGCCACGGCGGCACGCCTGCCAGCGCGCTCCGAGCAATCGACATGCGCGACATGATTGCGATGTCAATCTTGTTGGTTGGATTCGTGCCATACGTAACAGATCGACTCGACGCCAGGGCCGTCTACGGAGGAATATGAGCCAGTTCCAATTCCTCCAATCTGAATGGCCCGAAGTGTTCACCGCCGCGGCCAAAGCCGAGTTGACTGCCCGTCCCGATCCCCGAACTTCCTGCTTCTACTCGCGCCGCGCCCTAGAGCTAGCTGTCACATGGCTCTATAAGGCCGATTCGACACTCAAAGCTCCCTACCAGGACAGCCTCAGCGCACTGGTTCATGAGCCAACGTTTCGCGCTCTCGTCGGCGAAGGCCTGCACGCAAAGACCCGGTTGATTAAGGATCTGGGCAATCTGGCGGCGCATAGCTCGAAGACAGTGCGCGCGGCGGATTCCCTCGCCGCGATTCGGGAGCTATTCCATTTTGCATTTTGGTTCGCGCGAAACTACGCGCGGAAACCGGAGACGCGGGTCGCGCCGAATCTCACGTTTCATGCGGAGCTGCTGCCGGCGACGGCTCCCGTGCCCGCGCAGACGGTGGCGCAGATCCAGAAGCTGGCGGCCGAGCTGGCGGTGCGCGACCAGAGAGTGCTGGAACTCGGCAGCACGCAGGCGGCGCTCAACGAAGAGTTGGAACGCCTGCGCGCCGAAGTCGCCGAGGTGAAGAAAGCGAACGCGGAACAACCGGATACGCACGATTACTCGGAAGCCGAGACGCGTGACGCCTTTATCGACCTGCTGCTCAAGGAAGCGGGCTGGCCGCTCGATCAGGAGCGCGATCGCGAATTTCCGGTGACGGGAATGCCGACGCCTCAGGGCACGGGATACGTCGATTATGTCTTGTGGGGAAACGACGGCAAGCCGCTGGGCGTGGTAGAGGCGAAAAGAACGCGGCGCAACGCAACGGCCGGGCAGCAGCAGGCCAAGCTCTACGCCGACTGCCTGGAGCGGCAATACGGCCAGCGCCCGGTGATTTTCTACACCAACGGTTACGACCACTGGATCTGGAACGACGCGAGTTACCCGCCACGGCAGATCCAGGGTTTTTATAAAAGAGACGAACTGGATCTGCTGACCCAGCGACGCGCGACGCGAAAGCCGCTGGCGGCCGGGGTGATCAATCCGGAGATTGTCGAGCGGTACTATCAAACCCGCGCGATCCGTCGCATTTCCGAGGCGTTCGAAAAAGACAACAGCAGGCGAGCGTTGCTCGTTATGGCGACGGGAGCGGGAAAGACTCGCACCGTGATCGCGCTCTGTGATCTGCTGATGCGGTCGAATTGGGCCAAGCGCGTGCTGTTCCTGGCCGATCGCGTCGCCCTGGTGAATCAGGCGGTCAATGCGTTTAAGACCCACCTGCCCGCGTCGTCGCCGGTGAACCTGGTGACGGAGCGCAACGCTGAAGGCCGTGTGTATGTCTCGACTTATCCGACCATGATGGGTCTAATTGATGAATCGTGGGATGGGCTGCGTAAATTCGGCGTCGGGCACTTTGATCTGGTGATCATCGATGAGGCGCATCGGTCCGTTTATCAGAAGTACGGGGCAATTTTCGACTATTTCGACTCGCTGTTAGTGGGGCTGACCGCGACGCCGAAGAATGAGGTGGACCGCAATACATACCGGCTGTTCCAGTTGGAATCGGGCGTGCCGACGGACGCCTACGACATCGAAGACGCAGTGAAAGATGGTTTTCTAGTGCCTCCGCAGGCGGCTTCGGTTCCGCTGAAGTTCCAGCGCGAGGGAATCCGCTACGACGAGTTATCGGAACAGGAGAAGGACGAATGGGACGCGGTCGAATGGGACGAAGACGGGACCACTCCTGACTACGTGGAAGCGCAGGCTGTCAACAAATGGCTGTTCAATGAGGACACGGTAGATAAAGCCCTGAAACACCTGATGACTCGTGGGCTGAAGGTGAACCACGGGGACCTCCTCGGCAAGACGATCATTTTTGCGAAGAATCAGGAACACGCGGAGTTTATCGAGCGGCGGTTCAACGCCAACTATCCGCATCATAAGGGCGCATTTGCACGTGTGATCACGTTCAAGACGGAATACGCGCAGAGCCTGATCGACGCGTTCTCGAATCCCGCGAGGATGCCGCAGATCGCCATTTCCGTGGACATGCTTGATACGGGAATCGATATTCCCGAGGTGGTGAACCTGGTTTTCTTCAAGCTGGTCCGATCGAAGACGAAGTTCTGGCAGATGGTCGGCCGCGGGACTCGGCTGCGAGAAGACCTGTTCGGTCCGGGGAAGTCGAAGGAATTCTTCTATATTTTCGATTACTGCCAGAATCTCGAATATTTCAGCCAGAATCCGAACGCGACGGAAGGTTCCGCAAATGAGCCGCTGAGCAAGAAGCTGTTTGCCGGGCGGGTGGAGCTCATAGTCGAGCTGGATAAGAAATCCGAACGCGATCCCGCGGACCGGGCCATTTTGCGCACGGATACGGCGGAGCGGCTGCGCGCGGAAGTAACCGCGATGAACCTCGAAAATTTCATCGTGCGGCCCAAGCGCCGTTACGTCGAGCGCTACTCGCAGCTGGAAGCGTGGGAACGGCTTGGCATCGACGAGCAGATTGAGCTGACGCACGAAGTGGCAGGACTGCCGTCGGAGTTGGTCGATCCGGGACCTCGAAGCGAAGCTGTTCGACCTGCTGATTCTGCGACTTCAGTTGGCTCTCTTGCGTTCTGAGCCTTGGTTTTCCAAGCTGCGAAAGACTGTGGAAGAGATCGCGGGGTTGCTTGAGGAACTGGACAGCATCCCGATGGTTCGCGAACAGATGGCCTTAATTCAGGAGATCCAGACGGACGAGTTCTGGCAGGACGTGACCGCTCCGATCTTGGAAAACGTCCGCAAGAAGCTGCGCGCCCTCGTGAAGCTGATTGAAAAAGTCAAACGAAAGCCAGTTTACACGGATTTTGAAGACGAAATAGGCGCCGAGCAGACGACGCAGCTTCCTGGATTTGTCGCCGCGACCTTCCAGAGATTTCGCGAGAAGGCTCGCGTGTTCCTGCGCGAACATCAGGACCGCCCGGCGATTCGCAAGCTTCGGGAGAATAAACCCCTCACCAGTTATGATCTTGCGGAGCTGGAGAGACTACTGCTACAGGCAGGCATTGGGACTGCTCATGACCTAGCACAGGCCAAGGAGGCGAGCGAAGGGTTCGGCCTTTTCCTTCGTTCCCTGGTCGGACTCGACCGGCAGGCAGCGAAGAGCGCGTTCGACGAGTTTTTGCTCGGGCGCCAGCCCAGCAGCCAGCAGATCGAATTTATCGACCTAATTGTTAATTACCTGACCGAACAGGGGTACATGGACGGTTCGCGGCTTTACGAGTCACCCTTCACGGACCTGCATCCCATGGGCGTGGAGGGCGTGTTCCCGTCCGATCAGGCCGCGCAGCTTGTTGGAATTTTAAAGGAGATGCGTCTCCACGCGTCGGTCGCCGCGTAAGCACCACGGTTTCAAACTCCCAAAACCGCGAAAAACCGAATCCCGGGGAACCTTTTTCGCAAAGCGCCACCTTCTCCGCAACAAAACAACGGGCAGAGAACCCGGCTCCCGAACGTTTCACCTGTTTCAATCTGACCCCACATCGGAACTTCGACGCGACCAGCGCCTCCAACCGTTCACCACCCAAACCCTCTACTTTCTCCAACCGCCCCAACAACTTGCCCGCAAATTTACTGTGTGTTTCCCTCCTTCGCCGGTATGGTTCCCATAGAAGGAGATTTTCAATGACAGAAGCACAACTCAAAGCCCGCCGCGAAAACGCGAAGCATTCCACCGGGCCGACTACAATTGCAGGCAAAAAGCGTTCCTCCCTCAACGCCTTCCGCCACGGACTCACCGGCCAAATCGTCGTCCAGACCCCGGAAGACCAGAAAGCCTTCAAGAAGCACTGCGATGGGATCCGCAAGGACCTCGACCCCGAAGGCGCTCTCGAAACCAATCTCGCCCAGGCCATCGCCGAGGACTACTGGCGCCTCAACCGCGTCCGTGCTCTGGAAAACGGTATCTTCGCCCTCGGCCAAATCGAACAACCCCCTCAGGACTCCGGCAACCCTGAACTCGACACCGCCCTCGCCCCTGCCCGCACCTGGATGGCCCATGCCCATGAGCTGCATCTCCTGGCGCTTTACGAAAGTCGCATCAGCCGTTCGGTGGAAAAGAACATGGCCCAGCTCCGCGCCCTGCAGTCCGAGCGCAAGCCCGACATCGACGAAGCGGAACCGCGAAGTTTAACCGTCCGGTTCGTAGGCGGCGACCCCGCCGACGATCCCGCCCCCGAAAACCCGGACTCTTCGGTTCGTTCTTTCGAAAGCGGCGATCCAGCGTCAGATCAACCGGAACCGTCGCCTCTCCCCGAACCAGCCACCCAACCCAGTCGGCCAGACCCGCCTCAACAAGACCCGCCTCAACGTGTAAGCCCGCGGCCCACCGCCAAACAGCCCGCGGCTACCCCTTTCGAACTTAGGCCGGGGGAGTGGGTCCGAAATCCAATCGGGCAACCCGTTACCCGTCGTTGAGGGTTCTCATGAAAGTCATGCACTCCTGCTCGGCGTTCTGTCTTCTGGTACGCGAATTGACCAAGGCTCACCCGCTGTGTTAGTTTAAGGTTTGGCGGGGGATACTATATCCCCGCCCTTCGTGGGTTCTCCTCCACAAATTTCAGATGGAACAGATCTTGCCAGAGCTCGGCGGGCTTCTCCTCAAAGCCATTCCGACGTTCATTATTCTTTTATTCCTGCACTTTTATTTCAAGTTCATGCTGTTCGCGCCGCTCCGGAAATCGCTCGAGCAGCGCGACGAATTGACCGCGGGAGCGCGCCGCGCCGCCGAGCGTAGCCTGGCCATCGCGGAACGCAAAGCCGAGGAGTACGAGGCGAAATTCCGCGATGCTCGCGCGGAGGTCTATAAGCAGCAGGAAGAGACCCGCAAGAAGTGGATGGAGGATCAGGCGGCCCAAACCGCCGCCGCGCACGAGCGTAGCCGGACGTCGATGGAGGAGGCTCGGAAGCAGATCGCCGCCGAAGCCGCGTCGGCGCGTCAGTCGCTCGATCAATCCAGCGCCGCGCTAGCCGACCAAATCGCCGATCGCATGTTATCACGAAGGGCCGGCGAGGCCGCGTGAGGAAAATGGCAGGCAGCGTGAAGAAACTGGTATTGCTGAGCGCCTTCGCGGCGGTCTGTCTGGCGCAGGAACAGGCCGGCGGTGCCGGCTCATCCAACGAGCCCAGCGCCGCCTGGAAATGGGCGAACTTCGCGATTCTCGCGGTGGGGCTCGGGTATTTGATGGCTAAGTCCCTTCCCTCGTTTTTCCAAGCGCGCACCGAATCGATTCAGAAGGACATTGCCACAGCCCGGAAAACGAAAGAAGAGGCGGAACGCCGGGCCGCGGAGATGGACGCGCGTCTGGCCGCGCTGGGCCAGGAGATCGAGAAATTCCGTGCCCAGGCGCGTGCCGAGATGGAACAGGAAGGTGAGCGCATCCGCCGCGAAACCGCCGCTCAAATCCACCATTTGGAGCAGCAGGCCGAATCCGAAATCGAATCCGCGAGCAAGGCCGCGCGGGCCGAACTGCGCGCCCTCGCTGCGCGCCTCGCTCTGGATCTGGCGGAACAGCGCATTCGTGGGCGGCTGGATCAGACAGCAGAAGCGTCGCTCGTGGAGAACTTTGTTCACGATTTGGAGCGGCAGGGGTCGAAGAACTGATGTTTTCGGCGGTAGCGGCGCGATATGCGCGAGCCCTGATGGATGCAATGGCGGATGTGGCGGAATCCGATGCAGCCGCGACGCTGGAACAACTGCGGGCGATCGCGAATTTGATCCAGAGCTCGGCCGATTTGCACAACGTCCTGCTTTCTCCCGCAGTGCCGGCCTCGCGCAAGCGGGCGGTAATGGGGAAGTTGGTAGAAGAACTGGGCGCCGGCCGTATGGTCCGCAATTTGGTCTACGTGGTCATCGATCATCGGCGCGTGGACGAGTTTCCCGCGATCGTCGAAGCCTTCGAGGCGGTGATGGACCAGCGGTTGGGTTATGTGCGGGCCGACGTCTTTAGCGCCCGGCCGCTGCCCGAGGCGCAGCAAGCTAGGCTCGCGTCCGAGATTTCACGAGTGGCGGGCAAGAAGGCGAAATTGACGTTTTCCATCGATACCGGCCTGGTGGCGGGAGTGGTGGCGCGCATCGGCTCAACCGTCTACGACGGCAGCGTGCGCGGACAGTTGGAGAGATTGCGGGTGATGCTCGCGAAAGCGTAGCCCAAAAGTTATCAGTTGTCAGTCATCAGTTATCAGCTTCGGTCGTCTGAACTGAAAACTGACAACTGATAACTTTCAACTAAGAGCCGCGACGTAGGGAGCGGTTATACCGAGCCGCGACCGTAAGGGAGCGGTTCCAAAGGATTGTATGGCTCAAATCAGAGCGGATGAAATCTCGCGCGTGCTGCGCGAGGAGATTGAAAACTACGAACGCGCGGTCAATGTGGCCGAAACCGGATCGGTGATCTCGGTGGGCGATGGCATCGCGCGGGTTTACGGCTTGGAAAACGTCATGGCCGGCGAGCTGATCGAGTTCAAAGGCGACGTCGCCGGAATCGCGCTGAATCTGGAAGAAGAAGATGTCGGCTCGGTGCTGCTGGGCGATTATTCCCAGGTGAAGGAAGGCGACGAAGTGCGGCGCACGGGCCGCATCATGAGCGTACCGGTGGGCGAGGGATTGATTGGACGCGTGGTGGACGCTCTCGGCCAGCCCATCGATGGCAAGGGCCCCATCGAAGCCAAGGCCTATAACCCCATCGAGCGCATCGCGCCGGGCGTGGTGGACCGGCAGCCCGTGAAAGAGCCGATGCAAACTGGAATCAAGGCCATCGACGCCATGATTCCCATTGGCCGCGGCCAGCGTGAGCTGATCATCGGCGATCGTCAAACCGGCAAGACCACGGTGGCGCTCGATACGATTCTGAATCAGCGCGGCGGCGATGTGATCTGCATCTACGTGGCGATCGGCCAGAAGCGCTCTACGGTGGCGCAGGTCGTAAAGACGCTGGAAAATTACGGCGCCATGGACTACACCATCGTGGTGGCCGCCACCGCCTCCGATCCCGCGCCAATGCAGTACATCGCGCCTTATTCGGGCTGCGCGATGGGCGAATATTTCCGCGACAGCCGGCGCCACGCGCTGTGCATCTACGACGATCTTTCAAAGCACGCCGCCGCGTATCGCGAGATTTCGCTGCTGCTGCGCCGGCCGCCCGGCCGCGAAGCCTATCCCGGTGACGTGTTCTATCTCCACAGCCGCTTACTCGAGCGCGCCGCGAAACTGAATGCCGACAATGGCGGAGGGTCGCTCACGGCTCTGCCCTTTATCGAAACTCAAGCCGGCGACGTTTCTGCCTACATTCCTACCAATGTGATCTCCATTACCGACGGCCAGATTTATTTGGAATCGGACTTATTCAATTCCAATATCCGGCCGGCGATTAACGTGGGCATTTCGGTCAGCCGCGTGGGCGGCAACGCGCAGATCCGGGCCATGCGGCAGGTGGCCGGAAGCCTCCGTCTGGATCTGGCGCAATACCGGAATCTCGCCGCTTTCGCGCAAATGGGCTCCGAATTGGACAAGGCCAGCATGCAGCAGCTCACGCGCGGAAGCCGGATGGTGGAGATTCTCAAACAAGGACAATATTCTCCGCTGCCGGTGGAAAAGCAGGTGGCCGTCATTTATGCCGGGACCAACGGTTATCTGGATGATCTTCCCGTCGATCGATGCCGCGAATTCGAAGCCGAATTATACAAATTCCTGGAAAATGCGCATCCGGGAATTCTTTCGGGCATTCGCGAAAAGAAGACTCTGGACGACGATTTGAAGAATCAAATGAACGCGGCGCTCAAGGAATTTAAGACGCGATTCATTCGGGAGCTCGCCGCCGCTCCGGAAAAGGCCGCCGCCGCGAAATAAATGGCGAGCTTGATCGACATCCGGCGGCGAGTCCGCTCGGTCCGCAACACGCAGCAGATCACCAAGGCCATGAAGATGATCTCGGCGGCGAAGCTTCGGCGCGCCCAGGACCGGGCTTTGGCCTCTCGTCCTTACGCACACCTGCTGCAAGAGATTCTGGCGAACGTGGCGGAGGCTGCTCGGCAGAATCCGTACGAGGGTGGACACCCGTTGCTTGCCGAGCGGCCGGAAGATCGAATTCTGTTGGTGGTAGTGACCGCGGATCGCGGCCTGGCCGGAGGATTCAATTCCAACCTGCTGCGTTTGGCGCAGCGCTTCGTGAACGAGCATCGCGACAAAGAGCTGAGCTTCGAGCTGCTCGGCCGCAAGGGGCGCGATTATTTTCGGCGTCGCGGAGCGAAGATTTCCGCCGAACACCTCGATCTGTTCCGCAACGTGCGCTACGAAGACGCCGAGAAAATCGCCAATTCGATCGTCGAGCGGTTTTCGCAAGCCGAAATCGACGCGGTGTATCTGTTCGTCAATGAGTTCAGGAGCGTGGTGGCTCCGAATGTGACGGTTCGGCGGCTACTGCCGATCGAAGTTCCGAAATCGAGCGCGCCCGCCGATTATATCTACGAGCAAAAGCCGGAGGAATTATTAGGCAGCTTGCTGCCGCGTTACGTGCGCGTTCAGTTGTACAGGGCGTTGCTGGAATCGGCCGCGGCCGAGCACGCCGCGCGCATGACGGCGATGGATGCGGCCACCAAAAACGCCTCCGAGATGATCGACAATTTGACGCTGTACATGAATCGCGTGCGGCAGGCCAGCATCACGCGCGAGATTATCGAGATCGTAAGCGGCGCCGCCGCATTGGGGTAATAATATCGTAGAGCAGGCTTCAGCCTGCAACCGGGGCTTCAGCCCCGGCACTGGAGATTTTATGGTAGAAGGCAAAGTCATTCAAGTAGCCGGTCCCGCGGTGGACGTACAGTTCCCCGAAGGCCAAATCCCGGTGATCTACACCGCGATCAAAATCAAGAGCGACGGCTTTAAAACTCCCGAGCCGATCGACATTACCTGCGAAGTCGCACAGCACATCGGCGAAGGCCGCGTTCGCACGATCGCGCTCGAACCCACTGAGGGCCTGGTACGAGGCATGCCCGCCATCAGCCTCGGCGAGCCGGTCACGGTCCCCGTAGGCAAGGAAACCCTCGGACGCGTGCTCAACGTGATCGGCCAGCCGGTGGACAAGATGGGGCCGGTCAACACGGCCAAGCGCTATCCCATTCATCGGGCGGCGCCGCCGTTTGAAGAACAGGCCACGGACCTGCAGATGTTCGAAACCGGCATCAAGGTCGTCGATCTGCTGGAGCCGTATTTGAAGGGCGGCAAGATCGGGTTGTTCGGCGGCGCAGGCGTCGGCAAGACGGTCATCATTCAGGAGCTCATCAGCAATCTCGCCACCAAGCACGGCGGCGTCAGCGTGTTTGCCGGCGTGGGGGAACGCACACGCGAGGGAAACGATTTGTGGCTCGAGTTCCAGGAATCGGGCGTGATCGATCCGCACGACTGGAAGAAATCGAAGTGTGCGCTGATCTACGGCCAAATGACCGAACCGCCCGGCGCGCGTCTGCGCGTAGGCTTGACCGGCTTGACCGTCGCCGAATACTTCCGTGACGAGGAACATCAGGACGTTCTGCTATTCATCGACAACATTTTCCGCTTCACGCAAGCCGGCTCGGAGGTGAGCGCGCTGCTCGGCCGCATGCCCAGCGCGGTGGGATATCAGCCGAATCTGGCGAGCGAGATGGGCGATTTGCAGGAGCGCATCACGTCGACCAAGTCCGGCTCGATCACTTCCGTGCAGGCGATTTACGTGCCCGCCGACGATTACACCGACCCGGCTCCGGCCACCACTTTTGCGCACCTGGATGCGACCACCAATCTTTCCCGCTCCATTTCCGAGATGGGAATTTATCCGGCGGTGGATCCGCTGGCCTCCACTTCGCGCATTCTCGACCCGCGCATCCTCGGCGACGAGCACTACAACACCGCGCAAGAGGTGAAGCAGGTCTTGCAGCGCTACAAGGACCTGCAAGACATCATCGCCATCTTGGGTGTCGATGAGCTTTCCGAAGACGACAAGCTGACCGTCTCGCGCGCGCGCAAGATTCAAAAATTCCTTTCGCAGCCCTTCCATGTGGCCGAGGCGTTCACGGGGCGCAAGGGCAAATATGTGAAGGTCGCCGACACGGTCCGCAGCTTCAAGGAAGTGGTGGAAGGCAAGCACGACGAAATCCCGGAGCAGGCGTTTTATATGCAAGGAGCCATCGAGGACGTGCTGGAAGTCTGGGAGCAGATGAAGAAACAATAGTAGAGCAGGCTTCAGCCTGCAACGGGGGCTTTAGCCCCCGCGAGAAAAATGGCCGACACCTTCCAAATCGACATCGTCACCCCCGAGAAGCAGATCCTGAGCCAGCGCGCCGAATACGCGGAAATTCCCGGCAAGGACGGCTACATGGGCATCCTGCCGGGCCACGCGGCCTTGTTGAGCGAGCTCGGCGACGGAGAGCTTTCCTATACCTCCGGCGGCCGCACCGAGCGCCTCCACATCTCCGGCGGCTACGTCGAAGTCCGCGACGACCACGTAAGGGTGCTGGCGGACAAGGCGGAATAGGCGTGAGCGCGCCGGGACGCGCCAGGGCACGATCGCGAAATTCTCGAAGCGCACCGGCTCGGCCACGAATCAAACAGCGTAGAATTCTTAGGGAGGTAATACAAGATGATAGCGACGGACGCCCTTCACAATCTGGGCCAAAGCATCTGGCTCGACAACATCACGCGCGACATGCTCGAAGGCGGAACGTTAAAACGGTACATCGACGACTGGTCCGTCACAGGGCTTACGTCAAACCCTACCATTTTCGACCACGCAATCAAAAACAGTACGGCATACGACAAGGCCATTCTTGAAAAAGTGAACCAGGGCAAATCGGGCGAAGCCCTTTTCTTTGAACTGGCGCTGGAGGACATCTCGCGCGCCGCCGCCTTATTTCGCCCGGTCCATGATCGAACCGATGGCGTTGACGGCTGGGTGTCGCTGGAGGTTTCTCCGCTCCTCGCCTATGACACGCGTAGCAGTCTGGCGGCCGCGCGGAGCCTCCACGAGCGGGGGGGCCAACCGAACCTGTTCATCAAGATTCCTGGAACCAGGGAAGGGCTGCCGGCCATCGAAGAGGCCATCTTCGCCGGCATTCCCGTGAACGTCACACTCTTGTTCTCGCGCGATCATTATTTGGCGGCCGCGGATGCATATCTCAAAGGCGTGGAACGCCGCATCGAGAGCGGGCTGAATCCGAATGTTGCCTCTGTCGCTTCGCTGTTTATCAGCCGGTGGGACGTCGCCGTTGCGAACAAAGTTCCGGACGCGCTGCGAGCTCAGCTCGGCATCGCGATCGCCGGACGTGCGTACAATTCCTATCGCGAGCTGCTGGCGTCGCCCCGCTGCCAACGGGCCTTCAACTTCGGCGCCCGCCCGCAGCGTCTGCTTTGGGCCAGTACCGGAACCAAGGACCCCAAGGCCTCCGATGTGCTTTACGTCAAGGCTCTCGCCGCGCCATTCACAGTGAACACGATGCCGGACGCCACTTTGAAAGCGTTCGCCGATCACGGTGAATCGGGTGCGATTTTGCCGGCCGACGGGGGTGACTGCGAAGAAGTTCTGGCGAAGTTCGCCGGCGCCGGGATCGATGTGGATGCACTCGCGGCCCAGCTCCAGCAGGAAGGAGCGGACTCGTTCGTTAAGTCGTGGAACGACTTGATGAAAGTAATTGAAGCCAAAGGCGCCGCGCTCAAGACCGCCGCCGGGCGTTGACAGGAGTCAGGAGACAGCTCCTATTATGTCGGGCCCGAGGAGAAGGTCAGCAAGCCGTACGCATTGTTTTTGGCGGCTCTTGCGGAAACGGAGCGGAAGGCCATTGCGAAACTGGCGATGCATAATCGGGAACACCTGGTGCTGATCCGGCCTACCGGAGGCGGTCTGGTTCTTCACACCCTCAAACAGCCACGAAAAGCGCCGGTGATCGATCTGATGGAGGCCCTGAGGAAAAGCCTTCAGGCGACAGCGAGTCCGGGAACGGGGGCGAAGAAGACAGCTCGAAAGCGCAAAGCGGCGTAGAACAGCGGGTCCGAAGCCGATCGGGCTTCGGACCCGCGAACGTCTTTCAGAATTGGAACCGCGCGATGATTTGACCGACCCGCGGTGGGTAGGCCGTGGTGGCGGTGCTGATCGATCCGAAGCCCGAAACGATCGGCAAGCCCGGCTGAGAGCAAGGGCCGTTAGCTCCGCTCGGCAGGACGCACGTCGGCGCCGTCTGCGGACTGATGCCGGTCCCACTGATCGTCGGGTTATTCAAATAAGTCCGATTGAATATGTTGGTAAACTCCGCCCGAAGGTTCATCGTGACTTTTTCCCGGATCCGGAAGATTCGGCTAAGGCCCATGTTCTCGACGGGACGGCGTTCTCCGCGGAAGAAAACCTGCGGCGCGGTGGTGCCGAATTGCCCGGGACTGGGATTGGCCCAGGCCGCCGGATTCAACACAAACTGGGTCTGCGGATTAAAACAGCGGCAGTTCAGGTTTTGCTCGAACAGCGGCTGCCCCGCCACGATATTTTGGGGATTGGCGTTGGGCTGGAACGTAAGCGCGCTCATGGTGGCCAGATTGAGGTTGGACGGGTAGCCCGTGGTGTTCGCAGCAGGAATGCCCAAAGGCAATCCGCTTGCATACTGGAGGAAACCGCTAAGCTGCCAGTCTCGCACGATCTGCGACACCCACTTGTTCGGTCCCCATTTGGGTAAAGTGTACAGGTAACTGAACTTATTCACGAATGGCTGATCCGAGCCATCCAGCTTCCATGCCAGCGCCCGGTTTTGAATGTCGGGCGTGCCGCCGAAGGTGTCCATGATCTTAGACCATACAAACGCGTAAGTGAACTGAAGGCCGTGAGAAACCCGCTTGTTCACCGCCAACTGCATCGAATTGTATGAAGTGGACCCCAGTGGCGCATTCAGGACGCCGAGGCCGGAACTGAACTGCGGGAACGGCCGCAAGGACTGCGCCACGGTCTGTGTGACCGGAAAGCCGGTGAAGGGAATCCTGTTCTGAAAAGGTCCCGCGCCGGCCGAATTGAGCGGCGAAACCAGGATGGCCAA
The DNA here is from genome assembly GCA_036521975.1 of Bryobacteraceae bacterium. Lineage (GTDB taxonomy): Bacteria > Acidobacteriota > Terriglobia > Bryobacterales > Bryobacteraceae > Palsa-187. The sequence goes on from DATDGT010000140.1 coordinate 54,247, forward strand.
GGACGCGGGGTTGCTCAGGCTGAGACCGTATTGATTCAGAAGAGAAGTACTGAGATAGTTCAAGTTGGTCAGCGCTGTCGTGTACCACCAGATCCCATAGTTGCCCACGTAAGAAACGTCCACCACGAGATCCCGAACAATTTCGCGCTGGATCCCGGCGCTGTATTGATACTGCCGCGGCGGTCTTCCGCCGTTCGGGTCGTAAGATTGAGGGCCTGCCGAGGGGAGAATGCCGCCGATCGGGTAATAATTCGGGCTCAAATTGGGCCACGCGACCTGCGCCGGGGTAATCGGGTTGCCGTTGATGGCGATGTTATCGAGAGTCATGATCGGCGCGCCGGGAACCGACGCGGGTCCGAACGGATTATTGGCGTTGGCACTCCCGTAGACGCCGCCGCCGAAAGTGCTACCCTGCCCCGTACCGGCGTATACGATGCCGAATCCGCCGCGGAAGACCGTCCTAGGCAGGAACTGATAGGCGAAGCCAATGCGCGGGCCGAAGCCCCAGGGATAATTGTTCGCGAAGGAGCAATGACAAGTGGCTTGGTACTCTGTCGCTCCAGGCTGGCCGCCGGCGATGGCGTTCGGCAGCGTCGCCAGGAAATTCGGAGAACGCCCGTATTGCTCCTTGAAATAAGTCGAAAAGTCGTAGCGCAAGCCCAGATCAAGAGTGAATTTGCGCGTTACCTTCCAACTGTCTTGCGCGTAAGCACCCAACTGGTGTTTTCCAAAGCGCGAATCGGAGGTGGGGTCGATGGTGGCGGTGTTCACATCGCCCAGCAGAAAACTGGCGTACGGCTGGCCGACGTGGTACGCACCGATATTCGCGGAGCTCACGCCCGCCGCCGTGGTGACCAGATACGGCATGGCCGTTTGCACGTTGCTGAAGCCGTAACTGCCCTGGAGGTCGGTGTGATCGACCGAATAGTTTCCCTGGGTCATCAGCACACCGCCGAATTTGAAAGTGTGGTTACCCTTCACCCAGGTCAGGCTGGCGATGGACTCGAACTGGTTATAAATCGAATCGGTGCGTCCCGTGTTGCCGATTCCTCCGCCGCCGTTCGCCATGCCTCCCGCAACACTATCGTTGAGGCCGGTGAAGCTGGGAAAGGCGGACGGCAGAGTGAACGACGAACTGCATAAGCCGAGGTTGGAGCAAGCGGGATAGTTGGGCGTTACCAGCGGTCGTCCCAAATCGTCCGAGTTGTAACCAATGCCCAGATGGAGCAGGACCGTCGGCGTGATCGTGTGGTCGTAATTCAGGCGCAGCGCCTTCGAATAAATACCGCCGCCGAACGTGTCGGAGATGGGTTGAGCCATGCCGTCGTCGCCGTAGCATGTCAGGCAGTAGGTCATGGTGCGATTCCAGAAGAAGGAGACCTTATCCTTGGATCCGATGATTTGATCGAACTTAAGCCCGGGAATTTCGCTTTCCCGATGCTCGAATTCCGTATTTTGAAAATTGTTGATTTGTCCGAGCGGGTTGCAAGTCGCCGCTCCGCCGCCTACGCAGAAAGGCTGCGGCAGCAGGCTTTGAAGCTTCACCGCGATCGGGTCCAGACGGGTCATGGGAATCGTGTTGTTCGGGAACTGAGTGGTCACCACCTTGCCGCCTACCGTCTGCGCGGTCGCCGGGTCGTAGATCTCGTCGGAGAAGATCGTGTTGCCCAGAGGGTCGGTTCCAAGATTATGGTTGCCTGAAGCCTGGATAGCCGCGCTAAAGTTGCCTTGGCGGTAAGCTGCCGTGGGAACCGTGGACTGGGCCCCGAACACGTATTGATCCCGAATGTACTGCTCCCAGCTAAAGAAGAAGAAAGTCCTGTTTCGGCCATTGTAGACTTTGGGAATCCATATGGGCCCTCCCAGCGTCAAGCCATAATCGTTCTGCGTGCTCGCTGGGGTTATATTTTGGAACGGCTGCGCGGCGTTGAGGTATGCGTTCTGATAGGAGTTGAACAAACTGCCGTGGAATTGGTTCGTGCCCGATTTCATGGTGACGTTGTAGACGGCTTGGCCGGCTTGCCCAAACTCCGCGTTGTAGTTGCCCGCTTGGACCGTCCATTCCTGGATCTGATCCTGGCCAGGTTGAGCCTGCGCGTCAGCGCCTTGGCCCAGCATATTGGTCGCATCCATGCCTTCAATCAGAACCGATTCCGATCCCGTGAGTCCGCCGTTGATGCGGTCGGGCGAGCCGACCGCGCCCGGAACCGGCGGGGTGAAATAAGCGCCGGGCACGAGCGCCAGGAGGTTATAGGGATTTCGAATGCCTGCGCCGTTGGTTCCGATGTCCAAAAGCGGCAGAGAGTTCATCGTTTCAGTGGCTATGGTGTGGCTTACCTCGCCACCTTCGGTTTTGAGCAACGGAGCTTCCTCGTTGACGGTGACAGATTCCGCGACGTTGCCCACTTCCAGCGCGGCGTCCACGCGAATGGTTTGCGCAGCTTGCACAATGAGGCCGGGACGCACGTATTTCTTAAAGCCAGGGACGGTGACTGTGAGCTGATAAGTGCCCGCGGGCAGATCGACGATGGTGTAGTTGCCCGTGGCCGAAGTTCCCACGGGGTAAGCGGCGCCCGTTTCGCCGTTTCTGGCTTCGATCGCGGCATTGGCAACCACGGCTCCCGCGGGATCGGAAACCGTTCCGGTAATCGTTCCTCCACTGGTTTGAGCCAGAACCGGCACGCAGCACAACGCGAGCGCGCCCACGATAAGTGTCAAACGCATCCAGACCCCCTTTTGGCCGCGCCGGCCTCGGACTACCTCGGAATTCCTCAGACCACCTCGGACTAGCGCGGATTGGATGCAGTATATCAAACTATTCGCGGACGGGAAAGGGCGGCATTGCATGCAGCGGTGCATGCGGTGCGTGCTTTCGCGCGGGCTTAGCTCCAAACGGTGTATACTGAGCTGACATTGTATATGGGGCTGACACACGAGGATAGGTGTCGGATGCCCGAGTCTTCGATGGAAGCAGTTTCGCGGCGGGGGTATTTTCCGCCAGCTCCTGGATGCCGTGCCGGATGCCCTGGTGGTGGATCCGGCTGGGAAAATCGCTCTGGTGAACGCACAGACCGAGAAGATATTCGAGTACTTCCGCGAGGAACTCGTGGGGCAGCCGCGAAAGTTTCTTGTCCCCGAGCCGTTCCGCGGGCTCCACGCCGGACACCGCGCGGCCTTTCATCGCCCGCCGCGCGCGCGGCCCAGGAGCGCAGGTCTGGAATTATTTGCCAGGAAAAATGGACCGCAATTCCCGGTAGAAATTAGTTTAAGCCCATTGGAATTTTGCGGTATTAAACTAGTATACAGCTGTATACATCGTATTAATGAGCGGAAATCCTCCGAAGAATCACGCCGTATATTAAGGGGAAACGAAGCGCTTTTAAGCGAAATTTATCAGCGAGCTAAAAATAATTTGCAGGTAGTTTGCAGGTTATTGAATCTCCAGGCCAGGCGGCTCGCGGACCCGGCCGCGCGCCACATGGTCGAGGTCAGCCAGAGCCGCATCCGCTCCCTGACGCCGGATTTACGGCTGGTGAAGGTGTTGACGCGGCAACCGGATGGCAAGCTGCGTGCACGAAGGCTGGGCGTGCCGAAATTCGAGATCGTCTTTCGCCGGGAGGCACGAAGAAAATTCGAGATCGTCTTTCGCCGGGAGGCACGAAGAAAATGATGGCCGCCACGAAAATCTTGATTGTCGAAGACGACGGAATCATCGCCGAGGATATCAGCGAGAACCTGACACGGCTGGGTTATGAGCGGACGGCCATCGCCTACGACGGGCGCTCGGCCGTCGACATGGCGCTGGAGATGCGCCCCGATATCGTGCTGATGGACATCAAGCTGCGAGGCGACTTGGACGGCATTCAGGCAGCCGAACAAATCCGCCGCCGCGTGCGGGCGCCGATCGTTTATTTGACGGCCAACGCCGAGCCCGACACCCTGCAGCGCGCCAAGACCACGGAGCCGTTTGGTTACCTTCTGAAACCGTATAAAGCGCAGGAGCTGCGCACCACCATCGAAATGGCTCTCTCCAAGAGCCAGATGGAGGAACGGCTGCGGGAAAGCGAGCGCCAGTTCGCCTCTACGCTGCGGGATCTCGGCGACGCCGTCATCACCGCGGATGCCTGCGGCGCGGTGACGTTCATGAATCCGGCGGCGGAGAAGCTTACGCAATGGAGCGCCGGAGAAGCGCGCGGGCGCGGCGTCGAGGAGGTGTTTCAGATCGTGGGCGCGGGCGATGCGGCCGCGGCGGTTTCTCCGGCGAGAGAGGCGCTGGCGCAAGGCCGGTCCATGGATTTGCCGGACGAAGTTCTGCTGAAGACGCGGAGTGGAGGCTTAATCGCCGCCATCGGCAGCGCGACGCCCGTGCACGGCGAAACCGGCGGCGTGGCTGGCGTGGCCATCGTGTTCCGCGACATGACAGGGCACAAGCAGATGGAAGAAAAGCTGCGGCACTCGCAGAAGATGGAGGCCGTGGGGCGGCTGGCCAGCGCGGTGGCGCACGATTTCAGCAACCTCCTGAGCGTCATTCGCGGGCACACCACGCGGATTCTCGAGGAAACCGGCGATAAGCATCTGCTCCATCGCGCCAGTCAGATTCGTAAGGCTACCGAGAGAGCCATTTCGCTCACCCATCAGTTGCTGATGGTAAGCCGCAAACCGGCAAATGAGCCGAAGATTTTCGATTTGCGCGATGCGGTCGGCGACCTGTGCGAACTGCTGCGCAGCATCATCAGCTCGCGCATCGATTTGAAACTGAGCGTGCCCGAAGAGCCCGCGCTGATCCGCGCCGATCCCGGTCAAATCGAGCAGGTGTTGATGAATCTAGCGCTGAATGCGCGCGATTCCATGGCTCATGGCGGGACTCTGACCGTGGAAGTCGGTTACCGGCTGCTGGGGGAGCCTTTGATTTCCCGCTCGACGACGGTTTTGCCCGGAGATTACGTGCTGCTGGCGGTGAGCGACACCGGTTCGGGAATGGATCCCGCCACGCTCGAGCGCATTTTCGAGCCCTTTTTCACCACGAAGGAGAAAGGCAAAGGGACGGGACTCGGGTTGACAGCGGTGAATACGATCGTCGACGATTGCGACGCCGGCATGATGGTCGAGAGTGCGCCGGGCGCGGGCTCCCGTTTCACGATCTACTTTCCGCGGCAGACGGGGCAGGAATACGCCGCGGCCGCTCAGGCGTGACCTGAAGTTGTCAGTCATCAGTTTTCAGTTATAGTTCACGGAGCAGATGACCGATGACTGACAACTGAGCCGCGCGCGTCAGCAAGCGGTTCTGGCTATCTTCGGCGCGTCATCTTCCACGCAGCAGGCGCATAGCCTCGCCCATGGCGCTGGTTTCGCGCGCGATGCTTCCGTTTTGCGGCTCTTCGACCTTGTCGCCTTCGCCCGGCGCCAGAAACAGATTCGCTTCCACGCCGTGCTGCCGCGTATACAGGTCCCAATAGCGCCCGCCGATCGCGTAGAGTTGCTCGTGCGTGCCCCGCTCGACGATCCGCCCCGCCTCCACCACCAGAATCTGATCCGCGCGGCGAATTGTCGATAAGCGGTGCGCGATGACGAAAGTCGTACGGCCCGCCATCAGGTACCGGAGCCCTTCTTGAATCAGCGCCTCGGACTCGGAATCGAGGCTCGAGGTGGCCTCGTCCAGAATCAGAATGCGCGGATCGGCTAGAATGGCGCGCGCGATGGAAACCCGCTGGCGCTGCCCTCCGGATAACTTGACGCCGCGCTCGCCGACGATGGTGTCGTAGCCGTTTTCGAAACTTTCCGCGAACTCATCCACGCGCGCGATGCGGCAGGCTTCCAGAATCTGCTCCTTGCTCGCCCCGGGCCGCGCGAAAGCGACGTTCTCCTCGATGGATCCGTCGAATAGGAATGTATCCTGAAGCACCACGCCAAGCTGCGTGCGATAGGAGTCCAATCGGACCGTCGAGAGATCCGCGCCATCAACGGTAATGCGGCCTTCGAGGGGCGTGTGAAACGCCGCCACCAGACTAATGATGGTCGATTTGCCCGATCCCGAAGGCCCTACCAGCGCGGTCACCGTGCCCGGCAGAGAGAGGAAGCTCACGTCGAACAACACCTGCTTGCCCGCTTCATAGGAGAAATTGACATCGGAAAATTCCACTTCGCCGCGAATCGGCCCGAGGGCCAGGGTGCGGCGAGGATCGCCGTGCTCGGGTTTTTCCCTGAGCACTTCGCGCGTGCGCTCCAAACCGGCGAAGGCCTCGCTGAGTTGGGTGCCGATTCCCACCACTTGAAAAACCGGCGCGGTCAAAAACGCGAGATAGGCGACGAACATCATCAGATCGCCCAGCGTCATTTTGCCCGCGAAAATCTCCCGTGTGCCCACGTAGAAGACCAGCCCGCCGACGAAGCCCATCAGCACGGTGGCCGAAAGGCTCATCAGCGAAACGGCGGTGAGTGAGCGCAGGACGTTATCCAGAAGCCGCTTCACTCCGCCGGCGAAAACTTCCGCTTCGCGCGCCTCGGCGTGGTAGCCTTTCACCACTCGCACGCCGCCAAGCGATTCCGTCAGCCTCCCGGTGACTTCGGCATTGATCTTTCCTCGCTCGCGAAAGATGGGACGGATGTTTTTGAACGCGCTGCGCAGGGCGAACGAAAAGGCGAGCACGAACGCCGCGGTGATCCCGGTCATCACGGCGCTGATCCGTAGCAACACGATCAGAGCGATGGCTGCCAAGAGTAATCCGCCGGCGAAATCCACCAGGCCCGTGCCAATCAGGTTGCGAATCCCTTCCACGTCGCTCATGATGCGCGATACCAGCATTCCGCTCTTGTTGGCGTCGTAATAGGCGACTGGAAGCAGTCCGATGTGGCGCTGAACCTTCTGCCGCAGCTCGGCGATAAGTCGCTGCGCGGCTTTCGACAAAAGTTGCGTGAGGGAATACGAAGTGACACCCTGAATTACGGTCGCCGCAAGCACCGCGCCCACCAACGGTCCGAGCAGTTGGATACCAGCACCGGACCACCAAAGACGGTGGAGTTGCTGCTTGCCGATGACATTGTCAATGAGGATCTTAGTGGACGTGGGGAGCACCAGCGCGCAGACGCGATTGATGGCCATCAGCACGAAACCAAGGGCGAAAAGCTTGCGCCGCGGCCAAATCATCTCGCGCAGATCCGGCCACAGTTCGCGCAGCCGCTCCGAGGGCGGCCGTTTCGGCTCTTTCTTGGCATCTGGCGGACGAGGCGAGCCGCCGCGCCTGTCCCCGTGTCCGAACCCCGTCATCCCCGGCGCCATTTCTCTTAGTGTAGCGTGCGGACTGGCCGATCAGCCCGTAATCCGTCCTATCGGAGGGCGGACTTTAGTCCGCGCGGGACTTGAGTCCCGCTTGGGTAGCGAGGCTAAAGCCTCGCGCGGGCTCCAGCCGCCCTCCATGGTTTGTTTGTGGCGAAGGCGCGCTGTGCCACTATCTCGCCCGACCCACATTCGCTGTGCTCTTGCCACAGGCACGAACATCTACATCGGCCGGTTTCACTCGTTTCGATATTTGATCTTGCAAACGGGAATGTTTCAGGTTAGGGTGTGCTAGCGCATGAGTAAACCACGGGGCCGGCACGCTGATCCGTTTGCCGAATTGCGACGACAGCGAAGCGGGCCAAACCATCCGGATGGTTTACGTGCATGCCGACCTGACGGCAGTCGCGGGCCGGGACCGCGTTAGCTACTACCAATCACGCGATTTTTGTACGTCGGAAACGGGTAGAACCATATGACTCACTTTCACCATTCATCCCCTCCTCTGGCTTTTCCTTGGGTGGCCATCGTTACTGATTGTAAGCTTGGTCGCGGCCGCGGGTGAGCTTGTGAGCATGCTCATATGCGCCACCGGCTTCAGTTATTGATCCCCGCCGACCTCGACGCGGAACTGACCAGGGCGGCGCAGCGCTGGCGCGTATCCAAGGGAGAGTGGGTGCGCCGCGCCTTGCAGGCATCGCTTCGAACCTCTGGATCGCACGGCTCCCCTGATCGATGGGCGCGCCTCAAATCCCTAAACGCGCCAACCGCCGATATCGACCAGATGCTCGCCGAGATTGGGGCAGGGCGCCGGTGACGCGCTGCACGCGCCCCGTCCCGAGGAAGGCCATGCTACAATTCTCCTCGCCTGCGAATGACCATCGATTCTATCCGCGCCGGACTGCTCGCGAAAGAATTCAGCGCCGAGGAGTTGACGCGCGAGACGCTCGCTAAAGCCGAAGCCGGGAATTCGAAAACTAACGCCTATCTCACGTTGTCGCCGGAACGGGCCTTGGCGCAGGCGCGTCGGGTGGACGAAAAATTGGCCGCAGGAGAAGATCCGGGGCCGCTGGCGGGCGTGCCGGTGGCCGTGAAAGACGTGATTCTCACGCGCGGCCTCCGCACCACCTGCGCGTCGCGGCTGCTGGCCAACTACATCCCTCCGTACGACGCCACCGCGGTGGTTCGTGTGGAGCAGGCCGGGGGCGTGATCGTCGGCAAGACGAATTGCGATGAGTTCGCCATGGGATCTTCGACGGAAAATTCAGCGTTCGGGCCAGTGCACAACCCGGTTGCGCTGGATCGCGTTCCGGGCGGGTCGAGTGGAGGCTCGGCCGCGGCGGTCGCTCAAGGAACGGCGGTAGTGGCGCTGGGCTCCGACACAGGCGGCTCCATTCGCCAGCCCGCCTCGTTTTGCGGCGTCACAGGCGTTACGCCCACCTATGGCCGCGTCTCGCGCTACGGCTTGACCGCGTTTGCCAGCTCCTTGGATCACATCGGGCCGCTTTCGCGCAGCGTGCGCGATTCGGCGCGGCTGCTGGGAGCGATCGCCGGCCGCGATGAAATGGATTCCACATCCGCGTTCGCCCCAGTTCCCGATTACGTCTCCGCGCTCGACGGCAACGTTCGCGGGATGAAGATCGGCGTACCCAAAGAATTTTTTGAAGGACTCGCGAGCGAAACCGGGGGCCTGATCGTGAGCGCCGTAGGCGTACTTGAAAAGCTCGGCTGCGAAGTGCGCGACATCCGGCTCCCTCACACTCCTTATGCGGTTGCCTGTTATTACGTGATCGCGACGGCGGAGGCCAGCTCGAATCTGGCGCGCTACGATGGTGTGCGATACACCGCCCGCGCGTCCAGCGCTTCCACGCTCGCGGAGATGTACCGCCTCACGCGCGAGGAAGGCTTTGGAGCGGAATGCAAACGCCGGATCATGCTCGGAACGTATGTGCTCAGCGCCGGCTATTACGACGCCTATTATTTGAAGGCGCAGAGAGTACGTTCGCTGGTGGCGCGCGACTACGCGCAGGCTTTCGAGCAGGTGGATGCGATTGTGGGGCCGGTATCGCCTTTTCCGGCTTTCCGGCTGGGGCAAATGGTGGAGGACCCGGTCGCCATGTACCTCTCGGATATTTATACAATTACAGGAGACTTGGCCGGAATCCCGTGCATGAGCGTTCCGTGCGGGACCACGGCGGAGGGATTGCCCGTGGGATTGCAGATCCTGGCCCGGCACTTTAACGAAACGGTTATGTTCCGGCTGGCCGACGCCTATGAACGTGCAACACCAGCTTGAGCGAAGCATCTAAAACAAGGAGTCAGAAGTCAGAAGTCAGAAGGGAAACCGCGTCGACGGACGCACGATCCGCAAAGACTTCTGGCGTTGTGTTTCACAGACGCAGCATTTATTTCACAAGAGGAGAACCAAATGCCGTTCAGCTTGCCCGCTTTGCCCTATGCTCCGGATGCATTGGAGCCGCACATAGATAAGATGACCATGGAAATCCACCATGGCAAACACCATGGCGCGTACGTGACCAATGTGAACAAGGCGCTGGAGTCCGCGCCCGACTTGCAGAACAAAACCATCGAGGAACTGCTGGCCAACAACTGCGCCATCGTTCCGGAAAACATCCGCACCGCGGTCCGCAATAACGGCGGCGGCCACATCAATCACAGCATGTTCTGGAAAATCATGGCGCCGGGCGCGGGCGGGCCGCCGGTGGGTAATCTCGCCGCGGCGATCAATTCGACCTTCGGCGGCTTTGAAGCGTTCAAGGAAAAATTCAACGCCGCCGCAGCCGGCCGGTTTGGATCGGGATGGGCGTGGCTGTTGAAGATCTCGGGCGGTCTTGAAATCGGCTCGACCCCTAATCAGGACAGCCCGGTGATGGAAGGCAAATACCCCGTGATGGGCCTGGACGTGTGGGAACACGCGTATTATTTGAAGTATCAGAACCGTAGGCCGGAATACGTTGGCGCGTGGTGGCACGTGGTGAATTGGCCGGAGATCGAAAAAAGATTCAACGTGGGCAAGTAATTCGCAGCTATCAGCTTTCAGCCCTCAGCTAGCTGAAGAATTGGGCGGCTTCGGCCGGTTCCGGCCGAAGCGGCTGCCAACGGCAGCTCCTGTGGCGTAGAATAAACTAGCGTACGGGCGGGCGTCCGCTAATCTGGGGCTCCGATCGAAATCGAGCTTCGAAAACCGAGGAGGTCATGTGCACAAACTCGCGACGATCCTGTGCCTGATGAGCGGTTGTCTCGCCGCGCAGTGGCCCAATCACCCAACTCCGGGAGTGCCGCGCAAAGCCGATGGCAAGCCGGATCTCTCGGCTGCGGCTCCGCGGGCCGCCGATGGCAAGCCGGACCTGTCCGGGACCTGGCGGGTAAGGCAAACCAGCTACCTGACTTACGTCACGTCGGACCTCAAGCCAGAGGAGATCCGGCCATGGGCCGCAGCCATCTATCAGCAGCGTGCCGGCGACTATCGCAAGGATTCGGACGGAATCGCTTGCCTTCCCCCGGGCCCTAAGGCGGGCATTTCCGGACTTGGCCTGCCGATGAAAATCGTTCAAACGCCCAACCTTGTCGTGGTCCTTTACGAGTACGACACGATTTTCCGCCAGGTTTTCGTCGATGGCCGCGATCTACCGGACGATCCCAACCCGGACTGGATGGGCTATTCGGTGGGGCGTTGGGACGGCGACACCCTGGTAGTGACAACCGCCGGGTTTAACGACCGGAGCACGCTCGATCTCGGAGGGCATCCCCACACGGAGGCTCTGCGCGTGACCGAGCGATTCCACCGCCGCGATGCCGGCCACATCGATGTTCAGATGACTCTCGACGACCCCAAGGCGTATACCCGAGCCTGGACATTTCCTATCGAGCTCGATCTCATACCTGACGGAGATCTGATCGAATATTTCTGCGATAACGAGCGCGATGCCCAGCACCTGGTGGGCAAGAGCGTAGAGGCTCGCGTATCTCCGGAGATCCTGGCCAAATACGCGGGAAGTTACGGTCCTGGCGCAAATCCCACAGCCGTGGTCTCGCTGGAAGACGGCCATCTGATAATCGCCACGAATGGAGCAAAGATCCCCTTGATTGCCCAAGGCGACAACGAATTCAGTATGGAAGGAACGGTTGTGGAATTCGTCAAGGACGACAAAGGGGAAGTGACTGCCATGCTCCAGCACTGGGTAGAAGGCGACAGGTTGTTCCCTCGGAGAAATAGCGCGCCGTAGCGCTTTCTTCATTCCCAAACCCTCACGCTCCAGCGGGAGGGGCCGTTAAAATAGAGACGTGAACACGCGCCAGGAGTCCGCGCCTGAAGCCGATCCGGTCGTAGAAGCGTACAAAAAGGATATAGATCGTACGCTCATCCTGGAAAACCTCAAATTGACCGTCGAGGAGCGATTCCGAAAGGCGATGGCCTTGGCCAAGTTTGCCGAAGAGTTACGGCGCGCCGGGAAAGAATTTCGCGCGCGCAAGCGATGATCGACTTCCAGGCTCTGCTGGATGCGTTGGCGCGGCACGAGGTGGCGTTCATCGTCGTCGGAGGCGCGGCGGCCATCGCGCACGGCTTCTCGCGGCTGACCCAGGATCTGGACATCGTCTATCAACGTTCTGCAGCAAACCTCGACCGCGCTGCTTGATCATCACCCGTACCTCCGAGGCGCCCCACCGGGTCTTCCCTTCCTGTGGGATCGTGCGACGCTCGAACGAGGGTTGAATTTCACACTCGTGACGTCTTTGGGCGATATCGACCTGCTGGGCGAGATTCCCGGGGGCGGGACGTATGAGGATCTTCGAGCGGACGCCATTCGTTTGTCCATTTTCGACGTCGAGTGCCTGTGCCTGAGCCTGCCGCAACTCATCCGCGCGAAGCGCGCGGCAGGGCGTCCGCGGGATCTGGAGGCGCTGGCGGAACTGGAGGCGATTCAGGAAGAGACGACTTGACTCGTTACAATACCGGCCCGGTGATCAGATTCTCGAGCAGGTGTTTGCGGTCCGCAGGCGAAAGTCCGGAATATTTCCGGATATCTTCACGCTTCATGAGCTTGCGCCGGTAGCGGCCGAAATATTCCGGGATGTCGCCGCCGTATTGGAAGCTATACATGATATCGTCGAACTGGTCGGTGTGGGGCAAGCCCAAGGCGTGCCCGGATTCATGCAGACAGGTGAGATACACGATGGTGTCGCGCAGCAGAGAATCGGAGATATTCCCCGTGGTATTGACCACGAAAATCTGGGCACCGCGGCGCCCGTTCACCTCGATGGGCACGGTCTCGCCGTAGAGCCCGCCTTGGGGCGAAGCCCACACCAGCCGGATCAGAGCCTTCGACCGGTCTTTCGTCTCGACGAAACGCAGCTTGCCATTCGCGGCTGACTGCCAGGCCTGGAGCGCCCAGCGGGCCAAATCGAGATCGCCGGCCTGGCATCCGGTTTTGGGATCGTCGCAGGGCGCCACCCAAAAAGGTGTATCGCTCGACTTGTCCGCCGCGGTCAGCCACACGCTGGCCAGCAGCAAGACGCTAACGGTTTGTGGAAGCCTTCTCATCGCGCTCCAACAATTTTAACTGGGATTCAAGCTGCGCCACCCGGCGGGTCAATTCCTCGATTGCCTGGCCCTCCGGGTCGGGCAAACGGCCATGCTCCAGCGGATCGGTTTCTACCGCGTCCACGCCGCGAACCACGCGGCCCGGCACTCCCACCACCGTCGAATGTGCAGGCACCGAGCGCACCACTACCGATCCCGCTCCCACTTTTACAAAATCGCCGATCTGAATGTTGCCGAGAATGCTCGCACCGGTTCCGATGACGACTCCGTTCCCGATGGTCGGATGACGTTTGCCGGTGATCTTTCCCGTCCCCCCCAGCGTGACGCCCTGATACAGCAGAACGTCGTCGCCGATTACCGCGGTCTCCCCGATCACTACACCCATTCCGTGGTCGATGAATAGCCGCCTTCCGATTTGGGCGCCTGGATGGATCTCGATGCCCGTCAGAGACCGCGAGAATTGGCTGACCATTCGCGCTATCGTGAACCATCGGCCCTGATAGAGGGTGTGCGCCAGGCGGTGCAGCAAGACGGCGTGAAAACCGGGATAGCACAACACGATTTCGAGCGCCCCTCGCGCGGCGGGATCGCGCGCAAAAACCGTCTGGATCTGTTCCCGGACTACTCGGAACATCGGCATTTCCAGTGTAGGACAAGCCTGGTGTGGCGTCCCGTACTTTGCAACGGAAAAAAATGTGCGGTCTCAGATTAGCCGGAACAGCATGAATCTCTCGCGAAGACGCAAAGTCCGCAAAGATAGCTTTGCGTTCTTGGCGTGGCGGCCACGCCCCGCCGGGCGTCGGCCAAATCGGTAGAATGCCCCAGCTACCAATACTCAATCTTTCCGGCACTGCAAAACGCCTCTACCGGGTCGTAGATTCCTCCTTCACCCTGAGGTCCGGCTACACAAAACAGGTCGCCAAACGGTACGATAGCGCCGTGTTCGCAGGTCGATTCGGACGGGTCGAACAGGCCCCCAGGTCCCCATGATCCGGACTGGCAGAGCAAGGCACTGAAAGGTACGATGGCCCCGCTTTCACACGTCGATTGTGAAGGATCGTATACCCCGCCGCTCCAGGACGGGCCGGGCAGGCAGAGTAAATCGCCATCCGGGACGATTCCTCCGTTCTCGCAGAACGACTGAGAGGGATCGTAATAGCCGCCGGGAAATACGCCCGGCGGGCAGACAGCAGCGCCGGGATTGAGGGTCACACGGATGTTGCGGGTAATACAGACGACGGCGTATGCTGCATTCCCGGCTTGGCTGGCCGTAAGAGAGCACACACCCGGTCTCAGTAGCGTCACATTCAAGCCGCTGACGCTGCAAATAGAGGTCGTGTTGGACGCGAGCGTTACCGGGAGTCCGGAAGTAACCTTGACATCGGCCACGAAGGGCGGCGTAGGTATGGACATGCTGCTCGGTGTTGTTAGAGTGATGGTTTGCGGTATCTTCGCCAGCGCGACACTGTAGGAAGTGAAAAGCGCGGTCGACGCGATCACCGCGGAACTCCTCAAAGTGTTGAGTTGCATTAGCTGAAGCCTCCTGAGGTCGCCCGTAATTCGAGCGGATGTTGAAGTTAGCATCGGCAAGGAGGGATGGTTACAGTGGATTCGACGCTCGCAAAACGCACGGGGCGAATCATCCGGATAGTGCCGACTGGTATCGTGTGGTCGCACCCGCGGTGGAAACGGCGAGCTTTGGAATTGGACTGATGCCACATCAAAATGATGCGAAGGAAGAGAACTGGATGGACTAGCTCAACGCGCCCAACGAATCCGCGCGAACTGTTTGAAACAGAAGCGCCTAAAACTGTGCGATTTTGGCGCGGTTTGTGAAACAGCCCTGGGCTTAGAATCGACGCTGGCGAGCCGCGCGCTAACAAGCGGTCCACTACGGGCCGGTGTGGCTATGAGGAGCTAGACAATCCCGCCCAGCTCGCGGACGTGGGCCCAGAGACCTCGATAGGCCGTGAAGATGAAGCGGTCGGGGTCGCCCGAGAGTTGGCCCTCGAAATCCTTCAAAGCCTTGGCGTCGATCATATCCTGAGCGCCCATACCCTGCTTCATCAGCTTCACCAGTTGCTCCCGGACCTTGGTCAGGATATCGAGACTGGCCTGCACCCCGGCCTTGGTCAGCACCTCTCCCGTGGCGGGCACAATTTTCGTCGAATCGTCCGCGATGCGAAGCAGCGCGCGGTGACCCTCTTGCATGCCCCCGATCCAACCGCCCGTGGAAAAATCGAGCACGGGGAGCTTGCCGGGCTGCACCACGTCGCCCACCATGAGGATGTTCGACCGAGTAAAGTGGACGTAAATATCGCCATCGGTGTGAGCCATCGGCATGAGACCGTATTCGACCGGCTCGCCGTCGAAGGTGGTCTTGCCGGTGGTGTAGAAAGTTTCCGTAGGCAACGCTTCCTTGGCGCGCGGTGGAAAGACTTTGTTTTCCCAGTCGTGGAGGATCTCCTGGGTCATCCACAATTTCGTATTCACATGCGAGACGAGTTTCGCGCCGGCCTTGGCCATGGCGTCGTTGGCTCCGGTGGATTCCAGGTGCCAATGCGTGTCGATCACCGTTTTGACGGGGCCGATCAGTTCGAGGAGATCGGGAGCGTGCGCGGCGTCGCCGCAGTCCACCAGCAGAGTTCCGCCGCCGCCCGCGAGCGCGACGATGTTGCTGCCGGCTCCGGCGATCAACGTAACTTTATCGGAGAGCTTGGTCGCTACGGGCCGCGTTTGCGCGCGGGCGCTGCGAGAGAGGCCCAGCGCCGCTCCGGCGGCCAAGGTCTGGAGGAACTCGCGCCTTACGGTTCTTCGCATGCTCATTCTCACGCCGAGGCTTGGGCGGAAGCGCGGGTTGTCCAGAGCCTGGCGATCGCCGCATAGCCGCCGAACATCAGCAGCACGTAGAAAACGTCGCCGGCGAGCTGATTGCGATAAAAGGGGATGCCCGCCGCGTAGCAGGCGGCCAAGCCGGCCAGGGTGCGGGGATACAGCGCGCCGCCAGCCCAAACTCCGAAATTCGTGATCAGAAAGAAGGAGAGACTCGACGCCAATCCCGCTCCGGCGATCACGGCCATGGCCGGCAAGCGCACAGCGAATGCGTTGTGCGCGCTAAGCAGGTGCACAGCGAATGCGTTGTGCGCGTTAGCACGCTTGGCGGCCAAACGGCCCGCCAGCACCGGAATCAGCGCCGCGGCATATACCACCCAGAAGCCTTGATAGAACCCGAGCGCCAGATCGCTCAAGATCAGCGAAAGGAGCGTCACCGCGGCTGCCGCCCCCGCGCTTCGCGCATATGTGCCCGCAAACAATCCGATCGCCACCAACGGAGTGAAGTTCCAAGGATGGGGAATCAGGCGGGTGCAGGCTCCTAACAGCACGATTCCTATCCAGACAACCGGCGCGAGCGGTTTCGAATTCTCCACACAGGTCTCCCTTAGGCTATTCTATGCTTTCCGCAACAGGCTCGGGCGTCAGGTGAAAACGGTCCAAATCCGTCCAGTCCTCGCCCGAAGTGTTCTGCACAAACGTGACTTCGTTGAGAGTGAAGTCGCGAGCATGCCCGAATGCATCCCAGCGGCGTGAAGCCAGATGGAAGTTCGCCGCCAGGTCTTGACCCTCTGCAGGCCGCGCCAGCGTGATGTGCGGAGTGTAGCGCCAGGCTTCATCACCGTGGCACAGGCCCCGATCCAGTTGTTTGTGCATGTGCTCCAAATCCTGGTAACCGGCGCCGATGGAGAGATAGATCACGCGGGAATCCGGGAAGATCTTCACTTCCTTGAACTCGATGTGAAGGGCATGGAAATCGCTGAGACTCTCCCGCAACTGGCGCCATGCATCATCCGGCGTGCAAGGGAGCGGCCGGGGCGGAAGGATCGTGATATGGGCCCGGGCTGGGCAATCCGGTTCAAATTCGCGCCGCAGCCGGTTGATGAATTCGCCGGCAGGCTCCGGAACGTACCCCACTACTGCGAAGGAGTTGTACGGCCCTGCCCCGTTACAACCAGACATTACTATCTGGAATTATAGCGCCGCCGCCAGGTGTAGAAACGTGTGCGGCTGTGATCGACTGTCGGAGAATGCCTTGCCGCAAGCGAGCTGCGATCCCAAGGGTTTTGTCGGGTTGCATATAAAAAGAAGGAAAACCGACAAAACTCCCACCCTGAAAACACTCCGATCCCCATCTGGGTCAATAATTTGGCGCTGATCCCAGGCGGCAAAATATGCGCGGATAGATGTCCAATTTTGACCGATTTTCGATCGACCATGGCGCTTTCCCCTTTAATTTCTGTGTGATCCTGGAGTCAGCGCAAGAATGAGTGAACGGAAGAGGTTCTGCTTAATGCGCACAACGCGTTCGCTGTGCGCTTTTGGAATCGCGGCGCTTTGGAGCGCCGCAGGCCTATCCGCACAATCCTCGTTGCCGCTGATGCCTTGGCCTGCCCAAGTCGTCACGAATGAAGGGACGTTTCGCATCGGCGCCGGCTTCTCGATTTCGATATCGGGTGCCGGAGCGGCGGATGTGCGCTTGAAATTGGCGGCGCAGCGTACCATCGCCCGCCTCGCCAGTCAAACCGGGGTGCCTTTGACTCCTTTGACCGGCGCACAGCCTCCTTCCACCTCAGCACCGTTTCAAGTTGCAGTGGAGCGGCGCGACCATCCCGCTCCGCAGCGGCTGGCGGACAGCGAAGAGTATTCTCTGCGCATTAACGGCGATGGCGTCCGGCTTTCGGCGGATGGCCCCTTAGGCGTCCTGCGCGGCTTCGAGACATTTCTTCAGCTCGTTACGCCATGCGCGGGCGATGCTCCCGGTTTTTGCGCGCCAGCGGTCGAAATACACGATCAGCCTCGCTTTCCTTGGCGCGGCCTATCGCTGGATGTCTCGCGTCACTTCATCCCTGTCGATGGGATCAAACGCACTATCGACGGCCTTGCGGCCGTGAAGCTCAACGTCCTGCACTGGCATCTCTCCGACGATCAGGGTTTCCGCGTCGAGAGCAAGAAATATCCGCGCTTGCAGCAAGCCGGATCGGACGGTCTGTATTACACGCAAGCCGAAATCCGCGACGTGGTCGCCTATGCCAGAGATCGCGGCGTTCGAATCGTGCCGGAGTTCGACGTCCCCGGCCACTCCACGAGCTGGCTTGCAGCGTATCCGAACTTAGCCAGTAAGCCCGGTCCCTTTCAGATCGTTCACGATAAGGGCGACCCTTCCGGCGTCATGGATCCCATAAAGGAGTCCACCTACGCCTTCCTCGATGGATTGTTCGGTGAAATGGCCAGACTGTTTCCCGACGAGTACTTCCACATCGGCGGCGACGAGGTGAGCGCGCGCGAGTGGACCAGCCAGCCCCGCATCGTAACCTTCATGAAGGCACACAAGCTGGCCAACGCCAAGACGCTGCATGCCTACTTCAACAAGCGCCTTCAGAAGATTTTGGCTAAGCACGGCAAGAAAATGGTTGGATGGGAAGAGATTCTCACACCAGATTTGCCGAAGAGCGTTCTCGTTCAGTCCTGGCGGGGTCCCAAATCGCTTGCCGAGGCCGCCAGTCAAGGCTTTCCGGCGATTCTCTCCGCCGGCTACTACCTTGATCTTATGCAATCCGCCGGTCAGCACTACGCGATTGAGCCTTTGTCCGGCGACGCCGCGGATCTCGCGCCGGAGGAGCAAGCCAGGATCCTGGGCGGCGAGGCGGCAATGTGGGAGGAACTTGTCACCGCCGAAACGCTCGACGCGAAGCTCTGGCCCCGTCTGGCGGCGATCGCCGAACGCTTTTGGTCTCCGCAATCGGTCACCGACCCCGTGTCGATGTATGCCCGTCTGGACCGCGTCGATCAGTGGCTCGAATGGCTGGGATTGACGCAGCGCTCTGAACTCGAGATTATGCGTCAGCGCCTAGCGGGAGGTCTCCCGGTGGCGCCCCTCGACGCCTTTGCAGCGCTGCTCGAACCGGTGAAGGGCTATGAGCGGCATCGAGCGCCCTACGGCGCAACCACGCCGTTCAACCGCCTGGTCGATGCGATTCCGCCAGAGAGCGATGCATCTCGCATCTTCTCCGGCGCCGTCGATCGATATCTCGCCGGATATCCCGACGCCACAGGCCCGCCGGCCGCGAATCTTCTGCCTGACGCGCACAACGCATTGGCTGTGCTCTTGCGCGCCCAGCTAGCGGCGTGGTCGCGCACTGCGGCTCAGGTTCGTCCGTTGCTCGAAAGCAATTCGCTTCTGACCGAGGATCTCCCTGTGGCCGATGCCGTTGTAGCGCTGTGCAAGTTCGGTCAGGAGGCTCTCGATTATTCGGGCTCCCCCGCTCCCGATGGTTGGAAGCAGCGAACCATCGATGCCGTAAAAGCGGCCTCCAAACACAATGCCGAGCTTCTGATCCCCTTCGCGCCCTCCATCCAAAAGCTGGTTGAAGCGGTCCATTAGCCTACGCCCCTCGCATAGCCACTCGATGCGGAAGTGCCTGTCAGATTCGACAACCGCCGCCCTTGGGATAGAACACCGGATCGGTCGCGAGCGGGGGTTGGCCCCTGTGGTCGGCACCCACGGCATTGTATATCTGCTGAAGACAATGCTCGCTCGCAGCTTGTTTGGACGGCGTGATGTGGAGAGCCATTGAGACATACCCGGTTTCGCGGTAGCGCACGGGAGTGGCATAAATCCAAACACTATTGTTCTGAGGCGCGGTAGAAAAATTAAATCCAGTGTTTTGCGGGTCGACCACGTCTTTCTTCAGGAGCACGTGCTTTTCGGGTGGCCCTCCCAGGCAATCTGAATCGTTGAACAGGAACGATCGGCCGGCCAGCAACTGATCCAGTGTTGCGTACGCGCCCGTGTGCTTATTCCACACTACCTCATCGCATGCGATATCGTACATAGCCCGGTACGCCGTGATGTCGTTCGGATGCAAGACGCCCTCATACTGAGGAATATGTTCACGCAGCTTATCTTGAACCGCTTGCGCAATCCATGATGTGTCGGCAGAAGTTACGCAGCCGCCCGGCAAAGTATCCAGAACGTGACGATCGCTACTTGTCAGGTGGAATGCCGTCGGAATCGTTGGGTGGTTGTAGCCGCAATAGCGATACTCGAAATAATGCGCCACAACTTTCACGGGATGCTGATCGAACAAATAACCAAGGCGATCGTGTGCGTAGGCCTGCATGGCTGCCGGGATCTCAAACCGCGACATCAGCGTCTGCTGTGAGTCCGACAATGCGGAGATTTCCGTCAATACGCCAGTATCCTTCAGATCCGGGTCACCCGAAGCATCGATTGCCAGCACGATCACACGTTTGATCGCGCCTTCTTTTTGTTGAAAGAGCGGTCGTCTAAAAATGTGCTCGTAAAGAGCAGCGAGGCCTGAGTTGTCAACGAAACCGCCGTCTGCAAGGTCCAGGTTCCCGTAACACTCAAGCGGTATCGTGCCGAGCCCTGGAAACGCCGCGGACGCAGCGACAATCGGGATGACGTGCCGTGAAATAAGCCGCGGCCAGGCTGCCTCCCGAAATGGACGAGATGAGATCGATGTGCCGGAGCACTGTATCTCCAAATTTCGTTGAGCCGGGGTACTGAGTCCGGGTGCACGGCTATGCGCATTGCTACGTCGTTGCGTGGCCGCCTGGAAAACCCGACACTGTTCAGAGCTAAAGCGGCTAAGAACAACAGGACCGTTGTAGCGACGATGCCCAGCGCGGCAGGTGCACCCCGGCGATAAAAGGCGGATATTCGGGTGGCAAACCGTGACAAGCGTGGCCAGCGCTTTGGATTCCGCAGGCCTGCTATTTTTGTAACGATCCAAACTAGCAATAGAATGAGCAGCGCCACTTCGCTATAGGCAACCAGGTAAGCCAGTATTAACTTCATAGCGGTTCGGTTGAGTGTCTAAAGGCGGTTCTCATGATATCGCAGGTCCCGGAACTGGGCTGGTGATCTGAGGCCCGAAGAGGTCGCGCTGAAACCGTCCCGTTTACCTTCCGGCGCGGGCGGGCTTGATTAGATGGCCATTGGGTAGCCGCTGCTTGTTTTCGTGGCAATGACTGGCCAGGGGGAACGGTCCTCCGTCGTCTTCCTCCGCGCAAGCATGGAGCGGGACTGCCTCGGCCAGATCTATCGTCGTGGATAGGTCCTATCCGCCCGGATAGCATCGAATCCGCGCAAAAGAGCTAAAACTCAATCATTTCTTAGTATTCGATCGGCCCATCGAATGCCCTTGTCTTTTACGTTCTTTGGGACAAAGAAAAAGGAGACAAAAACAATGAAGACAACTGAATTTGAAATCGGAAGGATTTCTATCTCGGGGGCAAGGTCCAATCGTCGGATGCGCCCGTGGCTGATTCCGGGCACGATCGCGCTATTGGCCGCCGGGAACGCCTTTGCGGAGACGACCATCACGGGAACTGTCGGCGCCTCCGGCAAATATCTGGTCACGGGCGCTCCGGTGACCACTACCACAGCCGCTGTGTTGAAGATATCGTTCGGGAACGATACGCCCGGCACGAACCTGGCGCTATGCGCCGGCACTGCGGCGGACTTCGCTTCAGGCACTTGCGGACTGCGGCTTTCCGATTCCGGCGGCCCGGGGTTCACATTCCTGACGATTGTGGATACGCCCGCGATCACAGGAAAAATTCTCTATGTCATCCGTGAAGTTGGGGTCGCGAATTCGACGTTCACGCTGACCATCGAGTAGGCGCGCCGCCGGGGCGAAGCGTTGGGCGCACCGTGCAGCGTCTTGCTCCGCGCCCCTCGCTTGAAATTGTAAGCTTCTTAAGTGGTGGCCTGCTGGACGACCCTCGCAATTGTGCTTAAGAAGGGAAATGGTGTTGCTAGACCTGGCACACTGAGGTCGTAACCGATTTCACCGAAGTGATCGGTGTTCCAGGTCGCCTCTTCCAGTTGGTCCTGGTCGCGGCTCAGCGGCCATGGGAACCTGCTGTTGCCACTTCTTCGTCGTGCACTCAATAACGATTTTGTGGAGCGCCGGTATCTATAACCAGATTTAATGGAGCACGAGAGCGGGCATGCGCATCTCCCATATGCGGTGTATAGAGGAAAGGAGAATTTCATGCCTGAAACACACGCAAGACACGAAGGCCACACCCACACGCACGGTCCAGGTTGCGGGCACACGGCTGTGAGACACGACGGTCATATCGATTACCTTCACGATGGGCATCTGCACAACGTAAGCGGCAATCGCGTAGACGAGCACAGGATTGAGGTGAGCTCCTCCAACCCGGAGGGTTGCACACCCAAGCATCGTTGCGACGTGCACGAGGAGGGTCACGTTCATGGCCCTAATTGCGGGCACGAGGCCGTTCCGCATGGCAGTCACGTGGATTATTTGGTCTCAAGTCATTTACACCATCCCCACGATGGCCACTGTGACGACCACGGCCCACTCCGCACTTGACCGCCAACCCAACACGTTGATGAGGGAGCCTGGCGAACTCGTGCTTTTCGGGCTTCGGGTCAGCCCGGGAACTCCTTCAGCCGCAGGACGCACATCTGGTCACGCCGGATCTCCTCCGACCGGCGCACCATTTCGTCCCAGTTTTCCTCGACCGACAGCACGCACCCGCTGAGCGCATCGGCCTTGCCGGACGCGATATATTCCACCAGATCGGCCGTCGCTTCGGGCGGAACGTCGCGCCCTTCGTCTAGAAAGTTTTGCACCACGGGAACGTGGCCGCGAACGGCTTCCACCATTCGTGTGCGCACTACGCCGGGGCGAATCGCAAAGACCTGGATTCCATGCGGGGCGAGCTCCAGGGCCAATTGCTCGCTGAAGCGCATCATAGCCGCTTTACTCAGCGCATAGGCTCCCATATTGGGAACCGCGCGTACCCCCGCTCCACTCGACAGATTCAAGATTCGCCCCGCGTTGCGTCGCATCATTCCGGGCACCACGGCGTGCGAGCACAACATAGGCCCGCGTACATTCACTTCCTCGCAGCGCCACCACTCGCCCGTATCGGTTTCCCAAAAAGGTCCCATGGGCCCGGCGATTCCCGCATTGTTGACGAGAAGTTCGATAGGACCAAGCTCGCTCTCGGTGCGCTGGACCATTCCTTTCACTTCGGAAGCGTTAGACACGTCGGCGGTGATCGCCAGAGTTTTTCCGCCCGCCTCCTTCGCTGTGGCGGCAAGTTCCGCGGGCGACCGCGACACGATGGCACGGCCGATCCCTCGACCGCCGCCGGTGATCAGAGCAACCATACGCGCAAGTATAAGAGATTGTGCGACCGGCCCCGGGGCCTCAGCGGGGCCTCTGGCACAATGCGCCGGACGGAACGGGAAGAGACCGTCCATGACGGTCTGCGCGTTGAGGGGTCGATGACGGCTGCCGTTCGGACGCCCTTAGCCAAACTGACTCCCCGGTTGAAAGGGCCGGCCCCATGAACAAATGCCGGCGACAACGTAATTTGCGAATTCGACTACTGCCAACAGGGACTTAGCAGCTAGCTGGCTAGATGAATGGGTGGTTCTCCGCGGCGCAGGCGTTCGATGTTCCCGGCGACTACATTCGCTATCTCCGTATACGACCTGTCGGTAACGCCGGCAATGTGAGGAGTAGCAATCACGTTCGGCAACTTCAGTATTGGATCATCGGGACAGATCGGCTCCTGCCAGTAGACGTCTAAGCCCGCACCGGCGAGGTGGCCGGTCGAGAGCGCCGCGTAAAGGGCGCCATAATCCACGATTCCGCCACGTGCCACGTTGACGAGGAGAGCTCCGGCCGGGAGACAGGTCAGTTCCTTGGCGCCAATCATATTCCGCGTGGCATCGGAGAGCCGCAAGCAGATAGTCAGAATATCGGCCTGAGCCAAACATCTATGCCATTCGCTAGTCGCGTAGCATTCGTCCAGATTAAAGGCCGCTACTTTCGGGGCCGTTGGATCTCGCGTGAGGCCCACGATTTTCGCTCCAAGAGGCCGCAGACGGCGCGCCAGAGATGCCGCAATCCCACCTAGACCGTAGAGACATACCGTCCGGCCAGCTAACGTTCGTCCCAGAGGGGCACCAAGAATGCCGGATGAACATTCGACTCTGCTTGCCTCAAGTTACGGAGGAGGCAAAGCATCAGGAGAATCGCGTGCTCAGCTACGGATTCCGCATTCGCCTCCGAATGGGGCACGTTACTGACCCAGATTCCTCTCCGTCGTGCAGCGTCCAGGTCCACACCCTCAAGTCCCGACCCCCATTGTTGGACCAAACGAAACCGTCCCGAATCCATAACCCCGGCATCAATGCGATGCATCAGGGGAATTACGACATTCGCATTTCCGATCTGTGAGTTAAGGTCGCCCTTCGACCAGACGTCGAGGCGATCCTGGGCCGGAAGACGCTCTCGCAGGTACTCACGGGCAGCCGGGAACGTGTCGCCGCAGAACAGGATATTCATACGCCACCGAATCCGTCAAGTGTAGCGGTGGCAGGCGCCGAGCTCGACGACTGAATGGTGTATACTCCCCCTGAGGAGATATCCCATGCGACGATTCTGCTTCGTGCTTGCAATCGCCACCTCCATATTGGTGGGCGTGAGCCTGGCTCAGTTGGCCCCTACAGCGGGACCTTATAAAGCTACCAAAACCAAAGTTGGCGGAGAGGGCGGTACCGATTATATTTACGCCGACGCGGACGCGCGCCGCCTGTATATCGCGCGTACTGGGAAAGAGAACGCCCGCGTTACCGTCTTTAATCTGGACACGCTGGCGCCGGAACCGGACATTCCCGGCACCAATGCTCACGGAGTCGTAGTATCCACCAAGTCGGGCCATGGGTTCGTCAGCAGCAAGCCGATCCAGATGTTCGATTCCAAGACCCTGATGCCGATCAAGACCATTGAAGTCATGGGCAATCCTGATGGCATGCTGTACGATGCGTTTAACGATCACGTGTACATCCTCAGTCACCAGGCGCCCCACGTTACCGTCATCAATGCCTCGGATGGAGCCGTGCTCGGGACCATCGACCTCGGCGGAATGCCGGAACAGGCGGCCAGCGACGGCAAAGGCCACATCTACATCGATGTGGAAGACAAAGCCAACATCGCCGTGGTGGACGCCAGGACCATGATGGTGACGGCGCATTACGATCTGACCGGGAGCGGCGGCACCTGCGCCGGCCTCGCGATGGACGCAAAGAACAACATTCTCTTCGCCGCGTGCCGCATGCCCGCGAACATGGTAATCCTCAGCGCCACGGATGGCAAAATCATCACAACGATTCCCATCAACGGTGGGACCGATGGCGCTTTGTTCAACCCCAATACGATGGAAGCGTACAGTTCGCACGGCGACGGCACCCTGGTCGTGATTAAGGAGAACAGTCCCACCAGTTTCGCGGTCGAACAAGTGGTTCAGACGATGACGGGCGCACGGACATCGACATTGGATACCAAGACGAACCGTGTGATTACGATGGCGAGCGAAACCACGCCTCCTCCGGCCCCCGCGCCTGGGGAGCCGGCCCCCGGAGGCCGAGGCCGCGGCCGGGGACAGGTCGTCCCGGGATCGTTCACGATCGTTGTGGTCAGTAAGTAGTTAGTGCGGCGCTCCTGGCGCTCATGAACGCAACGTGACCGGATCCAAGTTCCTGCCGGTCCTGCGCGTGGCCAGCGGTAACTTTCTGGAAGCTTACGATTTTCAGGTGTTCGGCTACTACGCCGCCTACATCTCCCGGGCCTTCTTCCCCAGCAGCAGCGAATTCGCCTCGTTAATGCTGACCTTTACGACCTTCGGCGTGGGGTTCCTGATGCGTCCCCTCGGCGCCATCATCCTGGGCGCTTATGTCGATCGTCATGGCAGGCGCGCCGGGCTGTTACTGACGCTCGCACTGATGGCCGCCGGGACGCTGTCGATCGCCTGCACTCCGTCGTTTGCGGCTATCGGACTGCTTGCGCCGATTCTGGTAGTCGCGGGACGTTTGATCCAGGGTTTGTCGGCTGGTGTGGAGATCGGTGGCGCTTCGGTGTATCTGGCGGAAATCGCCACGCCCGGGCACAGAGGGTTTTATTCGGCATGGCAATCCGCCAGCCAGCAGGTCGCGGTGATCTTCGCCGCTCTATTCGGGCTCGTGTTGACGGTGAATCTGCCACAGAGTCAAATGGTTCGATGGGGTTGGCGGGTCCCTCTCTGGGCCGGCTGCGCCATCATCCCACTGTTGCTGCTCCTTCGGCGCTCCCTCACCGAGACGGACGCTTTCCTGGCCCGCAAACAGAGACTCCCGGTCCACGAAATTGTCAAGACTCTCTTCGCCAACTGGTACTTAGTGCTGCTGGGAATGATGCTATCAACGCTCACGACGGTGTCGTTCTACATGATCACGGCGTACACTCCGACCTACGGTAGCAGCGTGCTCCATCTGACCTCGACGGGCAGTTTGATGGTCACGCTGTGCGTCGGGATTTCGAACTTCATTTGGGTGCCTGTGGGAGGCGCGTTTTCGGACCGGATCGGGCGGCGGCCATTGCTGCTCGCGATCGCGTCGCTGGCACTTACGACGGCTTACCCGGCGCTGGCCTGGATGGTCGGTGCACCCTCGGTGGCCCGGTTGCTGGCTGTTGAATTATGGTTCTCTTTCTTGTTTGGAAGCTACAGTGGAGGAATGGTGGTGTATCTGACCGAGATCATGCCTGAGGATGTACGCACCTCGGGCTGGTCGCTATCCTTCAGCCTGGCGACGGCGCTATTCGGCGGATTTACTCCGGCGATTTCGACCTACTTGATCCGGTGGAGCGGAAATGCGGCCATCCCCGGTGTATGGCTGTCGTTCACCGCTGTTTTGGGATTAGCGTCGCTGTTGCTGTTGCGCGGCTATTCGGCCCCAGCCCCGCCCGTCAGGGCGGGGTTTCAGAGGTCCAACCCACATTGAGCCAGCGGTTCCCGGTTTCCGATGTACTGGTAGCGGGCGGGGGCAACGCAGCTATGTGCGCCGCGTTGAGCGCTCGCGAGGCTGGCGCGACAGTCGTCGTGGCGGAATGTGCTCCTCCACATATGCGAGCAGGCAATAGCAGGCACGCGCGCAATTTCCGCTGCATGCACGCCGCGCCTACCGGCGTGTTGACGGACGCTTACTCCGAAGAAGAGTACTTGCAGGATCTGCTACAAGTCACGGAAGGCCAGACCGACGAGGAACTGGCGCGACTGACGATTCGTGCATCGTCCGACTGCTTCGAGTGGATGACGCGACACGGCGTGCGATTTCAGCCGTCTCTCGCCGGGACGCTGCAACTGGGCCGAACCAACGCCTTCTTTCTCGGTGGCGGCAAAGCGCTGGTGAACACGTACTACGCGCTCGCCGAGAAACTCGGCATCTCGGTACTCTACAACGCGGAAGTCACCGCGCTGCGCGTGAACGACGGACGATTCGAGAGCGCGACCGTGAGCATTGACGGATCGTCCATCGAGATTCAAGCCAAGGCGTTGGTGGCGGCGTCGGGCGGCTTTGAAGCCAACATGGAGTGGCTGAGCGAAAGCTGGGGCGATGCGGCGAAGAATTTCATCGTTCGTGGCACCCCCTACAACCGAGGCAAGGTGCTGCGTTTGCTTTTGGACGGTGGCGCGCAGAAGGTGGGCGATCCATCGCAGTGCCACGCGATCGCGCTCGACGCGCGCGCGCCTAAGTTTGATGGTGGGATTGTCACCCGCCTGGACACCGTGCCGCTGGGCATCGTCGTCGATCGGTGCGGCCAACGCTTTTACGACGAAGGCGAGGATCTCTGGCCGAAACGCTATGCCATCTGGGGGAGGTTGATCGCCCGGCAAACAGATCAGATTGCGTATTCGATCGTCGATTCGAAGACTGCCGGCTTGGTCATGCCTTCCGCATTCCCTGCCCTGGAAGCTCGAACGATCCGCGAACTGGGGGGGTTGTTAGGAATTAACGCGGACGCGCTCGAATGTACCGTGGAGCGGTTCAACCAAAGTGTTGTGGAGGGCTCGTTCGATCACACACGGCTCGACAACTGCCGTACACGTGGTCTTAGCCCGGAGAAAACGCACTGGGCGCTGAAGCTGGACTCGCCGCCGTTTTTCGGGTACCCGCTGCGGCCGGGCATCACCTTCACTTATCTCGGCCCCAAAGTGAATCGCAGGGGCCAGGTAATCCTTAAAGACGGACGGCCCGCTGCTAATGTCTTCGCCGCCGGAGAGATCATGGCGGGAAACATCCTGGGCAAGGGATACCTGGCCGGAATCGGAATGACCATCGGAACAGTCTTCGGACGCATCGCCGGTATGGGAGCTGCCGATGCGGCCAAGTAATCTACCTATTGAGGAAGGCCAGCGCCTCCTGCGTTTATGCAACGCTTGCCGGTATTGCGAGGGCTTCTGCGCCGTGTTCCCGGCGATGGAACGCCGCTCTGTATTTACGGCGGCCGACGTGAACTACCTTGCAAATCTGTGCCACAACTGCGGCGAATGTTACTACGCATGCCCTTACACGCCTCCGCATGAATACGCGCTGAACCTGCCCAAGGTCCTGGCGGAGATCCGCATGGAAACCTACGCCCGATCCGCGGTTCCCCGGAGCTTTTCGCTTGCGGGCCGCAACAGCGCACGAGCGGTTTCCGCGTTGGTGGTCGTCGCAATCGGGCTGATTGTCTGCATAGTGGCAGCATTCGGCGGGTTTGCTTCTCGCGGCGCCGATTTCTACGCGGTGATCCCGCACGAAGTGATGGCGATAACGCTGGGCCTGGCGTTCGTTCTCGCGGTGATATTGATGATGGTTGCCTTTTCCCGATTCTGGCGTGACGGAATCGGCGTGCCCATCGAAGCTGGTCCGTTGATCACGGCGCTCGGCGACACTCTGCGCCTCACAAACCTTGACGGCCATGGCGCCGGATGCCCGTATCCGCAGGCGCGTTTGTCGCAGATGCGCCGCTGGTTCCACCACGCGACCTTCTACGGTTTCCTGCTGTGCTTCGCCTCCACGTGTGTCGCGGCGTCCTATCATTTCTGGCTCGGCTGGCGCGCTCCGTACCCATACTTGAGCGCTCCGGTGGTTCTCGGCACGCTGGGAGGAGTAGGACTACTGGCCGGCCCGGCGGGCCTGCTGTGGCTGAGGCGGAAGCGCGACCCCGCTCTCGACGATCTCAATCCGCGCGATTTCGGAGAGAGCTTCATCGTGCTGCTGTTGCTGGCCAGCTTTACGGGACTGCTCCTCTTGGCCCTGCGCGAAACCGGGGCCATGAGTTGGCTCCTGACCGTCCATTTAGGCGTCGTGCTGGCGCTGTTTGCCTCGCTTCCGTACGGCAAGTTCATGCATGGGAAATTCCGGTTCGCGGCGCTCGTGCGCAACTCCTTCGAGCAGTCGCGCAGGGGCCGGCAATTGCCCGTTGAGCGGCACGGCACCACCGTAATCCGTTCGTAACCCGTCATCATGTTGAGATACACGCAACCACGCTAAATCGGGCTTCACTTCTCAACCGCATTTTTTGGGGGCGAGGAGAGCCGGATCCGGCTCGACCCCGGCGGCTTGGGCAGCTTGTAAGTAGAGGTCGCGAATCCAATGCATCAACGGCGCATATGCCTCCGGGAGGCGTACAAAAAACGGAGTTAGCACGTGGATCCCATCTGCAAGAGACTCCATTACCCCTTTGACCCAGATCTTGTTATCTGAGATTTCCAGTGCGATTTTCCCGGCAACGCCGAGGGCCCTTGTCAAATCGGGCAGAAAAGCGTCCGGATGCTCCGACGCCAACCGGCGGCGGATGCGGACAGCCTCCTCGGCGTGATCGAGGGCTTCTACTAGCCGGCTCAGCCGGCTATACAATATCGCCGAATTGCTCAGCGACTTCGCCAAGCCAGGGAGAAAAGCATCCGTCCTTTGTTGCGAGAGCTGCCGGTAAATCCGCACCGATTCTTCGGCCGGCGAAAGTGCCTCCTCCGGGCGCCCTATGCCGCCGAGCGCGGTGGCCAGATTGCTAAGAGACCCCGCGAGAGCAGGAAGGAAGGCATCTGGGCGTTGCTGAGCCAACTGGCGATAAATACCGACGGCCTCTTCCGTCTGCCTCAGCGCCTCCTCCCTTCGCCCTAGAAGACTCAGTAGCATTGCCCGGGTGTTTACGGATCTCGCCAAGTCTGGTAAATGGGCGTCGGGGGCCTCCCGCGACAATTGACGGCATATCTGTACGGCTTCTTCGGCCTGCGGAAGTCCTTCCTCGGGGCGTCCGAGGGTGGCCAAGTCGCTGGCGAGATTATTTAGAGACCCTGCCAGATGGGGGAGGAAAGCGCTGGGTTGTTGCTGCGCGAGCTGGCGGTAGATTCTCACGGCCTCCTCCGCCGACCGCTCCGCCTCCTGACGGTGGCCTTCTTCAGCTAGTTTGACGCTCAAATGGGTTAACCCGCTTGCCAGCTCAGCAAGGTAAGCGTGCCCGGCTGACTCAACTAGTTTCCGCTGCCGCTCAACGATGTCCTTCAGGGTTTCCAAACTCCGTGACTCCTGCTGCCATCGAGAAATGATCGCTGCTTCAGCCGGCCCAACCGCCTCCGGGAAAATCGCCTCTGCCAACGTCATCTTGATCCGGAACCACGAAGCCAAATCCGGCGCCTCTAACTCCGCTTTATGAGCGATCGCCAGAGGTGCGAACCAAAGCTGAATCAACGGCAATCTGGCGAGCGGCTCGCGCCATAAATTCAAGGACCGAAACGCTTCCAAGACTCGATCCGAAGCGCCGCCATTCAAGGCTCCTCCGAGGCTGGGGGGAAACAAAACCGCCACCACCGTCAGGGCCTCCCCTTCTGTCGCAGCGTTCAGTCGAACCTCCAGCCACGTCGCTGCTTGCGGCGGATCGGGCGGCCGAAAATCGATTCTTTGGACCTGCATTTGCTCGGATAACCGGGCCAGTAGCAGATCGCGGCTTATTTCCGAAAAATGGCGAATCCAAATGATTCCCGGCGCGCCCAGCTTAATCCATTCATCGATCCGCGCGGCTACGCCGGCGATCGTATCGGGAGCGGCCAAGCTGCCGGATTCGCCGCTCAAGCCTCGCTCCCCCCGGGCGAATTTTCTGGAAGCTTCTCAAACTCCATCAGCAGGTCGACAACCAAGGGATGGACACCCTTCCATCCGGTGCCGTTGTATTGCAATACGCAGCGCTGCTGTAATAGTTGATAAAGAATGCGGTTGGGCACGTCCGCGGTCTTATCGTCGCCTTTATAGATCCCCACCAGCCGGTCGAGCTTTTCCGGGAGTGACGCGTCATTGGGATCGAGCCCTGTCGAGCCCAATAGTTG
This sequence comes from Bryobacteraceae bacterium, assembly GCA_036521975.1. GTDB lineage: Bacteria > Acidobacteriota > Terriglobia > Bryobacterales > Bryobacteraceae > Palsa-187. The sequence goes on from DATDGT010000140.1 coordinate 85,335, forward strand.
CTTGTAGTCGTTTCGCAGGGCATTGATGGCGAGATCAGCGTCTTCGGAAGAGATCGCAGATGAGCCGCGAAGGCGCGCGTTCAACATTGCGCTCTGAATCAGGCTGAAGAGGTCGCGCAGATTTCCGCCAGAGGCGATGCAGAACCGATCGAGCACTCCGGGATCAAATAAGCGGCTGTCGATGCGAGCAGTCACAACCGCCTTCAACGCAGCGATGACTTCCGCGTTTTCAAGGTGGTGTCGATCATAAACGGGAATGTCCGGAATAGGGAAGGACTGAAAATTGGACGGCAACACGATACCCGCGTCTTCCGAGTATTGAAGCCAAACCGGAATGACGGCGATAAAGTCCGCGTCGAAACCTTCAAAACTCGGCCTCAGCCCGATGAACAGATCCTTCACAAGCGATGGCGAAAGCCCGATCTTTTCGAAGTCCTCAAGGACAATCACCCACTGCCGCCCATTCTGGTGCTTTGCAAGCAGCCGGTTGCATTCCGCGAGCACTCGATTCATCAGTTCGACAAGTTCGGACACGAAAGATAACTCATACTCCTCTTTCCCTCGCTCGCGCGTGGTGCCCAGCTTTATATTTCCAAAGAGCTTTAGAAACGGAATATTGACCCCGCCACCAAGTTCCTTCTGATCGACTCGCAGATGCTTGACCCATCTGTGGGCCAGGTGATCGCGCACCCAATCGAGCATCTTCTTCAGATCGGTGTCTTCAAAACCTATGACTTCAGGAAGACTGGCTTCGTAGACTAACTTAATCAGAATGAGCAGGAGCACGTCATAGAAGCGGAGCGTGCCGGGATTGAGCTCGGACGTCACACTCAAGTAGAGCGGCCGGAATCGGCCCTCGAGTCCAAGCAAGAGGCGCCGCAATTCAGTGGTCTTTCCAACGCCTGGATGGCCCAGCAGGAATCCCTTGAAAGGCAGTTGGTTCTGATGGGCGTCCTCAAGGCTCAGACGCAGATATCCGATCCGGTCCACGCCCCGAAGCCCGTTGATCTCTTGACGGTAGAAAGCGTCCATCTCCTCCCGGGTTTCCAAAGCTTCCGGCTGAAGTGTGAGAGGGATCTCCGAAAGGGCCGTCGCCTGTTGAGTACGCAACGGGCGACGTTTAGGAGAAAGGGGAGTCAGCATGCTGCGCTTCCAATTGTAGACGGAACGATCGAGCGCTCAGGATCAATAGGCCGGTCCTGGGGGATCCGGCCCCACCTGTCGAACTCCCTGCGAGTGGTTTTGGCGCATGCTGTTGCTGGCCAGCTCTACGGGACTGCTCCTGTTGGTCCTGCGCGAAACCGGGGCCATGAGTTGGCTCCTGACTGTCCATTTAGGCGTCGTCCTGGCGCTGTTTGCCTCGCTTCCGTACGGTAAGTTCATGCATGGGAAGTTCCAGTTCGCGGCTCTTATGCGCAACGCCGTTGAGCAGTCGCGCGGGAGCCGGTAGGTACGTCCGGATTCCGGGCAAGGCGAACAGGATGGTACCCCTCAGAGCGCGATACGCTTCGGGCCGTCTGGCGACAATCGCTGACATTCAATCCCATTCCTTGTACAATATTTTTGCGGGAGGAACCTGAAATGAAACTTGCGGTCGGTTTGTTCTTGATAGCGCAATTTGCGCTGGCACAGGGGCCGTCCCCTGCCGCCGCTCCGTGTGCGCCGCCTCCGGCGGTGCGTCCGAATGCGCCAGCGGCGCCTGCTGCCGCCAAGCGCGCTCCTGGCGCGGTGGTCCCAGCAGCGCCTGAAGACATCGCGGAGATGGCCAAACTCCCGGCCCTCCCTGTTTGGAAACCGGGAGCCAGCGATGGCGATTACTCCATCGGGCCAGATTACGCGCCTGCCCCGGAACAAACCAAACGTGCCGGTATTCCCGAGGGCAAAGTTGTCGAGTTTGTCATGAATTCGGCCGAGAGCAAATTCTATCCAGGCGTTAGTGGGCCCTTCCAGCGCCACGTCTGCGTCTATGTTCCCGCCCAGTATGTTCCCGGCACGGCCGCACCGGTTATTGTGTCGGCGGATGCTTATGGGATGCGCTACGCCTTGCCAACCATTTCTTGACAATATGATTGCCGACCATCGGCTCCCCGTGATGGTGGCCGTGATGATTGCCAATGGCGGCAGCGAACGCAGCATGGAATACGATACGGTTTCGGTCAAGTACGCCGACTACGTGGAAGCCGAGGTTTTGCCGCGCGCGGAAAAAGAGGCCAACGTGAAGCTGACGAAGGATCCCGAAGGCCGCATGACGTTCGGCGGAAGTTCGGGTGGAGCCGTGGCCTTTACGATGGCTTGGTTCAAACCGGAGCTTTACCATCGCGTGCTCACATACTCCGGCACGTATACCAATCTGCAGAACGGCCCCGACGCTCCGCATGGGGCATGGGAATATCTCGAACACTTCATTCCCGACAATCCGGCGAAGCCCCTGCGCGTTTGGATGGAGGTCGCCGAGAATGACATCGGCGCCAACACCCCTTCATCGAATCGCCGCAACTGGGTCATCGCCAACGAGCGTATGGCCGCGGTGATGAAAGCAAAGGGTTACCACTACCAGCTCGTTTACGCGAAAAACGCGGGTCACGTCGACGCCAAGGTAATCAATCAGACATTGCCGCAGGCACTCGAATTTCTTTGGAAGGGTTATCCCATTCTGAAGTAGCTGGACAAGCTAAAGCTTGTCCCACCGGCAATCGGCTTTGTCATTGCCTCAGTGCGAACACGAACAGCGAACTGCCCGCGTTAACGGCGACGTACTGCTTTCCGTTCACCATGTAACTCATCGGGCCGCTATTCACTTGCCCGCCGAGAGAGGCCTTCCACAGCAGGTCGCCGGTCCGGGCATTGAGCGCGTAGAAGTAGCCTTCGCGTCCGCCGCTGAACAACACATCCGAAGCGGTGGTCAGCACGCCCGCCCAGGTGACGTCGTTCATCTTGTACTCCCACTTTTTGTCTCCCGTTTTGGGATCGAAGGCTCGCACGATACCGAATCCCTCTTCCCCGTTCCGCAGGTTCGGCTGGAGATTCGCGCCGCCTGACGGGTTCGGCCCGAGCGTCGTGGGCCAGTTCCCCGTGAGCACCGTCGCCTTAGTGTTCTCCCAACCGGGAATATAGAAGAGACCGGTGCTGGGACTATAGGAAGGCGGATACCAGTTGGTGCCGCCCTGCACCGTCGGGGTCACCAGAAGGAGACTGTCATCTTTTGGATATTTGACTTCGACGCGCATAGGCCGGCCCTTCTCGTCGAATCCTCTCATCCAGTTCACGTCGACGAATGGAGCGCCGCGCAGAAACTGTCCTGTGGTGCGATTCAGCACATACCACAGCCCATTGCGATTGGCCCACAACATCACTTTTCGAGGACGCCCTTGAAATTGTATGTCGGCGAGCACGGGCACCTGCGTGGAATCGTAGTCCATCGTGTCATGCGGCGTGAACTGGTAATGCCACTTAAGCTTGCCTGTATCCGCATCGAGCGCCACGACGGAATCGCTGTAAAGGTTGTCTCCAAGCCGGGTCGTTCCATCCCAATCCGGCGCGGGATTTCCGGTGCCCCAGAAGGTGAGATTGGTTTCGGCGTCATATGCTCCTGTATTCCAAATCGCCGCCCCGCCGGTCTTCCACGAATCGCCTGCCCACGTTTCATTGCCCGGCTCGCCGGGAGCGGGGATTGTATAAAATCGCCAGGCTTCCTTGCCGGTCTTTGCATCAAACGCCACGATCTGCCCACGCGTGCGCCCGTCTCCTCCCGCTGTTCCGGCGATCACTTTATCTTTGACGACAAGCGGCGCATGCGTGAACGTGTAGCCTTGCTTCGCGTCAGCGACGACGGTATCCCAAATCAGCTTGCCGCTCTTGGCGTCGATCGCGAGCATATGCGCGTCGAGCGTGCCCATGAAGAGCGTGTCGCCCAGGATCGCCAATCCCCGATTCACACGTCCGCAACAGTTGCGGCCCTCGGGAGCCGGTGTGTAGGGAAAAGTCCAGAAGACACGGCCGGTGGCGGCGTCGAGCACGACCACGTCATTCGGCGCCTGGATGGTGTACAAGATTCCGTCGACCACCAGCGCTGTAGTCTCAAATTTTTCGAGCGAGCGCGCCTGCCACACCCATTGAAGCTCGAGGTTCTTCACGTTTTCGGGCGTGATCTGCGTGAGAAGGCTGTGCCGCTGGCCGAGAACGTTGCCGGAATAGGTCAGCCAGTTCTGCGGCTCTTTGTCCGCATTAAGCAGGCGATCAAAGGTGACGTTCTGGCCCAACATGAAGCCGGTAAACAAAAACGACAGCAGCAAGCGCAGGTGCATGGATTTCAGCTTATACCAGAGTGCGGAGGGCGGGCTTCAGCCCGCGCGAGGCTTTAGCCTCGCTTCCCCACAGCGGGACTCAAGTCCCGCGCGGACTAAAGTCCGCCCTCCAAAACGTCTTCGACCGGACGGTATTTTCGGAAGCGTTGTTGGCCTTGGGGGCTGGAGACTACGGCGCGAGGCCTTCCGTCACCTCCATTTTCGTTCCCCAAGGGTCGGTAATGAACGCGACGCGCATCTTAGTGGAGAAATTGCTCGGGGTTAGCTTCTGGGTGATGTTGGCGCCCTGGGCCTCGGCCCGATTCAGGAACTCGGGCAAATCCTTCACCTCGAATCCAATGTGATCGAGCGAGCGGCCCGAGGTGGGGTCCAGCTTTGTCTCGCTCTTCGACATCGCAAGAATCGCACCGGGGATTTCGACGCAATCGATCTGCTCGTGCAATCCCATAATCGTGCGCTTCGAGGGAGCACCGCCCAGGATTTTCGTATACCAGGCCTGCATCGCGGGAACGTCCTGCGGGTAAAGGTGAATGTGATTCATCTGCACGGGAACCGTTAGGGACGGGTCTCCGAAGAATTCCAGGCGAATGCCGTCGGGCCCAAGAATGTAGCCATGGTTGGGATCCTCCTGCTCGATGTTGTATCCCTCAGCTTTCCATTTCGCCATGGCGCCCGGCAGGTCCCTAAAGGCGAATCCGAAGTGATTCACGATCGAACCGGCCGTGCCGCCCTTGGTTTCGCCCCGCCGGAGGAGGATAAAGACGCCGGGGAACTGGATCATCTCCAGCCTCTGATTTGCCACGGGAACGCCGCCCATCACTGTCCAGAACTTCTGCTGCGCGGCGACGTCGCTGACGTAAAGATGGATATGACCCGCACTGACTCCCGCGGCATTCGGCGCGGCGAGCTGGCCGGCCATGGGTATCATCAAAGCCCCGGGTAGAAGGAGCACGGAAGCAATCCTGGCGCTCATGGGAGACACTGTACCAGATTACCGAGCCGCGACCGTCAGGGAGGGTCAACTGACGCCAATCGGTAGATGACCGATCCGAGCCATTTACGTATCAGGGCACGCTTCAGCCGTGCCGTATCGTCGGCCGATGCATCCCGGCTTTAGCCGCTGCACGGCTCTTTCGTCGCTAAAGCCATCTGTCCAGCGCGCATGGGCGGCAACCCTGCCGTTGGAAGATGACGTGACCCGGCGAGCGTGCTCGTCGAATTTGTTCGGGTTGGGCGGCGGCTCCAGGGAAGAGATGTATAGAGCCAGCGCGTAGAGCTGCTCATCGCTGTATCGCGTCCCTTCTTCGGCGCTAAATGACACTGACGTCGCCGGGCACTTTCGATAAAGATCTAGCGTTGTGTTGGACAGAAGATCGATCTGGTAAACTTCTACTGGAGTGGACGTGGCCGCGTCTGCCAAATCAAGTAACGATCCTCTTCTGGGGGCCTCCGTCGCAGCGAGCGCAGCGCCTCTGGAGTCGATCCTGTGCACGGAGGAATTGCAGCGCCGGCCTTCGCGTCCGCCCGATTATGAGAGGGAAAACCGTGCGCTCGTAGCGCTGCTGAGTGCGTTAGCCAACTCGCCGCGCACTATATTTCAGACGCTCGCTGAAACGATTCTGGATATTACAGGAAGCGATTCCGCCGGCCTTAGCCTGCTGACAAAGGATGGCAAAACGCCACACTCGGACGGCGAAAGGTTCTATTGGCCTGCAATCGCCGGCACATGGAATCCCCACGTTGGGGGCGGGACCCCACGCAATTTCGGTCCCTGCGGCGATGTGCTCGATTGCAACCGTACGCTGCTGTTTCAACACTTCGAGCGGCGCTACCCCTATCTCGTACCGGTGATACCCGCGGCTGAAGAATGCCTGCTGGTCCCGTTTTATCTCGGCGGCAAGGCCGTGGGAACCATCTGGGCGATCATGCACAGTGACCGCCACAAGTTTGATGCGGAGGATGACCGGGTCATGGCCGCGCTGGGGAAATTTGCCTCTTCAGCGTATCAAGCACAGGTGCAGATAGAAGACCTCACAATTCAGGTGGCCGAGCGGGAAAAAGCAGAATCCTTCGCCAGACAGAAGCTGGAGACTGTAGGAACGTTAGCCAACGGGATTGCACATGACTTCAATAACATCCTCGGCGCCGTGCTTTCCCAAGCGGAAGTGGCGATGGCGGGCCTTTCGTCTGGATTAGACCCGGATGAAGAGTTGAAGTCGATCTGTCAGGCCGCAGAGCGCGGCTCGGAAATCGTTCGTCAGTTAATGGTCTATGCGGGAAAAGACGGCGAGGTTCGTGAACAGGTTGACGTTTCGCGGATCGTTGAGGGAATGCTGGATTTGCTCAGGGTTTCGGCTTCGAAGCACGCCATGCTCAAGATTGATCTTGGTGCGGATCTTCCGGCTGTTCGGGCCAATACCGCGCAAATTTCCCAAGTTGTGATGAACCTCGTCACCAACGCCTCCGAGGCGATGGGAGATCGAGAGGGAGAGATCCGCCTGAGCACACGGCGGGTGATTGCCGGCTACTCTGCCGGAACGAACAGTTTGTCCGAAGGCGAGAATGTGCTACTGGAGGTCTCCGACACGGGCAGCGGCATGTCGCCGGAAATGCAGGCCCGAGTGTTCGACCCGTTCTTCACCACGAAATCCGCCGGTCGCGGCCTAGGTCTCGCTGTCGTTCAGGGGATTGTTCGCAGTGTCGGTGGCACGATTCACTTAGTCAGCGAGCTAGGCAAGGGAACGACTGCCCAGATACTGCTACCGTGCACCGAAGGCGCCTCTGAGGCAATACCCGAACCGATGACTCACATGCGCCAACCAGCCCTGTTTTCGCAGGCAGGCACGATTTTGGTTGTGGAAGATGAAAACGCGCTGCGGCAAGCTGTGTCGAAGATGCTGACGAGACACGGTTTCTCGGTGATGGAGGCGCGTGACGGGTCGGTTGCATTAGATGCGATTCGCGGACAGCACAATCCTATCGACGTCCTTTTTCTAGACATGACGGTACCTGGAGCTTCGGGCCGGGAAGTTCTCGATGAAGCTAGGCGCCTTCGACCCGAGATGAAAGTCATCGTAACCAGCGCGTACCCCAAGGAGATGGCTGCAGCGTCGCTGCAAACAACCATTGAGCCCTTCATTCGGAAGCCTTATCGACTTGACGATGTCGTGGAATTGATTCGACGAAAATATTCTTGAGCACGCTGGACAGCCATACGCTTGCCGGGTTCGCTTCCCCGAGTCGCGTTGGGTAGAATCGATGGGCACAGCTTAACCGAGAATAACGCGGGCTTTTGCAAGTCGAGTGTTGAATCGCTAGCGGCTTACGTCTTGGATTTAAGGGAGTTACGCCCGGATCGGGAGCGGGATTTAGAAAAAATGATACTTGTGCTAGTTAACAGCTAACTGGGGTAGGACGGCCAATCCTGGCCGCAGCCGCCTTTTAGGCGGCTCCCGGACTTCCTGCATTCCGGGACTGTCTTGGACCCGGACCCGTATCAGGGGTCCTCTTCAGCTCGAAATCTGTGATAAAAAAGGAAAGAGCCGTTATGAGGCAGCTCCTTTGCGCGAGTGCTCTCCTGGTTTGTTCTGCGGCGCTTTTACAGACCGGAGCCGTAGGGCAGACTGCCGCGCCCGCGGCGGCCGGTCCGGATCAATATCGCGCGATGTTGAATACCTACTGCACCGGTTGCCACAACAGCCGCGCCAAGATCGGCGGACTCGCGTTGGACAACTTACAACTCCAGGCCGCTGCCGACAACGCGGAAATCTGGGAGAAGGTGTTGCGCAAGCTCCGCGGAAATTTGATGCCGCCGCCCGGTAATCCCCAGCCTCCGCAAAAGGATCTGGACTCGTTCGCCGGCTGGATGGAGAACACTCTCGACACCCATGCGAAAGGCCCAAAGGCGGGCCATGTTCCGATCCAGCGTCTGAACCGCACGGAGTACGCCGCATCGGTAAAAGCGCTCGTCGGCGTGGAATTAAAAGCAACAGACGTGCTGCCACAGGATGTCCAGGTACAGGGCTTCGACAACATTGCGGCTGCTTTGACCGTCTCCCCCACATTCATGAGCCAGTACATCGCCGCCGCGCGGCACGTGGCTCAACTCGGGATCGGCAGCTCCAGCGCGCGTGTTTCGAATGTGAAGTACACCATCGCGGCCAATCAAGATCCCGACCTGCCGCTCCCGCTCGGCACGCGCGGCGGCATAAGATTCAAACACAACTTTCCCGCGGACGGCGAGTATCGAATTACCATCGACGATCTCTTAGTGGGGATATACGGCTCTACTCTCGAGAACGTCAGCACGCTGGTGATCATGATCGACGGCAAGATCGTCTTCCGCCAATCGATCGGCGGACCGGAGGATCAGGCGCTTCACGACCGCAAGGGGCCGCAGGGACGCGCGGAAATCATGGCGCGTTTCTCAAAGATCCCCGTTCAGGTTGCAGCCGGCGTGCACGACGTCGTCGTGGCTTTCATCGACCGTTCCCACGTGGAGTCCGATCATAATATCGCCGATCCGTTCTTCGACGTTCTCACGAAGTCCTGCTCTTGCGCGCCTCCCGGCCGGAGGGTCCGTATGGTCGATGGCGTTGAGATCACCGGACCGTATAACCCGACGGGTGTTTCAGCAACTGCCAGCCGCAATCTCATCTTCGTTTGCGATCCCAAAACCAAAGAAGAGAATTCCTGTGCTCGGCAGATCGCGGAAAATCTCGCGCATCGCGCGTACCGCCGTCCCGTCGCCGCCGACGAGCTTGCGCGGCTGATGAAGTTCTATGAAGCCGGGCGTCGCGGCGGAGGAAACTTCGATCAGGGAGTCGAGCAGGTCATCGCAGCGGTCCTGGCCAGCCCCAATTTTCTGTATCGAGCGATTTGGGGAACTCCGATGCCCGGCGCGTCGGCAGGCGCCGAACTCGCTCTTACAGATCTTGAACTGGCTTCGCGTCTTTCTTTTTTCCTCTGGAACACCGGACCCGACGACGAACTGCTGGCGTTGGCCGAGGCGCGCGGATTAACAAAGCCTGATGCCGTGGAAAAAGACGCCATGGAAAAACAGGTGAAACGCATGTTGGCAAACCCCAAAGCCTCCAGCCTGGTCACCAGTTTCGCAATGAAGTGGCTGAACCTCGACGGCCTCGATTCCGTGAAGCCTGACCCGGTATTATTTCCGGGGTTCGACGATCAACTGCGGCGTGATTTTTCCAAGGAAGCGGAGGCTTTCCTCAGCAGCATCCTTTTGGAGGAGCGAAGCATCGTAGATCTCCTGACGGCCGACCACACGTTTCTAAATGAACGCCTGGCTCAGCACTACGGCATTTCGGGAGTCGTAGGCCCGCAGTTCCGCAGGGTCGCGCTCGCCCGAAACGAGCGTTCGGGGCTACTGGGGAAAGCGGCCGTGCTCATGCGGACTTCTTACGGCGATCGCACATCTCCAGTGTTGCGAGGAGCATGGGTGTTGGATAAACTCCTCGGCACGCCCCCCACGCCGCCTCCGCCTGACACCGCAACCGATCTGTCGCAAAAGGCCGGCGAGGCGCCGAAAACCGTGCGCGCGCGGCTTGAGCAGCACCGCAGTAAAGCAAGTTGCAATCAGTGCCACGGAGTCATCGATCCCATCGGTTTGTCTCTCGAGAATTTCGACGCTGTGGGAACGTGGAGGACCACCGACCAGCAGGCAAACGCCCCTATCGACGCCAGGACGGTGCTGCCGGATGGAGTCGCGATCAACGGTGTTGTGGAGCTCAGAACCGAACTGGCCAGTCATCCCGAAAGGTTCGTCAGGGCCGTGACGGAGAAGTTGATGATGTACGCGCTTAATCGCGAATTGGAATACTTCGATATGCCTCAGGTTCGGAAGATTGTACGCGAGGCTGCGAAAGATAATTACAAGCTGTCTTCCATCGTTTTGGGAATCGTCAATACGGACGCGTTCCGGAAGCAAGCCGCGGACGCGCCAACAGAGCCGCGACCGTCAGGGAGCGGTCAACTGCAGAAGTAAGGAGTCAGGAGTCAGGAGTCAGGAGTTAATGTTCATCACGAAAAAACATCTTTCGCGCAGAACGGTGCTGAAGAGCGCCGGCATAGCTTTGGGCTTGCCGTTTCTGGACGCGATGGTTCCTGCCGGCACGGCTCTTGCTCAAACCGCCGCTGCACCGAAGCTCCGAATGGGCTTCTTCTATATGCCCCACGGCGCGATCATGGGCAATACGTCGCATGGTCCGGCGATGGACAAATGGACCCCCAGCGGTTCCGGAGCCAATTTCAAGCTCAGCCCGATTCTCGCACCCCTGGAGCCCTACAAAAAGTACGTTTCCTCTCTGGGAAATCTCGAGAATGCCGCCACTGCCGGCTCGGTTCACACCTTTACTGCTTCGACATGGCTCAGTTGCACTCGTCCGGACATCGGCCGCACCAAGGCGCACATGTCCGTTACTCTCGATCAGGTGATCGCGAAAATCATCAGCCTGGATGCTCCGCTGCCGTCGCTCGAAGTCGCGTCGGAAACGATCGTGCAGACGTCGGCTGGCAATGGGAGCCCCTATACAACTCTGTCGTTCCGCGACGCGGATTCTCCGCTTCCCATGGAAACCAATCCGCGTAAGGTCTTTTTGCAGCTTTTCGGCGAAGGCGACACGCCGCAGGAGCGTGCATCCATCGCCGGTCAGACCAACAGCATTCTGGATCTTGTGCTGGACGACGCGAAGGAACTCCAAAGCAGGCTCGGAACGGGCGATCGTGCTCTTCTCGATGGGTACCTCGAAAGCGTTCGCGAGATCGAGCGGCGTGCGGAGGTGGCAGCCTTAAAAGATCTTTCTACCCTCAAAATTCCCGATGCTCCTCTCGGCGAGCTGGAAAACTTCGCCGAGCAGGTGAAGTTGATGTTCGACCTGGTCGCGCTCGCTTATCAGGCGGACATCACCCGCGTGGTTGCCTTCGTTATGGCTGCCGAGGGTACCAACCGCACTTACAATCACATTGGCATTCCGGACGCCTTCCACCCAATGTCGCACCACGCGAACGATGTGGAGAGACTCAACAAGCTCGCAAAAATCCAGACCTGGCATGTGGAGAAGTTCGCGGAGTTCCTTGCCAAGATGGCGGCGACGCCGGATGGGCAAGGAACACTGCTGGACCACTCGATTTTCATGTACGGGTCGAACATGAGCAATAGCGACCTTCACAACAACTATCCGGAGCCGAATATCCTGGTTGGCGGCGGCAACGGCAAGATGAAGCTCGGCGGCCAGCAGCTCGTCCTGCCGGAGAAGACACCCATCGCGAATCTCCACTTGACCGTCCTACAAAAGCTGGGCGTAGAGCGTGATAAATTCGGCGACAGCACGGGCACGATTGCGGAGATCTAGGATTCGGCAAGTGGATCGCAGAAATTTCTTGAAAAGCGCTGGAGCGGGCGCGCTCACGCTCTGGACGTGGCCCCGCAGGCTCAACGGGCAACAACCGGCGGAAGGCATTCGCAAGATTACGGACAAACTCTCGGTAGTGGATGGAGGCGGAGCAAGTGTAGTAGCCCTCTCCGCTGGCGACGGGTTCGTGCTGGTGGATAGCGGCGCGCCGGGAAGCGGCGACCAGGTGATGGCGGCGCTCAAGAGCTTGAGCCCGAATTCCAAAGTACAAACGCTCATTAACACCCACTATCACATCGATCAGACCGGCAACAACGAAATCTTCGGAGCAGCCGGAGCGAAAATCATCGCGCACGAGCACACCCGGCAGTGGATGTCGACCGACTATTGGGTTCCGGACAAAGATCGTTACGAGAAAGCCCGCCCAAAGGCCGCCCAGCCCACTGAGACGTTTCATACCACCGGGTCTTTAAAAGCAGGGCTCGAACAGATCGAGTATGGCCACCTGCTTCTGGCGCACACCGACGGGGATATATACGTCTTCTTGAGGAATTCGAATGTGCTGGCGGTAGGAGACGTTGCCTCTCCGCTCCTCGACCCGGCTCTGGATTATTTCACCGGAGCCTGGATCGGCGGCCGCGTGGACGCCATGGATACCATCCTACGGCTCAGCAATGAACAGACCCGAATCGTGCCCGGATCTGGCCCCGTCATGACCCGAGCCGAGTTCAAAGCAGAGCGCGACATGATGGACGAAGTCCGGAGCCGCGTGTGGAAACAGGTCCTCCAAGGCGACGGTCCCAAAGATATGTTGGAGGCCGGCGTTCTCAACGGCCTGGCTCGAACCTGGAAAGATCCTTACAAATTCCTCTATGATGCAGCCAAGGGCATGTTGGCTCACCATAACAAGCTGGACCCGAGCGTTGTTTAGGGAGATACAAGTGAGGCGCTTCATTGTCGCTGTTTTCTGCGTAATCGCTCTTGCCTACAACGTTCCGGCGCAGACTTCGCAGGGCTCCCTCGCCACTCTCATTCAGACGGGCGACCGCAAGACGGCGCTCGAGAAAATTCGAGCGGGTGCGGATGTGAATGGGGCGCAACCCGACGGCACCCGTCCCATCCACTGGGCAGTTTACAAAGTTGACTACGAGCTTCTGGACGCGCTGATCGCGAAGGGGGCGAAAGCCGACATCCCCAATGAGTTTGGATCCACCCCGCTCGCGGAAGCCGTAAAAGTCAGCGATGCGCGGATGGTGAAAACGTTGCTCGATGCCGGTTCGGGGCCCGAGGGCGCCAATCTGGACGATGAGACCGCGTTGATGCTGGCGATCAAGAACGGCGAGTTGCCCATTGTGCGCATGCTGATCGAGGCGGGCGCGAATGTAAACACGATGGAGAAGGAGCACAATGAAACGCCGCTGATGTATGCCGCCGCGGCGAAAAAGAATGCCGGCGAAATGGTGAAGCTGCTCCTTTCCAAAGGCGCCGGCGTCAATCCTCGCTCGCTGTACTACGACTGGCCGAGCCAGATTTCGCAAGAGCCTCGCGTGCAGTATCATCCCGTCGGCGGATTGACAGCTTTGCTGTATGCGGCGCGCGATGGCTGCTATGAGTGCGTTGAGGCGTTGGTCGGCGGGACTGAAGTCCCGCGCGGACTAAAGTCCGAAAATGGCGCGGACGTGAATGTCCCGACGCCCGAAGGCGTGACGCCGCTGTTGATCGCCCTCGATAACGACAATAACGATATCGCCAAACTGCTGCTCGATCACGGAGCCAAACCGGGGGTGTGGGATTGGTGGGGGCGCACGGCCCTCTATATCGCCGTGGATAGACATGATGGCGGCAGCAGTGGCGGCGGGTTGAAAGTTCCTGTGGATGCCAGGCATTCGGCGCACTTCTCCAGCATGGACGTCATCCGCTATCTGCTGGCGGCGAATGTCGATCCTGATCCCGAGCTCCGAATGCATCGACCCACCCGCGGAGGGTACACCGGCCGCTTCAGTGATCCCCTGCTGGATACGGGATGCACGCCTTTGCTGCGGGCCACACTAGGCAACGATATTGAAGTGGTTAAAGCGCTCCTGGCCAAAGGCGCTTCACCCAACGTCAACGCGATGGGCGTCACGCCATTTCTGGTCGCGGCGGGCGTCGGAACCGGAGCGCGAGGAGGACCTGCCGCGGCAAGCGCCGGCGCGTCCATAGCCCTTATGGACCTGTTCCTCCAGCACGGCGCCGATGTGAATGCTCAGGTCACGGGGACGAAAACATATTCTATGCGTAACGCCCGGTCACCCTCGACGAATGAGGGCATGACGGCTCTTCACGTCGCTGCGCAAGCGGGCAGAGTGGATGTCGTTCGCTACCTGCTTGAGAAAGGCGCCCACTCTGAGATCGTCGATAGCAACGGCCACAAACCGATCGACGTGGTGGGCGCCGCGGCGGTCAGGCCGGCCGCCCCCGCGAAGCCTGTGGCGGCGGGAGCCTCGTCTGCTGCTGCGGCAGGGACGGCCAGTGCACCTTCTGCCGGCTCGGCCATAGCGGAGATTCGCGCTCTGCTCGAGAACGCCGCCTCCAGGAAGTAATCGGATTTCTGGCTAGACCGCCCGGTCCGCGTTTGCGCGCGGGCGATGCTGGTTACAGTTCGTGTCGCAAGAGCGCTGGTCGAAGTCGGGTTATTCATCTCGCTCCGGTTGAAGACGCTGGTGAACTCCATGCGCAGTTCACGGTGGCTCGTTCCTTGATGCGCAAAATACCGTTGTGCACGCCGGCTTGTGCCGCCCCCGCGCACGCCATGTGCAGCGCGTCGCAAGGTCCATTAACCCAGCGGTCTTTCGATGGTAGTCCGGTTGGCCCAGCTAACTGGGAAGGAAAATGTAACGAAGTCTGCCCTGCGCGTATCTGAACCGAAATGCAAGATGGCCCCGAAATGACGGACGACAAAGATCCCATAGTCGATGCGGACGAAGTGCGGGAACAGGTCCGCACGGCCGTCGAGCGGCTTCGTCAGAAGCTCCCCGAGGTTCTGCAAGACGAGAACATTCCTATACCGCCAGCCGAAGGCGGCGACCGGTAGCGCATGAAACCGCTCCCTCTGGTCGCGGCTCCGTATTAGTTGTCAGTTTTCAGTCGTCAGTCTTCAGTTTTCAGTGGTCAGTCGCCAGTTCTTGAGCGTTAGCTGATAACTGAGAACTGACTACTGTCTTACACCGCGGTGGCCTCGGGATGAATCTGCAGCTCGTATAGCTCCGAGTACAGGCCGCCGGAGTGAAGCAATTTTTCGTGTGTGCCCCGCTCGACGATTCTGCCACCCTGCACCACGAAAATTACATTCGCGCGCTGGATTGTGGAGAGACGATGAGCGATGACGATGGAAGTTTTGCCTTCCATGAGACGGTCGAGCGCCTCGAAGACCAGTTTCTCGGAGGCCGCGTCGAGGCCGGTGCTGGGTTCGTCCAGAATCAGAATGCAGGAATTGCGGATCACCGCGCGGGCGATGGCGATACGCTGGCGCTGCCCGCCGGAGAGCGTGACGCCGCGCTCGCCGAGAATGGTGTTGTAGCCGTCGGGCATTTGTTCGATGAATTCGTGAGCATTGGCCAACTCGGCCGCGCGCAAGATTTCGGAGCGCGACGCTTCCGGTTTCCCATATGCGATATTTTTCCAAACCGGACCGTGGAACAATACGGTATCTTGAAGTACGAAGCTGATCTGCTGCCGCAGGGATTTTTGGGTGAAGCGGCGAATGTCGTGGCCGTCGATCTTCACCGCTCCGGAGTTGACCTCGTAGAAACGCGGAATGAGTCCGATAATCGTCGATTTTCCAGCTCCGGTGGGTCCTACCAGAGCCGCGACCTGTCCCGGTTCAATCCGGAAACTGACATCGCGGAGCACCGGCGTCTTCGGAAGATAGGCGAAACTGACGTTTTCGAATTCGATGCGGCCGCGGAAGACGGGAGCACGGCGAGCGCCGGGCAAGTCCTTGATGCCGCCATCGGTTTCCAAGACCTCGCGGATGCGTTCGAACCCCACCGCGGCTTTGGAATACGTGTCGGTCATTTTGGAAAGCTCCTGCATGGGCTTGTACATCTTGCCGAGGTAGAGAAAGAAAACCACCAGCGATCCAGGCGAAAGAGCGCCGGTCAGCGCAAGCCGCGCGCCAAACCAAAGAACCAGACAGGTGCCCGCGGCCACGATCATCTCGACCAGAGGCGCGAGCTTGGCCTTCAGGCCACGCGCGCGCAAGGCGATCTCCACGGCTTCCAGACTTTCGCCCTCCAGGCGGCGCTGCTCGTAATCCTCGCGCGCAAACGCTTTTACCACGCGGATCGAGCTGAACACTTCCTGGATCACCGAGACGATCTCGCCCTCTTTCTTGCGCACCTCACGGGAGGCCCTTTTGATGCGGCGTGTGTAGGAATAGACCACTAGAAACAAAAACGGCGCGACGGAGAGCGCGATCAGCGTGAATTCCCAGTTGATGTACAGCATCACGCCCACCATGCCCACAAGAGTCAGGCTGTTGATCAGGACGCCCAGCAGACCGGAAGCGATGAAACTCTGGATGGCGTCGATGTCGCTGGTGGCGCGGCTGATGAGGTCGCCCGTCCGCTTCTGGTCGTGATAGGCGAGCGACAACCTCTGGACGTGTGAATACAGCGTTCGCCGCAAATCGTGCATCACCCATTGACCAACCGTTGTGGTAACGGATTTTTCGATGTAAGAACAGCCCGCGCCGACTATGGCGATCGCCAGCACCGCAAGCGCGGCGAATTCCAGGATGGCCAGCTTGTTTGAACCGGCCAGGTGCTGGACCATCCATGCGATCCGCGGCGGAAGCGGCCGCGATCGAAGGACATTGTCCAGCACCACTTTCAGCGGCCACGGTTCGGCGAGGTTCGACAACCCCTCGCCGATTACCGCGGCCAGTCCCAGCGCCAACGCCCCCCAGTGGGGCCGGAGAAGATCGCTAACCTTCAGGCGCTTGGCCACCTTTACGCTTTTAGACACGCCTAAATCTTAGACGCGTTCTACGCGCGCACGGTTTTGTTGTAAACGCGCATGCCGGCATCCAGCGCAGCCCGGATTCCGCTTCGCTGAGCCTCAATCGCCTCCGAACCCCTTCGCGCGAGCTCAAAGACTTCATCGATCAGGTCTTCCGCGTCCTGCTCGATTTCCGTGGCGGACTGTTGCACGCACGCTACCCCTCGAAGAGTCTTGTCGCGCAGCCGCGCGCGGAGTCTTCTGCCGGGCTCGGGCGCCAACAACAACGCTGCGCAGCACCCGATTCCCGCACCCACCATGAACAAAGAAAATGCGTTTTTCATTCTGTCCTCCCACTACATAGATGCGCCTTCCACCCCAAGTCGTTTGGGCCGGACCTGCAAGAAAGTACCGCTCAATCCGGGAGGGGGCTTGAAAGCTCAGGGGCTAAGGCCCGGCTAAGGCACCCCTTTTCCGGCCGCTACCGTCGGCACGACTGAAGTCGTGCTCTGGTACATGCGTGTAGATTTGCCCTAAGCCAGTAAAAAGTGCTGTCTTCGACGAGCCATCTCTATCAGCGCCAACGAGATACGAACCGGAGTTACAATTGCTTAATGTAAAGGAAAGAGGGCCCTATGCGTCTAAGTGCCAGGCTGAGCTTCGCGCTGATCTTCGGCGTAGCGAGCGTTTCTCTCATTTTTGCGTACTACCAGACGCAGGAACAGACGCGGGAACTGAAGGACGAGTTGACCCGGCATGCGCAGACGCTTGCGGAGAGTCTGGCAAAATCCGCCGAGCCTCTGGCGGCGGCGCACTCCAACCGCGCATTGCAAACCCTGGTGGATCGTTATCAAGAGCGGGAGCAGGTGGCAGGAACGGCGATCTACGGCCTGAACGCCGAGCCTTTGGCGGTCAGCGTAGGGGGGCTCACTCCGCGGCTGAACGGCTCGATTCCAGCCGCCGTCACTCAAACTTTGGCCGATGACCAGGAGCATGGGGAGTTTACCTGGCTTGGCAACACGCCGGCACATGTGGCGGTGGTGCCGCTGGTCGATGGCGGCACGACCGTAGGCGCCCTGGCGCTGTTTCACGATTCCAGTTATATCGATCTCCGGAGCGCGGCGCTGTGGCAACACGCCTTGTTGAGCGTGGCGATTCAAACGGCGCTGATCGTGCTTATCACGTTGCTTACCATCCGGTGGGGACTGGGCCAGCCCGTGCGCCGGCTTACGCAATGGCTTCGGGAGCAGCGCCTAAGCACAGGCAACGGAGCCGCGCCGGTGGCCGCGATCCAGGCCGTGCCCGAGGCCGGCGATTTTGAGCCTCTCACGCGGGAAGTTTCGCGCCTGGCTTCCAGTCTGGTCGCCGCGCGCGCCGCCGCGGAGCAGGAGGCGCGCCTGCGCGAATCCGCAGATTCCAACTGGACCGCCGAGCGCCTGCGCGTCTTTATCCAAAGCCGGCTGGCCGGCGACCGGCTGCTGGTGGTTTCCAATCGAGAGCCTTATGAGCATCGCTACACGCCTTCGGGAGTTGAATGCGTCGCGCCGGCGAGCGGTCTAGTCACCGCGCTCGAACCGGTGCTACGCGCCTGCGACGGCGTCTGGATTGCGCAAGCCACCGGCAACGCGGACCGCGAGACCTCCGATTTCTCCGGACACTTGCGAGTGCCTCCCGATCACGCTCAATACACGCTGCGCCGAGTTTGGCTGACCGAGCAGGAGGAGCAAGGCTTTTACTACGGTTTCGCCAATGAAGGATTATGGCCGCTCTGCCATATCGCCCACACGCGCCCCTTATTCAGACGCGAAGATTGGGACGCCTATCGAGCGGTGAATCAAAAATTCGCCAGTGCTCTGCTGGAGGAAATGGAAGCCGAAGAACATCCCGTGGCGCTGCTCCAGGACTATCATTTTGCGCTGCTGCCGCGGATCATCAAAGACCGGCGCAGGGACGCGCGGGTCGCGATTTTCTGGCACATTCCGTGGCCCAATCCGGAAGCGTTCGACATTTGTCCCTGGGCGCGCGAATTATTGAACGGCCTGCTGGGCGCGGATCTGATCGGGTTCCATATTCAAGCCCATTGCAACAATTTTCTGGAAACCGTGGATCGCAGCCTCGAATCGCGGATCGATTGGGAACGTTTTTCGGTCAACCGCAACGCCCATACGACGCTGGTGCGGCCCATTCCCATTAGCGTGGCGTGCGATCCGACAGAAGCTCCGCGCGATTCCGAGCTGCCTTATTTGCAGAGATCGCGGCTGCTGGCCGCGCTGGGGTTGCGCGCGTCGTTCCTGGGAGTGGGCGTAGATCGCATCGATTACACGAAGGGAATTCCAGAGCGGTTTCGCGGAATCGAGCGATTCCTGGAAAAATGCCCGGCTTATCGTGGCGAATTCACGTTCGTGCAAATCGGCTCTCCCAGCCGGACCAACATTCCCCGCTATCACGATTTGCTCGAGGAAGTCACCGCCGAGGCCGCGCGTATCAACCAACGCTTTCAAACCGCGGATTGGAAACCGATCGTCTTGCTGGTCCGCCAGCACAGCCATGAAGAGATCCTGCCCTACTACCGCGCGGCCGACGTCTGCCTGGTCACCAGTCTTCACGACGGCATGAATCTGGTGGCCAAGGAATTCGTGGCTTCGCGCTGGGATGACGAGGGCGTGTTGATCTTGAGCCGCTTCACGGGCGCGAGCCACGAGCTGGCGGACGCGCTAAGCGTCAATCCTTACGATACGGAGGACTTGGCGGACGCTGTGCGCCGGGCCCTGGAAATGCCCCCCCAGGAGCGCCGCATGCGCATGCAGCGAATGCGCGCCACCGTCCGCGAACGCAACATTTATCGCTGGGCCGGTAGCCTCATGGGCGAGCTATGCCAGATCCAAACTCCCAGCGCCGCACTCCGCCCGGCACTGGTCCACAACGCAAGCGGAGGGCGGTAGGGAATGCGGCACCTGTTCCAATGCTGGAATCACGTGGCCGGGCAAATCCGATCGGCGCCGCGCGTCGCACTCTTTCTGGATTTCGACGGAACCTTGACCCCGTTGAAACGGAGGCCCGGCGATGTGCGCCTGGAAGGCGCCGTGCGCGAGGCGCTGAGCGTCCTGACGCGAAATCCTCGTTTTCACGTCTGGATTATTAGCGGCCGGCGGCAGGCCGACGTACGCGCTCGCGCGGGCGTCCCGGGCATCGAGTATCTGGGCTTGCACGGATGGGAAGACGGCCCGCAGTGCGAGGTCTCGCCGGAGACGAAAAGTTCCCTGAGGTGCGTCGGAGGATGGTTGCGCGCTTTGCTCGCCGGGTCTCCCCATATCTGGGTGGAGGACAAGGAGCACATTGTGGCCATCCACTATCGTGACGCGGCGGAAGCCGACGCGCGCCGCGCGCAAACCATGTTGAAGGGCGTGGTGGCAGCGTTTTCCCGTACGCTGAGAATTCGTCCGGCCAAGAGCTGTTCGGAAATCATTCCACTGGAGCTTGAGGACAAAGGCGCCGCGGTGAGACGTTTGATCGCGCCCTTGCGGGGTCGCGCCTTGCCCGTCTACATCGGCGACGATCGCGGCGATGAGCCGGCCTTTGCGGCCCTGGCCGGAGGGGTGACCGTGCACGTGGGGCCGTCCGAGCGCAGCCACGCCCACTATCGGTTATCCAGCGCGGCCGAAGTGCGCGAATTTTTGCATAAGCTGGCCCACATCGAGTACGAACCTGATGGGGCAGGCAGCTCCGATCAGGTGGGCTCTGGCTCTCCGCTGACTCCGCCCACAACGCAGCCCGGCGCGGCGGGGAGCCAGGAGTTCGGGTGGGCGCACGGTCCCGCGCCGCCTACCAGATCCGCTTCCTGCTCTCGCATCCCGAGATCGCGCAGAAGCTGGGCGAGCAGGGCCACGAGCACGTGCTCGAGAACTTCGTGGTCACCACGTTCCTGAAGCAGTATCTGACTCTGTTTCTACATTTATCGCAGCAGTAATTTTCGGAATGGTTTCATTCCCGAACGTCGCGCAGGTGGCCATTTCCGGCGCCAAGATCACGGGATTGGTCAATAAGACCACCCTCCCCGACACCAGCCCCGTAAGTCCAACGCTCGCGTCGCACGAAGGACGGCTGTATATCGGTTGGAAAGGCGATGGTAACGATAATCTCAACGTCGAATATTCCACCAATAACGGACAAACCTTCGGCAACAAATACACGTCGAGCGAGACCAGTCCGCAGCCGCCGTGCCTGGCCGATCTTCAAGGAACGCTGTTCATCGCCTGGAAGGGCGACGGCAACGACAACTTGAACGTTGCGGCTGTTTGTAACTGATTCGCATCCGGGGCGCAAATGCCAATTCCGCGTTCGCACCCCTCTCCGATAGCTGACGGCCATGCGTCGCGGTCCTGCCGCAGATTCCACTGCAATTTCCCGGAGCCAGACTGATCCATGCGAGTCCCGGAAATGGCCACGAGCCTTTGGAGAGGTCAGATTACCGCCTACCAGCCTGAGGCGCTAGCGCTCCCGCTCGACGATGCTCGACACCTCAACTTGCCGAACGCCATAGACTCTGCGCAGCATGCGGCAGATCTCCGCGGCGATCCGTTCGGGTTTCTCCAGATCGTCCAGATCCAATTCCACTTTGAGGTACACGTCGGCGCGATTCATCGTCTTTCATGGTAAGACTCGGGCGGTAAGACTCGTGGCGGGGTTTAAAATGAAATTACCCGCCGGTGAATTCCCCCTGCAAGGTATGCCAAAAAAAACGCGCGCGGCGTTTCTGTCCCGGCGTGGCCGGCGATATCTGTCCCGTCTGCTGCGGCACGGGCCGCGAGAACACCATCGATTGTCCTTCGGATTGCGAGCATCTTCAGGAATCCCGCCTGCACGAACGTCCGCTGGCCTTGCGCGAAGGCGAGCTGCCGAACTCCGACATCTCCGTGACGGATGAATTCATCGAAGCGCACGATTCGCTCATTGTGCTCGCCGGCATGGAACTGGCCAAGGCGATGGAGCGGTGCAAGGCCGTGGACCGCGACGCCGCCGAAGCGTTGGACGCTCTCATCAAGAGCTACCGCACGCTCGCATCCGGCTTGATTTACGAACACCGTCCGGCGAATATTTATGCGGCGGCGATTCAGATCGACATGAAGAAGTTTATCGAAGAGACGTCGAAGCGCGTGGCGGAAAAAACCGGACTGCATTCGCTGCGGGATTCGGACGTCCTGGGCGTCCTGGTTTTTTGGCAACGCCTTCAGGCGCGGCATAACAACGGCCGGCCGCGCGGGCGGATGTTTTATGATTTCCTGCGGCAAATCGGGCCGAGCGTGGCGTCCGCTCTAGCCTCATGACCGGCTATATCGTTTTCGCGCATGGATCGAGCGTGGAATCCGCCAACGAAGCCGTGCGCGAGACGGCGCGGGAAATGGCGCGGCGCGGCGACCTGGAGCGCGTGGTGGCGGCGTTTTTGGAAGGCGGAGAGCCGGACCTCCACTCCGCCGCTCGAGCGTTGGCCGAAAGCGGTGCGCGGCGCCTGATCGTCATTCCCTATTTCCTGACTCTGGGACTTCATCTTCAGCGCGACCTTCCGGAGCTGATCGCCCAAGTGAAGCGCGCTCAGCCGGACGTCCAAATCGAGGTTACGGCTCCCCTCGATGGACATCCCGCCATGGTGGACGCGCTGCTGGAGCGCGCCCAAAGCGCACAGCGAATGCGTTGTGCGCGTTAAGGCAAAGCGCACAGCGAATGTGTTGTGCGCGTTAATGAGAGTCCGGTAAATGCAGGCGCGGCTGATCGCATCGGTGGAACTCGCGCCGGAGGTGCGGCACTTCGTGTTTGAAGCCGAGGGCGCCGAGCGGTTCGATTTCCTGCCCGGCCAGTTTGTCTCCCTCACCGCGCCTATCGGAGACAAACTCATTACACGCGCTTATTCGCTGGCTTCGGCGCCGCAGCGAGGCAACCGGTTTGAGCTGTGCTTGAATCGCGTGGCTGAGGGACTTTTTTCCCGCGCCCTGTTTGAAATGAAGCCCGGCGACGCGGTGGCGATGAAACCACCGCTGGGAATGTTCACGCTGCGCCAGCCGCCGCGTGATTCGCTGTTCATCGCCACCGGAACCGGCATTGCGCCGTTCCGCTCCATGCTTCAGGCGCATTTAACCGCTTCGGGACCCGTCATCACCCTTCTCTTCGGCGTCCGCTACGAGTCGCATTTGATGTACGGCGCGGAGTTCGAAGCGTTGACGCGGAGATTTCCCCATTTTCGGTATTGGCCGACTCTGAGCCGCCCCGATCCGGGCTGGCGCGGCCGCACCGGCCACGTGCAAACGCACTTAGATGAAGCTCTCGATGGTCGCCGCGATCTCGATGTCTACCTGTGTGGGTTGAAGGCGATGGTGGACGATGTGCGGCGGCTGCTGAAAGAGCGGGGCTTGGACCGGAAGCAGATTTTTTACGAAAAGTACGATTGACACAAGTTCTCAGTTATCAGTTGTCAGTTATCAGTTAAAGACGCGTGGAGGGCGGGCTTCAGCCCGCGCGAGGCTTTAGCCTCGCTTTCCAAGGGCGACTAGCGTCTTCAACACGACAGACTGAAAGCTGAGAACTGACAACTAACAACTGACAACTGTAAACTTGAACAAATGGAACCCAACGGCAGCAATCCCCGGACTCGCATCGAACGGGTCGAGCGCCTGCTCGAAAAAATGGTCAACTCCTACGTCCAATTCGTGGAACAGCAGGGGCGCTTGATCGAAGAGCATGAGCGTTTCACGAATGAGCACAAACGGATGCTCAACTCGCAGCTCGTCATGGCCGAGCATATGACGCGATTGGTGGACTTGCAGAGGCAACTCGCCGACGCTGTGAAAAATACCGACGATCGCGTGAACGCATTGATCGATCTGATGCACGGCGTCACGCGGAGCCGGCGGATTCAATAACCTTTGCGCAGCGTCAAAAAAACCCGAGCCCCTTTAGCTGCGCGATTCGGCCAACGTTCGTCGGAGGTCAAACGCCGGTCCAAAGAGGACTGGCTTGGCAGCCAGCCGCGCAGTAAGGGCTCGGGTGAATACATTATACTCGGATGGATAGACCCCGCGCGAGAGCCAACCGGCAGGGCCACCTCCCCCGAGTTGACTCGCCAGCCGGCTCGCGACGCGGAAATCTTTATCCCTTGTACCAGGGACCGGTTGGGCCGCCAAGCAGAAAATTACGATTTTAACAACTTATTTTACTTGTATTTTCATAGAGTTAGCGGCGCGTAGCAGGAAATAACCTGTGGATAAACCAAGATAGCGATGCGGTGTGCGGGGCGTTCGATTTTCTCCGGCGAATTGTTGGAGTTGGAGTTTGGCCGCGCGATCGAACGCGTGGAACCCGTTCTGGAACCCCCCCTGGAAGCAATTGACGCGAAAAGGTTTCCGTGGATCGCACCCGGTTTTATCGATCTTCAAGTCAACGGATTCGCTAGCGCGGACTTTAATGCGGCGGAGGTGCCGCTCGAAACCATCGCGTCTTCGCTCGAGGCGGTATTCGGGACGGGCGTCACGCGCCTGTTTCCGACCATCGTTACCGCATCGCCGGAGGCGACCCTTCACGCCTTGCGCCAACTTCAGCGAACACGGGAAACGCTGGCGCGCGGCCGGGCCATGGAGGCCTTCCACATGGAAGGCCCCCACATTTCGCGCGATGGTGGACCTCTCGGTGCCCATCCGGAACGTTGGGTGCGGGCGCCGGATCTCGAAGAATACCGGCGCTGGCAGGATGCCGCCGAGGGCAACGTCCGGTTGATCACGCTTTCGCCGGAATGGCCGGGCGCGGTTCGATATATCGAGCAAATCGCCCGCGACGGTGTGGTGGCGGCCATTGGCCACACCGCCGCCACGCCGGAGCAAATCCAGGAAGCCGTCCAGGCCGGCGCGGCGCTCTCCACGCATTTAGGCAACGCCGCCCACGCCGAACTGCCGCGCTATCGCAATTATTTGTGGGAACAGCTCGCCGACGATCGACTCGCGGCGAGTTTCATCGTCGACAACTTCCATCTTCCCGACGCGTTCCTCCGCGTGGCGCTGCGCGCGAAAGGCGTCGACCGCAGCATCCTGGTCACCGACGCAGTTGGCCCGACTCTTGGAGAGATCGAGCTGGAGCGGCGGGATGGGCGCGTAGTGTTAAAAGGAGGCTCGCGACTGTCGGGTTCGAATCTGCGAATGGATGCCGCCATTGAAAACGTGGCGCGCCGTGCCGGAGTAGGCTTACGCGAAGCCATCGCGATGGCCACCATCAACCCGGCTCGTGTGGGGCGGCTGCAAGGTAGATTGCGGGGCTTCGAGCCAGGCGAGCGTGCGGATCTGGTGCGCTTTCGGTTTGAAGAAGGAAGGGTCCAGGTGGCGGAGACCTGGTTGGACGGAGAACAAGTGTTTAAGGAAGAGTAGACCGGAGGGCAAGAAATCTCGGGGCGCGGCTATTCCAAAAAGCGGACCACCTGCTCCTGGAGCCAGAGAGTGGCCAGGCGGGCGACCTCGCCAGGATCTTCGCCTTCGAACCTGCCGGGCCTTTCCGTTCTGCCGGTGTGGCCGTCAACGAACCACAGAGTGGCTCGCAAGTGGTCGTCGCCGGATTCCAGACTTCCTTCCACGACGTAATCGGCGCCGCATTCGCTGGCGAAAGAGCGAATGTCGCCGACGCGGCCCAAATAACTGAGAGCGGTGGTGGGCGAAACCAATTCGGCGCGGCCGAGTTCCCCCAGCCGAACAGCTAATTCTTCGGCCAAAGCGAGAGAATGGCGGCTCATTTCGGCGTCCGAGCGGAAGGGCAGAATCAGAATGCAGGGCAACGCGCCGCGGGTCTCCATGCGCCGGTCAGCCCAGACGAACCGGGGCAGGTAGCCGCCGCGGCAATGGATGTGAATGCGGTCTCTTGCGCCTTCGCGGCCGTAGTATTGGGCGAGCTTCTGCCGGAGGCGGCTGACTTCCTTGCGCACCAGCGAATCGGCCTGAGGATCGAAGTCCGCGCGGCGCAGAACGGCTTCGGCGATTTCGCATTCGGTGGGAGGAAATGCCGCGGGGGCCAGCGACCGGCCGCCGAGCCACTCGAGCAGAGCGCGCAATTGGCCGGCGCGCGCGAACGTGGCGCTGGCGGCGACTCTTTCCAGATGCGCGCGGGAGAGTTTCTCGGGAACCGGGAACTCTTCGCTTCTCACTCCCCGGGCCTTAACCTCTCCGCGGGTTCTCACTATAGCGACTGCCTGCATCATCGCCTGCATCGGGGCGCTCACTTTTGCCAACTACGGGGCAATGCCCTTCTCGAATATACTAGGGAATGTTCGGAGTTGTAAGTATTTTTCCCACCCATTCGAGCAACTCGGGGATAACGCCCCCGTTAACCCCCAGTGGGGCGCTACCGGAAGTGTACGAAATTAGTCACGCGCTGGAGTCGATTCGGCGTCAGGGGCGCGTAGCGCCGACGGAGTTACGGCTTCTGGGATATGTGGTCGAACGCGCGCTGGCTGGTGGGCAATCCGAAGTGAGTCAAAAGACGATCGCGGCCGACGTTTTTGGCCGCGACATTGTGAGCTTCGATCCGCGCGCCGATTCCATTGTCCGCACAACGGCCACGAATCTACGCGAGAGCCTTTTGCATTATTACGCGGGGCCGGGGCGGCGTGACCCCGTCGTGATTGAGTTGCCGAAGGGCGCCTACGTTCCGCGTTTTTCCAGAAGCGCGCGGCTTTCGTCGGCGGCGACAAGCCGTTTGTGGAGCGCGCGCGTGGCGTTAGAATCGCGCACCGTTTCGGGGTATGCGACAGCGATTACCCACCTGGACGCGGTTTTGGCGGAGGCGCCGGACTTGTCCCTGGCGCTGGCGCTAAAGGCCGAGTCGCTGGCTTCCCAAGCGGTACATGGATCGCGCTCCAGGCCCTGCCTGGAGCAAGCGCGCGCCTGCATGGAGCGGGCGCTGGAGACAGCGGCTCCGGCGTGGCAGGCGTGGCTGGCGCGCGGCATCGTCCTACAGGCGCTCAATTTGGATTGAGAGGGCGCGGGCGAGGCGTACGGTAAGGCTCTGGAGTCGAGCGGTGGCGAGGCGACGACGCACGTCTGGTATCAAACCTACCTCGTGGGGCGTGGCCGGCCGCGCGAGGCGATCGCAATCCTGCAGCGGACCGTGGATCATTTCGGCTACTGCAATCCGACGTTTCTCGGCGACCTCGCGATGCTGCAGATGCTGGCACGAGATTACAGCGCGGCGCAAGAGACCATCCAGGCAGCGCTGGCGGCGGCGCCGCATTACTATCAGCATCATCTGAACTGGGCCATACTGCTCGAAGCGCAAGACGAGGCGGCGGCGGCGGTGCGCGTCTTGGATGAGACGCCGCTCCGGCTGCATGAACGTCCCGTGACTTGGGGACTGCGCGGATTATTCGCTGGGCGGAGCGGCAAGCCGGGAATCGCGCGGCGGCGCATTGCCTGGTTCAAGGGCATTCAGCGAACCGGACGCTACATTCCTCCGAGCCAGATCGCGGCGTGCTGGCTGGGCGTGGGCGATTTGGACGCCGCCGTGCGCCATCTGGAAGTGAGCTTGGAAGAACGCGATCCGCTGGTCGTCTGGTTTCACGCGTACCCGTTCTTCCGGCACTTGTACTCCCATGCGGGATTTCAGCGGCTGATCGATCGCATTGGAACCGTGAGGTATTGACCTCACGCCGTGAGCCCCAGGGGACGGCAATCGGCCTCAATCAGGCCCGTGTACGCGCACAAGATCATGGGAATGCCAAACGGGTTCGGGACGGAAATCTCGGGGAACGGGTGGAACTTGACCCCTAGCTTCCGGCTGTTGATCGCGTTCATCCGGACCATTGGCGTGGGGCACATGCTCAACACCAGGTCCACTCCAAAACCCGCCGCGGCGTGCGCCAAAGCTCGAATGAGCCCGAGTCCGCACCGGCGTCCGCTAGTGTAAACCGGATCGCTCTCGACCGTTACTCGCGAGAATTCCGCGTAAGGTTGATGATCCAATTCGAACCGTGGGCGGACCCAGCTAAAGCGGCCCCGGCTAAAGCGAATTCCAAGCGGAATCCCGCTTCTTCCATCGGCATCCTGCGCGGCCTTTCGGGCCACGAAATGGTTATGCGGCCTCCGGCGACGACGCGACCGTCATAGCCTACAACGATGTGACTCCAACAGTCGGCTTCTTCCGGCCGGCCGAAGTCCTCGGTCAGAATCGGATAGTGCGCGCGGAAGACGCGACGGCGCAGCTCGAAGTATTGCACGAGTAGCGCGGAATTGTCTGTGAGGAAAAATTGAAGCGGCATGCCTGCACGAGCGGAATGCAGGCGCGGCTCTGCTCAAAATAAACTTCTCGATTTTTTGAGCAAATTCCATCGCAATTTGCGCAATAGGGAGTAAGCGGATAGAGCTGGTTAAGAGGCGTCGCCGGTTCCTCACGTAGGTGAGGGAACATTGCGCCACTTACGGTTTGTGCCGCTGTTCCGGATACTTGTTTCACATTGAGGAGGTGCACAAACAATGCAGGAATGGAGGGATGACCTTCGCGCTCCATCGCGCGTCATATCTCTGGTGCTGGCGACGGCCGTATCGTGCGCTGCTCAGGTCCCCGTTTACACAGTTACGGCAGTTGCGGGCTATGGTGGACCGCCATCGACCGCGAGTGTTGACGGGGCGGCCGGTCTTGCCGTGGACTCTTCGGGGAATCTGTATATTTCCGACGGGCGCGCGATGGTTTTCAAACTGACCCCTACGGGGACCGTCAGCGTAGTTGCGGGCGGCGGGCCTGCCAGCCCATTTCTCGGCGATGGCGGCCCGGCCACCAGCGCCGAACTGCTCGAGCCGATGGGCCTCGTCGTGGATAGCTCCGGAAATCTCTATATCGCGGCACTGCTGTCCAAATTAGCCAGCTAACTTGCTGGCAAACGCGGCTGCCGCGGTCGGCGAGAGGCTGAGTCCCTGATACTTGGATTGGGTTCAAGACAAGAACCAATTCAATCTCAGGAGACTCAGCCTAATGAAAGTAT